>JANJVX010000194.1 GCA_024709845.1 Burkholderiaceae bacterium | reverse complement strand
GCATGGCGGCAACGCCTTTGAATGGGCCAGCACGCCCGAGGAGCGCACGCGCCTGTGGAGCGCGCGCCACATGGCCTACTTCGCGGGCCTGCAGACGCGCCCGGGCTGCACCGCCATCACCACCGACGCCTGCGTGCCGATCTCGCAGCTGGCCACAGCCGTGCTCGACAGCGTCCAGGAGGCGGAGGCCAGCGGCATCCCCTATTTCATGGTGGGCCACGTGGGCGACGGCAATTTCCACATGGGCTACCTGATCGACCCTGCGAGCAGCGCGGAGCGCGCCCAGGCCGAGCAGCTCAACCACCAGCTCGTGGCCCGCGCCCTGGCGCTGGGCGGCACCTGCACGGGCGAGCACGGCGTGGGCATCCACAAGATGGGCTTCCTGCGGGAGGAAGCTGGCGATGGCGCCGTGGACATGATGCGCGCCATCAAGCAGGCGCTGGACCCGAAGAACATCCTCAACCCAGGCAAGATCTTCGTGCTCTGACCCCGGACGCTATTGTTGTTATAGCTGCTAGCGCTTATATTCATTGCGCCGGAGGCGATTTTCATTAGAAAATCGCGGCATTCGCCCAGGGTGCGCCCCATGCCCACTGCCATGCTCCTCTACGCTCTCGACCTGTTCGGTGTCGCGGTTTTCGCGGCCAGCGGTGCGCTGGCGGGCATCGCGGCGCGGCTCGACCTGCTGGGCATCGTGGTGCTCGCCTCCATCACGGCCGTGGGCGGCGGCACCATGCGCGACGTGCTGCTGGGCCGCCACCCGATCTTCTGGATCCGGGATTCCGGCCCGATCTACACCATCCTGGCCGCCATCGCCGCCACGCTGGTGTGGGTGCACTTCCTGCCCATTCCCCTGCACGCGCTGCTCATCGCCGACGCGCTGGGCCTGGGCCTGTTCGCGATCTCGGGCGCACAGGTTGCTGAAAAGGCGGGCTGCCAGCCGCTGGTGACCATCCTCATGGGCACGCTGACCGGCGCGGGCGGCGGGGTGGTGCGCGACCTCCTGTCGGGCAAGGTGCCGCTGATCCTGCGCCAGGACATCTATGCCTCGGCGGCCATCGCGGGCATCGCGGTCTACCTGCTGCTGCGGGCGGCCAAGTTGTCCACCGGCGCAGCGTTTGCGGCGGGGCTTTTCACCGTCATCGCCACGCGCCTGGCCGCCATCGCATTCGACCTGCAGCTGCCGGTGTTTGCGCTACCGCGCTGAGACCTCACCCTGCCCGGGTGTGCGCCGCGCCATGGGCGCGGACCCGGGATGCCAGTTGCCGCACATACGCGTCCTCGATGCCCAGCACATCGAGCTGCGCGGCCAGCTGTTCGAGGTAGGCGCGGTTGCTGCCCACGCTGCCCTGCGCCCGGGCAATGGTGGCCGCGGTGTCCTGCAGTGAGAGACCGTGGCGGTGCTGCGGATGGGCCGTGTTGGCCGTGAGCACCAGCGCCTGGATGGGCCCCTGCGGCGTGTCCAGCGGCAGCAGGGCCGGACAGTAGCCGCCCCGGATCATCTCGCGGCGCCAGAGCAGACGCGATTCGTTCTCGGCCAGCCGGTGGTGGACGCGAAACGCCAGGCCCTCGCAGTCCCCGGCGCCGGGCTGCAGCGTGAGCACCAGGCCCGGGCATTCCGGCGAGCCCCGGCCGATCGTGGTGGCCAGGGCAAAGCGGCGCACATGGCCGCCGAGGCGGGCGCGGCGCACTTCCTGGAAGTGGATGGCAGGGTCCCACATCAGCGAACCATAGGCAAACACCCAGAGGTCCTCGCCCTCCCGTCCGGCCAGCACGGTCTGGCGCGAGCGCTCGACCGCTTCGTCGGACAGCCGCCAGCCGGGCGGCAGGCCTTGCTGGCGCGCCTGTGCGTCCCATGCGGCCAGCACCTCGTCGGTCAGGCGCAGCCCGGAAGCGTCTGCCGGTGTCAGCTGGCCCTCCAGTTCAGGCAGGTGGATGAATGCACTGTGCCGTGTCTGCTCCATGGGCTCGAATATAGGGGCTTCCCTGGCGCCGATAAACAGGCGATTCATCCACACACTGTTGCAGATGGCGCATCAATGGGTGTTGCGCAAAGGCGCGCCTGCCATGCGCTCACACCTCCCCGCCGGGCAGCGGCACAAAAAAAGCAGACAATTTTCCTCTTAAATTTTGTATTGTGAAATTAGATTGCAAAAATTGCGGTCCCGTCAGTTGCAAGAAGGGAGAATGGGCGACCATCCGCGTTTGGTTCCGGTGCGCGCCGCCCCGGGGGCATTTGCATACCTTTTCATGAGACACGCCATGACAACCCAGCAGCCAACCATCATCTACACCCTGACCGACGAAGCACCCCGCCTGGCCACGGCTTCCTTCCTGCCCATCGTCCGCACTTTCGCGGCGCCTGCGGGCATCAACGTGACCGAAAGCGACATCTCCGTGGCGGCACGGGTTCTGGGCGAGTTTTCCGACTTCCTGAAGGAAGACCAGCGCGTGCCCAACACGCTGGCCGAGCTGGGCAAGAAGACGCTGCAGCCCGACGCCAACATCATCAAGCTGCCCAACATCAGCGCCTCGGTGGCGCAACTGAAGGCCGCCATCGCCGAGCTGCAGGCCAAGGGCTACGCCCTGCCCGACTACCCGGACCAGCCCAAGGACGACAAGGAAAAAGAGATCAAGGCCCGCTACGGCAAGTGCATCGGCTCGGCCGTGAACCCCGTGCTGCGCGAAGGCAACTCCGACCGCCGCGCACCCAAGGCCGTGAAGGAATACGCGCGCAAGAACCCGCACAGCATGGCTGAGTGGAGCCAGGCCTCGCGCTCGCACGTCTCGCACATGCACGCGGGCGACTTCTACCACGGCGAAAAGTCCATGACGCTGGACCGCGCCCGCGACGTGAAGATGGAGCTGATCACCAAGAGCGGCAAGACCATCATCCTCAAGCCCAAGGTGAGCCTGCTCGACCGCGAGGTGATCGACAGCATGTTCATGAGCAAGAAGGCGCTGCTGGCCTTCTACGAAAAGGAAATCGAGGACGCCCGCAAGACCGGCGTGATGTTCTCGCTGCACGTGAAGGCCACGATGATGAAGGTCTCGCACCCCATCGTGTTCGGCCACTGCGTGAAGATCTTCTACAAGGACGCGTTCGAGAAGCACGCCAAGACCTTTGAAGAACTGGGCGTGAACGTGAACAACGGCATGGTCGATCTGTACACCAAGATCGAGACGCTGCCGCAGAGCCAGCGCGACGAGATCAAGCGCGACCTGCACGCCTGCCACGAAGGCCGCCCCGAGCTGGCCATGGTCGATTCCGCCAAGGGCATCACCAACTTCCACTCGCCCAACGACATCATCGTGGACGCCTCCATGCCCGCCATGATCCGCAACGGCGGCAAGATGTGGGACGCCAACGGCCGCCTGAAGGACGTGAAGGCCGTGATGCCCGAATCCACCTTCGCCCGCATCTACCAGGAGATGATCAACTTCTGCAAGTGGCACGGCGCCTTCGACCCCAAGACCATGGGCACGGTGCCCAACGTGGGCCTGATGGCCCAGCAGGCCGAGGAGTACGGCTCGCACGACAAGACCTTCGAGATCCCCGAAGACGGCGTAGCCAACATCACCGACCTGGCCACGGGCGAAGTGCTGCTGAGCCAGAACGTGGAGGCCGGCGACATCTGGCGTATGTGCCAGGTCAAGGACGCCGCGATCCGCGACTGGGTCAAGCTGGCCGTGAACCGCGCGCGCAACTCCGGCATGCCCGTGGTGTTCTGGCTCGACTCGTACCGTCCGCACGAAAAGGAACTCATCACCAAGGTGAAGATGTACCTGCACGAGCACAACACCGTGGGCCTGGACATCCAGATCATGAGCCAGGTGCGTGCGATGCGCTACACGCTCGAGCGCGTGATCCGCGGCCTGGACACCATCAGCGCCACCGGCAACATCCTGCGCGACTACCTGACCGACCTGTTCCCCATCATGGAACTGGGCACCTCGGCCAAGATGCTGTCCATCGTGCCGCTGATGGCCGGCGGCGGCATGTACGAAACCGGCGCGGGCGGCTCGGCCCCCAAGCACGTGCAGCAGCTGGTGGAAGAAAACCACCTGCGCTGGGACAGCCTGGGCGAGTTCCTGGCACTGGCCGTGTCGCTGGAAGACCTGGGCCTGAAAACGGGCAACGGCAAGGCCAAGGTGCTGGCCCAGACGCTGGACGCCGCCACGGGCAAGTTGCTGGACAACAACAAGAACCCCAGCCCCAAGACCGGCCAGCTCGACAACCGTGGCAGCCAGTTCTATCTGGCCCTGTACTGGGCGCAAGAGCTGGCCGCACAAACGGCCGACGCCGAACTGGCCAAGCTGTTTGCCCCGCTGGCCAAGCAACTGGCCGACAACGAGCAGACCATCGTGGCCGAGCTGGCGGCCGTGCAGGGTGCACCTGCCGACATTGGCGGCTACTACCTGCCTGACGTGGCCAAGCTCGACGCCGTGATGCGCCCCAGCGCCACGCTGAACAAGGTGCTGGCCTCCGTCAAGTAAGCCCCAAGGTCCCCAAGACAAAAGGCCCCGCGTGCGGGGCCTTTTTGCTGGGCTGGCGACACCCTGCAGGCACGCCAGAAATGCTATTCAAACAATAGCTGCCTGCGCTTGATGGATAAGCGCTAGAAGCCATTTTCACCAAAAATTCCAACCGGCGGCCCGGCCAGCGCCAACGGCGTCTCTCAGGCCCCGGCCCCTGCAGGCCGCGCGGCACGCGCCGCCACCCCCACGCCCACCAGTGCCGCGGACGCCACGCCCAGCGCCAGCGTGAGCGCCGAGCCATGGAAGATTCCGCCCGTGAACCCCCAGTCGAGCAGCGCGCCGAATACCGGGGCCGCCAGCGCAAAGCCCAGGTCCAGCCCCGAATAGACCGTGCCATAGACCCGGCCCGTCGCCCCGGGCGGCGCGGCGCGCTTGATGAGCATGTCGCGCGAGGGGCCCGCCAGACCCGTGCCCAGGCCCGCCAGCGACGCGACGGCCAGCGCGGCCATGCCGGGCAGCCAGCCGCTGCCCACCAGCACCAGCAGTGCCGCCGAGGCCATGAGGCAGATGCCGATGATCTTCTCCAGCCGCTGCACGCGCCCCACCAGAAAGCCCCCCACGACCATGCCCGCCGCGCCGCACAGCATGTAGCCGGTAACCACCATGGCCGTGGCGCTGAGCGGCAGGCCGTACATTTTCTGCAGCGCCGGGCTGGCAAAGCTCTGGATGGCGCTCAGGGCGCAGGTGCTCCAGAAGAAGAACGAGAAGCACAGCCACACCGAGGGCAGGCGCAGGAAGGCCATGGGATGCTCATCCGGGGCTGCGGTGCCGCCCGTGGCCTGGTGCGCCCAGGCGCCCTGGCGGTCGTCGATGGCGTCGCGCTGCCACAGCAGCAGCGCCAGCACGCCAGCGGCGAGCACGGCCGCCGCCAGCGCTGCCGTGCGCCAAGAGCCCGTGGCGCTGGCGATGCCCGCCAGGAACACCGGCGCCGCCGCCCAGCCCAGGTTCCCGCTGATGCCGTGCACCGAAAAACCATGCCCCAGGCGCTGGGGCGAGACGCGCTTGTTCAGAATGGTGAAGTCCACCGGGTGGAAAGGTGCGTTGCCCAGCCCGGCCAGCGCCGCTGCCAGCATCAGGCCGGTGTAGCCCTGTGCGAACCCGGCGGCCAGCGCCGCCAGCGTGAAGCACGCCAGGGCAAGGAACAGCGCCGGGCGTGCGCCCACGCGGTCCACCAGGAAGCCCGCCAGCGCCTGCCCCACGCCCGAGATGACGAAGAACACCGACACCAGCAGACCCAGCTCGGAATAGCTCAGACCGAACTCCTGGATGAGCCAGGGGAACAGCGGCGGCAGCAGCATGTGAAAGAAGTGCGAGGTGCCATGCGCCAGGCCAATGAGCCCGATGGTGCGCGCATCCTTGCGCAGGGGGGTGGGGGCGTTCGTGCCCGCGGTGGTCGTGGTCATGGACCGCATCTTAGGCAGGAGTGCTTCGGCGCGTTTACGATAGTCTGCCAACTTCTGTCGCAACCATGCCAAACCTTCCCGACGCCGCCGCCGGCGAAGCACCTGCGCGTCCGGGGCGGGCGCTGTCCTATGTCGGCTCGCTCACGCCCCACCTGTTCGTGCCCAACAGCGCGCGCCCCGTGCGCGCCAAGGCACGCCAGCTCGCGGCCGACACCCAGGTGATGCCGCACAGCCACCCCTGGGCGCAGGTGGCCATTTCCACCACGGGCGTGATCCGCCTGACGGTGGACCGGGGGACCTACATCGTGCCGCCCTCGCGCGCGCTGTGGATTCCGCCGGGCGTGGAACACGCGGTGACCATGGTGGAGGCTGCCGACCTGCGCACGCTGTATTTCTACCAGCCGCGCGGGCGTTGCGGTCCGGGCGCGCTGGGGGCGGTGGACCGCGCCGGGCAGGCCGCCTGGCGCCAGTGCCGGGTGCTGGAGGTGTCCGACCTGTTGCGCGCCCTGGTGCGCGAGATGCCCACCGCGCCCGACGACGGCCCGCCGCTGTCCGGTGCCGAGCTGCTGCGCGAGCGCCATCTGAGCGCGCTGATCCGCGACGAACTGGCACGTGCCAACGCCGTGAAGCTGGGCGTGGACCTGCCGCGCGACAAGCGCCTGCGCCACCTCTGCGAGGCCGTGCTGGACGACCCCACGCGCCACGAAACGCTGGCGGCCTGGGCCCGCGACACCGGTGCCAGCCCACGCACCGTCGCCCGGCTGTTCCGCCAGGAACTGGGCAGCACCTTCACGCAGTGGCGCCAGCAGGTGGTGCTGGCCAAGGCAGTGTCGCTCGCCGCCTCCCGCCGTCCCATGGGCCAGATCGCGGCCGAGCTGGGCTACAGCCCCAGCGCTTTCAGCGCCATGGTGCGCCGCGCCATGGGACAACCGCCGGGACGCTTTCTGGGACAGCCCGAGGCGGAGCGCCGAGGCCAACGCCATTGACATGCATCAATGCCTGCGCCCCCCTCTTGCGCAGAATAACCACAATTATTTTGTGTGTTTAAAGGAAGCAGCATGAAAGCGTTGACCGATCTTTTTTCGACCGACTACGGGCTGATGAGCATCACCGGCATCGTCATCATGGTGGTGGGCATCCTGGGTTTTGCCATCGTGGTCCGGCGCAAGATGAACGAGGACCCGGCCGGCAGTTCCAAGAAGTAAGGCCTCCACGGCACGGGCGCCACGCTTGCGCCCGCTTCCGCGGTTATCGTGGGGCCATCACGCTCCCGGAGTTTGCATGGCATCCGATTTTCATACCTACGAACCGCGCCACGGGCATGGGCTGCGGCACGATCCGTTCAATGCCATCGTGGGGCCCCGCCCGATTGGCTGGATCGCCACCCGCAGCCGCCAGGGCGCCCTGAACCTGGCGCCTTACAGCTTCTTCAACGCGTTCAACTACGTTCCACCCATCGTGGGATTCGCCAGCATCGGGCGCAAGGACACGTTGCGCAACATCGAAGAGACGGGTGAATTCACCTGGAACCTGGCCACCCGGCCGCTGGCCGAGGCCATGAACCAGACCTGCGCCGCTGTCCCCCCCGAGGTGGACGAGTTCACGCTGGCGGGCCTCACGCCCGGGCCGTCACGCCACATTGGCGCACCCCATGTGCAAGAGAGCCCGGTGCACTTCGAGTGCCGCCGCACACAAATCGTGCAACTGCAGGGCATCGACGGCCAGACGGTGCCCACCTGGCTGGTACTGGGCGAGGTGGTGGCCGTCTCGATCAGCCGGGCACTGCTGAAGGACGGGGTGTACGACACCGCGAACGCCGGGCATGTCCTGCGCGGCGGTGGCCCGGCCGACTATTTCTCGGTGGGGCCGGAGCAGTTGTTCCGCATGCACCGGCCGGGCTGACGCGCTGCCGGCACCACGGACAGCCGGAAATATTCCCGGTGCCGCACGGCGCGGCCCGATCAAGGGCACACTGGCATTCTTCCCACATTCGTATCGGGTGCTTTCGTGATGCATTTTCTGATGTTCGCCGCAGGCCTGGCAGCTCTGGTGGCGGGGGCCGACATCCTGGTGCGCGGCGCGTCCCGGCTGGCGCTGTCCTTCGGCATCTCGCCCCTGGTGGTGGGGCTGACCATCGTGGCCTTCGGCACGAGCGCCCCCGAGATGGCGGTGTCCGCAGGGGCCGTGCTCAACGGCCAAACGGGCCTGGCCATGGGCAATGTGGTGGGCAGCAACATCTTCAATGTGCTGTTCATCCTGGGCGTGAGCGCGCTCATTGCCCCGCTGGTGGTCCATGTGCAGCTCATCCGGCAGGAGGTTCCCATCCTGATTGGCGCTTCGCTGCTGCTGCTGGTGCTCGCGCTCGATGGGCGCATCGGCCTGCTCGATGGCGCTCTGCTCTTCGGCCTGCTGCTGGGCTACACGGCATTTCTGATCGTCCAGTCGCGCCGCGAGACCCAGGCAGCCCAGGCCGAGTTCGAGGCGGAGATCCAGCCCCCGCCCGCCGGAGCCTGGGACGCCCGCCTGCCGGTCCAGATCGCGCTCATCGTGGCCGGGCTCGGGCTGCTGGTACTGGGATCGGACTGGCTGGTCACCGCCGCGGTGGCCTTTGCCAAGGCCCTGGGCGTGAGTGACCTGGTGATCGGCCTGACCATCGTGGCCGCAGGCACGTCCATGCCCGAGGTGGCCACATCGGTGGCCGCCGCCCTCAAGGGCGAACGCGACATCGCCGTGGGCAACGTGGTGGGCAGCAGCACCTTCAACATCCTGGGCTGCCTGGGGCTGTCGGGGCTGGTGGCGGGCAGCGCGGGCCTGACCGTGGCACCTGCATTGCTGGCATTCGACATCTGGGTCATGCTGGCCGTGGCGCTGGCCTGCCTGCCCATCTTTCTGTCAGGCCGCGAAATCGCGCGCTGGGAAGGCGCCGTGTTCCTGGGCTACTACGTGGCCTATGTGAGCTACCTCATCCTGGCAGCACAGCAGCACGCGATGCTGGAGGCCTATTCGGCGGTCATGATGGGCTTCGTGATTCCGCTGACCGTCGTCACGCTGGTGGTATCGCTCATCCGTCCGTCAAAGGGCCCAGCGGCTTAGGGTTTAACGCTGCAAAGGCGCGCACAGCCCGCCGCCGGGGTGGCGGGCCCACTGCTCCAGCCAGGCCCACACCTGTTGCACCCCATCGCGCTCGGCAGACTGCAGGCCGTGGCCGGCACCGGGCAGGCCACGTGCACAAAACGGCGCACTGCGCCCCTGCGCCAGTGCATGGAACCGTGCATACGCCTGCGGCGGCACCAGTTCGTCCGCATGGCCCCACACCTGCATCAGCGGCCACGGGCCATCGATCAGCGGACGGGCCAGGGACCAGTGCCACAGGTCGCGCCAATAGCGCAGGCTGCGGCCTTGCTCCACCCTTTCATCGGGTGCACGGCCCGCCTGGGCGCGCTCCAGCGCGGCCCAGGCTTCCTGCGCGCCCAAGCGCTGCGCCTGCAGCGCACCTGCCTCGCGCGGGTCCAGGCCGCTGGACGAGAGCAGCACCAGCCCGGCCAGGCGCGGCACCTGCGGGGCCAGCCCCGGCAGCAGTTCGGCCCCTTCCGAGATGCCCACGAGCACCGTGGGCAGGCTGTCCTGCATCTCCCCGCGTGCCAGCCATGCCTGCACGGCCTGCTGCGCATGGCCCTGCCAGGCCGCCAGCGCATCACCGGCCACGAACGAAGGCGGACATCGTCCGGGTGCGGTGCGGTCCCCCGGTTGCACCCCTGGCTTGTGCAGCACCAGCACCTGCGCGTGCAGCAGTCCGGCGAAGTAGCGCCCGGCCCAGGCCCCCAGGCCGGCACAGCCCGAGCCAGGGATGACGATCACCCGGTAGCGCAGCGGCGCCACGCGTGCCGCGCGCTCCAGCGCCAGCAGCGTCACGCCGGTCTGACCCGGCAGCGGCCGGGCTCGAAATGCCGGAAGGGCCCCGGAGGCCTCGTCCCGCGCGGCGAGCGGGGGCGCCCCGGGCGCATGCGCGCACCCGGTCAGAACGGACGCGCCCAGCAAAAAGGCCAGCACGGAGCTGGCCTGGAAACAAGACCGCACGGGCGCCATGGCGGGCCTGCGAGCATCAGCGCAGGATGATGACCTGCTCTTGCGGTTGCGGCTGGGGGGCCTGCGGCTGCGGATAGGGCTGGGCACCGCCGGGCATCGGCGGCGGCTCGGGGCGCACGCCACGCGAGAGGCGTGCGTCGGTATAGCCCAGCTGCGTGGCCAGCTGCTGGTACACATCCTGCGCCAGGCTCAGCGAGGTTTCCTTCATCACCTTGGAACGGTTGGGCGGTGCGATATCGCCCCGCACCGAGAGAATCTTGGTGTCGTTGCCCTCGCCCTGCGCCGAGAACGCGGCCTTGATCTCGTAGGTCTTGGTGTGGATCAGCGAGAAGTCGGCCAGCAGCTGCAGACCGTACTGGCGCGTGGCGCTGGTCGTGCCCTGCAACGGCGAGAGCGCGTCGGTGAACTCGATGCTGGAAACCACGCCAAACAGCACGTAGTCGGCGCCGTTGAACTCGCCCTTCTTGATGCGGGCAATGATGTCCTTGACCTCGGGCTGGCGCACGGGCTGGGCCATCTTGCCGCCCTGCACCTGGTTGAGCACCTGCTCGGCCTTGGTGGGCTGGGGCTTGCCGGCGTCAAAGCCCTTGCCCTGCACCAGCTTGAAGTAGGTGCCTTGGAGGATGGCGCCCTTGATGTCATTGGTGTAGCCGCCCAGCTCGCGCTGCTCGATGTAGCTGTAGCGCCCGGCCACGTAGGTGCCGCTGGCCTGCTCGGAGGCCTGCATGGACTGCTGGCCGGAGTGCGAACCCGAACCGCCATACACGCCATGGCTGTAGCCACCGCTGTGGCTGCCCTGCGCACTCATCTGGGCGCTGCGCTGGTAGGTTCCGGCCATGAAGTATTCCGACACGCGCTGGGCGTAGGCGAGGTCGGTGACGGCGATCCTGGGTGCCGCGTTCTGGGCCTGGGCGGCGGTGCCCCAGGCCAGCGACGTGGCGGCAATCACGGCCAGGGCCGCGCTCAAAGTGGTTCTGCGTTGCATGGTGTGCTCCTTGTGAGCTGACGGAAAGTCATGAATCAATCGACCGTCACAAGCAGTGCTCATGCCGGTAAAAAAACTGGCGCGATCCAGGCGCGGGACGCCGAGCAAGGGCTGCCCCGCAGCGAGGGCGTCGTCCCCTTCCCGCGCGCAGCGCGAGAGAAAGGGGGAAGCGGCACAGCCGCTCAGGGGGCTACCTCTTACTCGTTTTGCGGATTTCTTTTTCGTCCTGCCACTCCACCGTGCCTTCCTCCACGTCGAAGAGCTGGAGCGTGAACTTGTAGTACACGTCCTTGGTACTGCTGTTCTGCTTGACGATGCTGGTCAGTTCGCCTTCAAGCTGGTACTTGGCGGCGGTCATCTGGCCTACCTTGGCGGTGGTGCCCTGCTTGTACAAGCCGCTCTGGTTCTGCCGCTGCAACTCATCGACGCCCTGCTGCATCTGGCTGATGGAGCGCACAAAGCGCACCTTGCCCGACTTGGTGAGCGCCGTCTGGATGGAGCTCATGACGTTGGTGGTGTCGATGTACTCGCTGGTCTTGTTCTTCACGGTGGAAATGGTCACCGTAGGGCGGCCCTGGAAGATGCCGGTTTCCAGCAGGCTGCCGGTCATTTTCTCGGCGATCATCTGCAGGTCGGTCGATCCGAACTCGTTGGTCACCAGCTCCACGCCCTTGGCATCGCCGTAGTTGACCTGGCGGTCAAAACGGATGACAGGGGACGACAGGTTCTGGCAACCCGCCAGGGCCAGGGTACCGGCCGCAAGGGCCAGGGTGAGCGCACTGCGCAGGGTGGTGTTTCGGGTCATGGTGATGATTTCCTCAGTAATACATAGCGTTTCGCGCTACCAGCAACGCTTGAAACTGGCGCGCCCCAGGCCAGGGCCGCCGCGCAAGGGCCGCCCCGCCGCGCTGGCGGCGTCCCCATGCCCACAGCGCGCAGCGCAGCGAGAGCGGGGGGAAGGTGCGCAGCACCTCAGGGGGGTGTTGTTTCATTTCAGCGCGTTTCCACATTCATTTCCAGGCGCAGATCCACCGCAGCGCTCGTGGGCGCCACGCTCTTGACGGTCTGCTCGCCCAGGCCGAGCACCGTCATCTGCTTCCAGGATTCGCCATCGCCTACCTGGTTGCCCACGCTGTCGAGCCATTTGAAGCGGTAGAACACGGTGCGGTCGCTGCGGCCCATGTTGGCCAGATCGGCCTGCACGGTCAGGATGTCATTCCTGCGCACCAGGCGCATCTCGCGCACGGCGATGTTGTTGGCCTCGCCGCGCAGCGCCACTTTGGAGGCCACGGCAATCGGCGTGGCGGGATCGTGCTGCTGGGCCTGGGCGCAACCAGCGAGCGCCAGGAGGGCCGTGCACAGGGCGGCCAGGGTCTTGCGGGGTGTCATGCGGTGGGTTCCTTGCGGGGTTGGGATGATCGTTGCCTCACTGGGCGGCAGGCTTGGGTGCCGCGACGGCAGGCTTGGCCGCCGGGCGGGGAGCACGCGCCGGACGGACGGGCGTGGTTTTTTGGGCAGGAGCCACGGTCTCGACCACGGCCGCCCGTGGTGACTCGGCAGCTGCCACCAGCGGGAGCTGGCCCACGCTGGCCACCTTGCCGGTCAGCACGCTGTTGTGATAGATGCGCAGGGGCACCAGGGCGTACTGGCCCTCGATCTGAACGGGTTGCTCCAGCAGGCGGCCATTGATGCTGACGCGGTGTTCACCCGGAGGCAGGTAGCCGCGCGCCACGTACACCCGCCCGGGCAGCATGCGCCACATGCGGTCATCGGCCTGCTCGGTGGCGACCGAGGCCGCGGCACCGATCAGGCCACCAATCAGGCCGCCGCGCTTTTGCAGCTCGTTCTGCAGCACACCTTTGGCGATGGCCCGCGTGATGCCGCGCAGCACCATGCCGGGCATTTCATCCTTCAAGGCGCGGCGCGCCATGACATTCACGTCCACCACCTTTTCCAGCTTGAAGTCGTAACCGGCCACCGACACCTGGCTCAGCAAGGGGTCGTTCGAAGGTTCGATCACGGGGTAGGAAATGCTCGCCGTCACCAGTCCACGGCCCGTGGGCACCGGCAGCGTGAAGGCCTTGGGCTTGCGTGCCGGGGCGTCGCCCGCTTCGACCAGGAACAGCACGTCCGTCATGCGCTGGCGGCGCTTCCAGGTGAAGCTGGTGCGGCTGTCGAGGCCGCGCAGGCCTTCTTCCAGCACACCGGTCTCGGGCTTGAGTTCGATCGCCTTGCGGTAACCTGGCGCGGCCAGGCCCGATTCACCCAGCACTTCGTACAGAAATCCCGCGAGATAGTGCGACAGCGCGTTCGAGTAGCCGTTCTTGAGCGCCAGCACCTCGGGGTCATTGAGCGTTTCGACCGGGTAACCGTTGATCTCCTTGCTGCCCGAGGTGGCGCCGTTGGCCTTGGCCTCCTCCTCGGCCGCCAGGGTTTCCTTGGCGCGGAACTCGGCAATGATGGCCTCGCGCTCGTGCGTGCGCTTGATGTCCACGCGGGCGTTCTCGAAGTCGCCCACGGCCAGGCGGTTGAGCGCCAGGCGCGTGGTGAGCCAGACCTTTTCGTAGTCCTGGCCTTCGTAGACCTTCAGGCGCTCGCTGATCAGTGCGGCGCCCACCGTGCCCATGAGCTTGCTGGGGTTGGTCTTGACCGTTTCTTCCCATTCCTTGACCTTGGTGTCGGCCAGCATGAAGGCACCGGTGCTGTCCTCGTAGCGGCGGTCCATGCGCAGCAGCTCGCCGCGTTCCAGATTGAAGAGCAGAGCCTTCTTTTCATCGTCCGTGGTGGCGGAAGCCTCCAGGCGCGCCAGCGCTGCGGGTATGCCATTGGCCTGGCCGGCCGTCTGCATCTCGGTCGCCAGTTTGTCGTGGCTTTGCATGTTGGCACAGCCGGTCAGGGCCATACCCAGTACCAGCGCGCCCCAGAGCCGTGCATGCGGCAGTGGCCAAATTTTCATGGGAGTCCTTGCAGTTCGTTGGATGAGCGAACCAGGAAACGCCCCGTCCCATTCGTTGCCCGGCCGCCATGGGCCGCAGGCCGCTGGATGCGTGGGCTGGAAACACCGGCGTGCGCACGTGCCCCCTCAGGCACGCTGTGATGGCGCACATGGCATTTCCTATGGCCTTCGGTTTCTTGGTTCTTTGTATCAATAGCCAAACCGCAATGTAGCAAATGCAACCCTTTATTTCCGTGCCCTTGTGAACTGGGAAACGGCCTTTTGTGTAAAAACGTGTTGAATCCCATGGCGGTCATCCCGGCCCCTGTTCCGCCGCAGAGGCAGGCATGCGATAGATCCACACCACACGCTCACCGGGCAGGCGCAGCTGTGCCTGCGGCAGCACGCCGGGAACAGCGAACTCCAGACTCACCAGGCAGGCGCCGGGCGCCATCTCGGCCTGCGCCTTGGCAGCGGCGCGGGCCATGCTCTCGGGCCGCTGGAACAGGTAGACGAGCTGGTACCCGCCCCAGTCGGCGCGCCACATGTCGCCCCGGCGCACGCGCGCCCAGGGGCAGCGCAACGCACACAGCAGGCGCAGGGGCCAGCTCCACTCCACGCCCTCCAGGCGCGCCTGCGGATAGGCCCGGCGCAGCGCCAGCAGGCCGTCGCCCAGACCGCAGCCCGCATCGAGCACACGGGCACCGGACGCCAGCGGCACCTGCCCGGCGAGCGCCTCCAGCGCCTGGTGCGGCGTGGGGAACAGCGGGGCATCGCGCCAGGCATTCAGCGGGTACACGCACAGCAGCATGCCCAGCGGCACCAGCCAGGCCCAGGCGGGGATGGCCGCCACGCCCATGAGCGCCAGCGCAAGCGGGAATCCAGCGGCGATCAGCGCGCGCCGCCACCAGGTGCCGCCCCACAGGCTGGCCAGCGCCGTCAGCGCGCAGGCCGCCAGCAGCGCCAGCACGGGGGTGGTGAAACGCTGCAGCGCCATGAACAGCAGCCACGCCGCGGCCCAGGCCAGCAGCGCGGGCAAGGGCCAGGGAAGGCGGGCAACAGACATCATGGTGGGCGGGAAAAATGTGCGTGGACCGGGTGCCGCAGTGTAGGCCCGGGCGGCCCCACGCCGTGCGGGCGCGGCGCACAGGGGGCAGACGCGCGCGCAATATGTCACGCTGCCCGCACGCCCGGGCCCTGCGGCCCCGGCCTACCCGCCGCGCAGGCGTTCGATCAGTCCGTTGAGCGCATCGAGCGAACCGAACTGGATGGCCAGCTCGCCCATGTCCTCCACGCGGCCGCCGCGCTTGACGCGCTTTTTCACGCGCACTTCCACCTCGGCCATGAGCAGGTCGGAGAGTTCTTCTTCCACCCGCTTGATGTCGCGCGACTTTTCCTTCTTGGGCTTTTGCGGCACCAGGCTGAACTCGGCACCGATCTTCTTGACCAGGGCCTCGGCCTCGCGCACCGAGAGCTTCTTGGCGGCGATCTGGTTGCCCGCCGTGATCTGCGCCGCGCGGTCGAGCGAGAGCAGCGCGCGTGCATGGCCCATGTCGATGTCGCCAGCCATGAGCATGGTCTGCACCGGCTCGGCCAGGTTCAAGAGGCGCAGCAGGTTGCTGGCCGCACTGCGCGAGCGGCCCACGGCCTGCGCGGCCAGTTCGTGCGTGAGGCCGAATTCGCGGATCAGGCGCTGCAGTCCCTGCGCCTCTTCGAGCGGATTCAGGTCTTCGCGCTGGATGTTCTCGATCAGCGCCATGGCGGCCGCGGCCTCGTTGGGCACGTCGCGCACCAGCACGGGCACGCTCTCCAGCCCCGCCAGCCGCGCCGCGCGGAAGCGCCGCTCGCCCGCGATGATTTCGTACCGGCCCGCGTGCTCGCCCTCGGCCAAGCGGCGCACCAGGATGGGCTGCATGATGCCCTGGGCCTTGATGGATTCGGCCAGCTCGTACAGCGCGCCCTCGTCCATGTGCGTGCGCGGCTGGTATATGCCGGGCACCATCTCGTCCAGGCGCAACTGGCTGGGCAGGCCCGTTTCGGCCGCCTGGGCCTGCTCCACCGCTTCGGCCACCTTGGGGCCGAGCAGTGCTTCGAGTCCACGGCCGAGGCCCTTGGGTTTCTTGGTGACCATGTCGTTCAATCTTTCACAAGGGTTTGCAGCAGGGCCTGGCCTTCGGGCCAGTCGCCCAGGCCGGATTCGGCGTTGATATGGCCGCGTGCGCCCAGGTCCACGAAGCGCGCGCCCCAGTCGTCGGCCAGGGCCTGGGCGCGCTCGAAGCGGCAGTACGGGTCGTCGCGGCTGCCCACGAGCACGGCGGGGAACGGCAGGCGCTGGCGCGCGACGGGTGCCCAGCCGGGCAGGTAGCCTGCCACGTCGGGCTGCTCCACGTCGCCGGGAGCCACCAACAGGGCGCCGCGCACCTTGGCGGTCTTCCGCGAGTGCGCGGCCCACCACGCGGTGAGGATGCAGCCCAGGCTGTGCGCCACCAGCACCACGGAGCCGCCGGCATCGACCACGACCTCTTCGAGCCGCGCCGTCCAGTCGCCGCGCAGCGGGCGCATCCAGTCGTGCTGCTCCACGCGCTGGTAGCCCTGGCTCTGCTCCCAGCGGCTTTGCCAATGCTCCGGCCCGGAGTTCTGCCAGCCGGGCAGCAGCAGGATGTTGGAGGGCTTCATTTGCTATTATATTTATAGCTATTAGCGCTTATCTATCAAGCGCCGGAGGCCAATTTTGCTTCAGATTTTGGGGTCGCAGGCATGTGCTGCACGCGCTCGACCATCTCGCGGGCGAAATCGACAAAGGCCTGGCTGCCCTTGGCCACCGGGTCGAACACCACGCCGGGCAGGCCGTAGCTGGGCGCTTCGGCCAGGCGCACGTTGCGCGGAATGACGGTGTTGAACACCTTGTCGCCAAAGTGGTCCTTGAGCTGGTCGCTCACCTGGCTCTGCAGGGTGATGCGCGGGTCGAACATCACGCGCAGCAGGCCGATGATCTGCAGGTCGGGATTGAGGTTGGCATGCACCTGCTTGATGGTGTTGACCAGGTCGGTCAGGCCTTCGAGCGCAAAATATTCGCACTGCATGGGCACGATCACGCCATGGGCCGAGCACAGGCCGTTGAGGGTGAGCATGTTCAGCGACGGCGGGCAGTCGATGAGCACGAAATCGAAGTCGGCATCGGCCTGCACCAGCGCGGCCTTGAGGCGCTTTTCGCGGTGCTCCAGTGTCACCAGTTCCACCTCGGCACCGGCCAGTTCGCGGTTGGCGCCGAGCACCCGGTAGCCGCATTTGTCAGACAGCACGGAGGCCTCCTGGACGGAAGCCTCTTCGAGCAGCACGTCGTACACCGACAGCGCCAGCTGGCGCTTGTCCACGCCCGAGCCCATGGTGGCATTACCCTGGGGGTCGAGATCCACCATCAGCACGCGCTGGCCGATCCTGGCCAGCCCGGCGGCGAGATTGACCGCGGTGGTGGTCTTGCCCACGCCACCCTTCTGGTTGGCCACACAAAAGATTTTCGCCATGGGGTGCCGCTTTACTTGGAAATAGCCAGCTTGACGCCGAAGCCGATGAGAAACACGCCCGCCACTTTTTCCAGCACGCGGGCGATGGTGGGATTGGCACGCATGCGCTCGGCCAGGCGGTGCGTGAGCATGACGACGATGAAGCCGTAGGCAAAGGTGAGCAACGCAATGGTCGCGGCCATCACGCCGAAGGTGAGCAGCCCCTGGTGCCGGGCCGGGTCCACGAACAGCGGGAAGAACGCCATGTAGAACACGATGGCCTTGGGGTTGAGCAGGGTGATGAGCCCGGCCTGCTTGAAGTAGTGGCGCGGCTCGATGTGCAGCACGGGCTTGGCGCCGGGTTGGGCAGTCAGCATCTTGAAGCCCAGCCAGGCGAGGTAGGCCGCACCCAGCCACTGCACGGCATTGAACGCGGCCGGGTACGTGGCCAGCAACGCCGCCACGCCCGCCACAGCGGCCCACATCAGCACCTGGTCCCCGGCGATCACGCCCAAAGTGGCCGCCAGCCCGCCACGCACGCCACCCTTGCTGGTGGAAGTGATGAGCGCCAGATTGCCCGGCCCGGGAATGGCCAGAAACAACACGATGGCGGCCACGAAGGCGCCGTAGTCTGCAATGCCGAACATGTGGATTCCCCTGGAGGCTGGATGGACCGCAACCCTGCTGCGGCCCGGAGCCCGAGTTTACGCGACCGCCCCGCCCTGCCCCGTGCCGACTTGTGCGGACGGCCGCATCCAGACGATGCAACGCTCGGCCTCCAGCCCCGGCACCTGGAGCGGTTCCACGTGAAACACCTGCACATCGGCAGGCAACGCGGCCAGTTCATCGCCGGGGTGCTTGCCCTTCATGGCCAGCCAGACGGCGTGCGACGCGAGCGCGCCGCGCGACCAGGCCGTGAAGTCCGGCAGCGAGGCAAAGGCCCGGCAGCTCACCACATCGAACGGCGCGGTCAAGGTCTCCACACGCGCATGCACACCGTGCAGATTGGGGAGCTTGAGCGCCACCGCTGCCTGCTGGATGAAGGCGGCCTTCTTGCCCACGGTGTCCACGCAGCTCACGTCCACCTCGGGGCAACAGATGGCAAACACCACTCCCGGCAGGCCACCACCCGAGCCCACATCGAGCAGGCGCACGGGCGCGGGCAGCCCGGCCTGCGCCACATGGCGGCGCAGTGGCGCCACCGCCGCCAGGCTATCGAGCAGGTGGTGCGTAAGCATCTCCTCGGGGTCGCGCACGGCCGTGAGGTTGTAGACCTTGTTCCACTTCTGCAGCAGCGCAAGAAACTCCATCAGGCGCGCAAACTGCGCATCGCTCAGCCCCAGCGCCAGCACCTCGGCGCCCGCGCGCAGACGCGCCATCAGTGCGTCGCTCATGCAGCCACCCCGCCGTCCGTCCGGGCAAAGCCCTTGAAACCACCCTTTTTCAAGTGCACCATCAGCAGCGAAATGGCCGCCGGTGTGACGCCAGAAATGCGCGAGGCCTGGCCCAACGTTTCGGGCCGGTGTTTCTGCAGCTTCTGTCGCACTTCGATCGACAGCGCCGTGACCTGCAGATAGTCCAACTCGTCGGGCAGGCGCAGTTTTTCGAAGTGCGCGGCGCGCTCCACCTCGCCCTTTTGTCGATCGATGTAGCCCGCGTACTTGGCGGCGATCTCCACCTGCTCCAGCACCGGCTCGCTCAAGTCGCCCAGCGTTTCACGTGAAACATCGCTGGACGCATACTTGCCGCCATCCAGGGTCATCAGGCTGGCATAGCCCACATCCGGGCGGCGCAACAGCTCGAACAGGTTGTATTCGTGCTCGATGGTCTTACCCAGCACCCGCTCGGATTCGGCCGCAGGCAGGTTGCGCGGGTTCACCCAGGTGGCCTTCAGGCGTTCTGTTTCACGTGAAACAGCATCGCGCTTGCGGCTGAAAGAGTCCCATCGTGCGTCGTCCACCAGGCCCATGCGGCGCCCTGCTTCCGTCAGGCGCATGTCCGCGTTGTCCTCGCGCAGCTGCAGGCGGAACTCGGCCCGGCTGGTGAACATGCGGTAGGGCTCGGTCACACCCTTGGTGATGAGGTCGTCCACCAGCACGCCCAGGTAGGCCTCGTCGCGGCCAGGTAGCCAAGGTTCGTCGCCCCGGCACTGCAGCGCGGCATTCAGGCCGGCGAACAACCCCTGGGCGGCCGCTTCCTCATACCCCGTGGTGCCGTTGATCTGGCCCGCGAAGAACAGGCCCTGGATCTGGCGCGTTTCGAAGCTGCTCTTGAGCGAGCGCGGGTCAAAGTAGTCGTACTCGATGGCGTAGCCCGGGCGCAGGATGTGGGCGTTTTCCAGCCCCGGCATGCTGCGCACCAGGTCGTACTGGATGTCGAACGGCAGGCTGGTGCTGATGCCGTTGGGGTAGAACTCGTGCGTCGTCAGGCCTTCGGGCTCCAGAAAAATCTGGTGGCTGTCCTTGTCGGCAAAGCGGTTGATCTTGTCTTCCACGCTCGGGCAGTAGCGCGGGCCCACGCCCTCGATCTTGCCGGTGAACATGGGGCTGCGGTCGAAGCCGCTGCGGATGATTTCGTGCGTGCGCTCGTTGGTGTGTGTGATCCAGCACGGCACCTGCTTCGGGTGCATCTGCGCATTGCCCATGAAGCTAAACACGGGCACGGCACCTTCGTTCACGCCGCCGGACATGCCGTCGCCGGGCTGCTCCGTGCACTTCGAAAAGTCGATGCTGCGCCCGTCGATGCGCGGCGGCGTGCCGGTTTTCAGGCGCCCCTGCGGCAGCTTCAGTTCCTTCAGGCGTGCGCTCAGCGACACCGCCGGTGGGTCGCCCGCACGGCCGGCCGCGTAGTTGTTCAGGCCGACATGGATTTTGCCGTCGAGGAAGGTACCCGCTGTCAGCACCACGGTGCGCGAGCGAAAGCGGATGCCCACCTGCGTGACGGCGCCCACCACACGGTCGCCCTCCACCATCAGGTCGTCCACCGCCTGCTGGAACAGCCAGAGGTTGGGCTGGTTCTCCAGCATGCGGCGGATGGCGGCCTTGTACAGAATGCGGTCGGCCTGCGCGCGCGTGGCCCGCACGGCCGGGCCCTTGCTGCTGTTGAGAATGCGGAACTGGATGCCGCCCTCGTCCGTGGCCAGCGCCATGGCACCGCCCAGCGCATCCACCTCTTTCACCAGGTGACCTTTGCCGATGCCGCCGATGCTGGGGTTGCAGCTCATCTGCCCCAGCGTCTCGATGTTGTGCGTGAGCAGCAGCGTGCGGCTGCCCATGCGCGCAGCGGCCAGCGCCGCCTCGGTGCCGGCATGGCCGCCACCGACAACGATGACATCGAATTCCTGGGGGTACAACATGAAAGGCTCCGGGCCCGCACGGGCCGATGGTCAAAAACAGCGGCAAGAATCGCCCGCCCCGCTGCGGCGCACCGAACCGGCGCCCGTGGAGGCAAGGGGGTGATTTTCCCACCTTTGCGGCACGGGCGCCGGGGGCGCCCCTTCCCGCCATGCGACCACCCGGGCCTGTTTCACGTGGAACACCGCCCACAGCCAGGGTCTTGCGGTAGCCGCAGGAATCCTGTGGCATCCCTGTGCTCCAATCTCCGCATGTCCAAACTCCTCGTCTTCGCGGGCAGCACCCGCCAACATTCCTTCAACCGCCGCCTGGCCCGGGTGGCCGCCGGCATGGCCCGCGAGGCCGGTGCCGAGGTCACCCTGATGGAGCTGTCCGACTTCGATATACCGCTCTACAACGCCGACCTCGAAGCACGCGGGACCCCGGCCGATGTGCTCCGCCTCAAGCGGCTGCTGTGGGAGCACCCGGCCTGGATCGTCTGCTCGCCCGAATACAACGGCAGCTACACCGCGCTGCTCAAGAACACCATTGACTGGGCGTCAAGCCCCGTCAAGTCCGACCCGGCCTGGCAGGACGGCGTCAAGCCCTTCCGTGGCAAGGTCGTGGGCATGCTCAGCGCATCGCCCGGCGCCCTGGGCGGCCTGCGCTCGCAAAGCCACCTGGCGCCGCTGCTCGTCGGCCTGGAGTGCTGGCTGGCGCCTCAGGCCTTTGCCCTGGGCCAAGCCGGCAGCGCCTTCGACGACAGCGGCGCCCTGGTGCAGGAGGCCCACCGCACGCGCGTGCGCGGTGTGATCGAGCAGGTGCTGTGGGCCTCCGGGCGCCTGCATGGCACGGGAATGTGAGAAATATCTACCTCCAGCACCCATCCATATTACGCAAACAGCTCCGAATTCAATAGCACATGGACTGCCGCCCCGGCTGTGGTGCCTGCTGCACCGCGCCCTCCATCAGCTCCCCCATCCCGGGCATGCCGCAAGGCAAGCCTGCCGGGGTGCGCTGCATCCAGCTGGGCGACGACGAACGCTGCCGCATCTTCGGCCACCCCGGACGGCCCGCCGTCTGCGCCCAGCTCCAGCCCTCGGCCGAGATGTGCGGCGCCTCGCGCGACCATGCGCTGCACTACCTCGACCGGCTCGAACGCCTGACCCGGCCCGCCGCCTGAAACCCCGCCTAGGCAGGGCTTTGGCAGGCGGCATACGATAGCGGCACATCCCGCTGAATGAAACCATGAAGCTCTACTACTCCCCCGGCGCCTGCTCGCTCTCGCCCCACCTCGTGCTGCACGAAACCGGCCTGCCCTTCACCGGCGTGCTGGCCAGCACCAAGACCAAGAAGCTGCAGGACGGCACCGACTTTCACACCATCAACGAGCTGGGCTACGTGCCCGTGCTGGAGCTGGACAACGGCGAGCGCCTGCGCGAAGGCCCGGCCATCGTGCAGTACCTGGCCGACCAGGTGCCCGGCAAGAACCTCGCCCCGGCCAACGGCAGCATGGAGCGCTACCGCCTGCAGGAATGGCTGACGTTCATCGGCACCGAGCTGCACAAGGGCCACAGCCCGCTGTTCGTGCCCAGCACGCCCGAGGACTACAAGCCCCAGGTGCGCGAGCGTCTGCAGGCCCGCTTCGCCTGGGTGGACAAGCAACTTGTCGGCAAGGACTACCTACTCGGCAGCTATAGCGTGGCCGACGCCTACCTCTACACCGTCTCGCGCTGGGGCCAGTTCGTGGGCGTGGACCTGTCGGGCTTCGCGAACATCGTCGCCTTCCAGCAGCGCATGGAGCAGCGCCCCGCCGTGCAAGCCGCGCTGCGCGCCGAGGGCCTGCTCAAGTAAACCCGCTGCCCTGACCCGGGGCGCACCCACAAAAAAGCCGCTGCGATCCAGCGGCTTTTTTCGATGGAACCGGCCTGTTCAGTATTTGAGCTGCAACTTGTCCAGTTGCTCCTTGGTGATGGCCGGCACATCGCCCCGCGCTTTCCAGCGGTTCAGGTTCCACGCGCCCTCGCCCAGCCAGGCCTTGATGCGCTTGAGATTGGCGGCGCGCTCGGCGTCGTCCGAGCCCAGCTCCTTGTACATGTTGCCGGGCTTCTTGTCGGCGGTGCTGCTGCCGTCGTCGAGGCGGCGCATGAAGGCGCCGGTGTCGGGCCAGCCGATCAGTTGCAGCAGGTCGGCATAGCTGTCCAGGCGCGGGCCGAGCTTGTCCTTCTTGTATTTCTCCTGGTCCAGCAGGAATTCCGCCAGGGTCGGGGAATCGCTGCCGTGGCATTCACTGCACTGCGCCTTGATCAGTGGCTGGATGTCTTTGCGGTAGGTGACATCGTCGGCGAGTGCAGGCAGGGCGAAGGTCGCACAGGCCAGGGTCATCAGCAGTCGGGATTTCATGGAAGGTCCTTTCTCGGCGGGCAATGGAAATCGGGGTGCGGGCGCAGGCCCACAGAAGCTCTCAATGCGACAGGATGTAGCGCACCAGATTGAGAATCTGTGCTTCATCCTGGGATTGAACCGTCTTGTGCGTCTCTTCCTCGCCATCGATCACGATCTTGGGACCCGTGGTGATGTGCTTGACCAGCGCCGCCACGGCATCTTCACGGCCCCGGTACTTTTCGGCGATGGTTTTCAGGGCGGGGCCGGTCCGCTCCTTGGCAGGGGCGTGGCATTTGGTGCAATGGCTCTTGCGGGCCAGGTATTCGGCGGCTTCGACATCCACCGTCTGGGCGTGCACGGCCGGAGCCAGCGTGGACATCAGCAAGCCAGCCATGCAGGGCCACAGCCAAGGCGAATCGCGGAAATATTTCATGGTCGGCACCCCCGCCGGAACAGGCCCTGTTCGGCCCCGGAAACTGGGCACAACCCTCGACCGGGCCATGCATCAAACGGCTTATTGCAACAAATGCAACATCAAAACCCTATGATGCAAGTGGGTTTTCCCTGACCCGATGAACCGCGGTCATGGCAAAGGCCGCTGCCGCACCGCCAGCAACGCGCCCAACCACAGTGCGCAAGCCGAGAACACCAGGCCGCGTGCCAGCCCGCCCGGGCCATCGGCAATCCAGCCCACCACCGTGGGCCCGGCGATCTGCCCGGCCGCGAACACGATGGTGAACGCACTGATGCCCGCGGCCCACTGGCCGGGCGGCAGGTTGTGGCGCACCAGCGCCGTGGTCGAGGCCACCACCGACAGAAACACCCCGCCGAACAACAGGCCCGAGGCCAGCGCAACCGGCCACGCTGCCGTCAGCGCAGGCAGCACCGTGGCCACCCCCAGCAGGGCATTGAGCCGCGCCAGCGCCCCGCCCCCCCGGCTGCGGTCCAGCAAACCGGCCCAGATGCGGGAGGACAGCACCACCGCCAGCCCCAGCAGCGCATAGAACAGCGTCACCGCGCCACCGCCCACCCCTTGCGCGCGCAAGAGCGCGATCACAAAGGTCATGTAGCCGATGTAGCCCACGCCAAACAGCGCATAGCCCGCCAGCGCCGGCGCGAAATCGCGGGCACGGAAGACCCGCCCGGCCCGTGCATCGGCCTGCGGCGCGCCCGGTGCCGCAGCAGGCGGGCGCGCGGAGGGGGTGGCGTCAAGGCGGCGCAGCACGCGCACGGGCCACACCATCACCGCCGTGGCCACCGCACAGGCCAGGGCCAGCGCCCACCAGGCCCAGGTCCAGGCATGCGGCCCTGGCGCGGCGGCCAGCACGGCTGGCACCAGCAGCGCCGAGAGGCTGATGCCCCAGCCCGTGCCGCCGTAATACAGCCCCAGCAGCAGGCCGCTGCGCGGAGCGTCGAGCGCCCCCAGGCGCGCCGCCATGAGACCGCCCGCGATGAAGATCAACGCGCTGGCCACCCCCGCCAGCAGGCGCTGCAGCAGCAGCGAGGGCGCATCAAGAAAGAATCCGCACAGCCCCATGAACAGCGTGGCCAGCACCGCCCCGCCCAGCAGCAAAGTGCCCGGGGCCAGCCGCCGCAGCAGCAGCGGCGTGGCCAGCGCGCCCAGCAGGTAGCCCAGCGCGTTGATGGTGTTCATGCCCCCGGCCAGCGTGTACGACCAGCCCAGGTCCTCGCGCATGGGCGGCAGCAGCAGCGCATAGGCAAAGCGCGTGATGCCCAGCGACACCGCAGCCCCCATGGACAGCGCCAGCGCGACCCGCAGAGCCTGCGCACGCGACCACGGCTCGGGAGAAAAACATTCCTGCATGAACATCCATTGTGCCGTAGCCCCTGCGCTGCACGCTGCCGCCCGCGCCTTCGGAACAGAACCATGGACTAATCTTTTCGATAGCTGCAGGCGCATGTTCAGCCTGCCTTTGAGCACCGTTTGGCACCCAATAGTCACCGTCACGGCCGTGCCGCCCCGCCTGCCATGCATTGCCAGAGGGACCATCCCGGCAGTACCCTGCAGGCATCGTGCACGCGCACACCGCCCGAAAGCTGCCATGCCGTCCCTGTACGAACCCACCCAAGCGGGTGCGCTGACCCTGGCCAACCGCATCGCCATGGCGCCGCTCACACGCAACCGCGCTCCCGGCGCCGTTCCCAATGCGCTGATGGCGGAGTACTACCGCCAGCGTGCCAGCGCGGGCCTGCTCATCACCGAGGCCACAGCCATCAGCCCGCAGGGCCAGGGCTACGCCGACGTGCCCGGCCTGTACAGCACCGAACAGCTCGACGGCTGGAAGAAGGTGACAGCCGCCGTGCACCAGGCGGGCGGAAAAATCGTGACGCAGCTATGGCACGTGGGCCGCATCTCGCACATTGCGCTGCAGCCTGGCAATGCCCCGCCCGTGGCGCCCTCGGCCCTGCGCGCCCACGCCAAGACCGTGCTCATCCGCGATGGCGTGCCCACGTTCACCCCCACCTCCGAGCCGCGCGCCCTCGACGTGGGCGAACTGCCCGGCATCGTGCAGGACTACCGGCACGCGGCCCGCAACGCCATCGCCAGCGGTTTTGACGGGGTCGAGATCCACGCCGCCAACGGCTACCTGCTCGACCAGTTCCTCAAGACCGGCGCCAACCAGCGCCAGGACGATTACGGCGGCAGCGTGCGCAACCGCGCCCGCCTGCTGCTGGAAGTGGTGCGCGCCATCGTGGACGAAGTCGGCGGCGGGCGCACCGGCATCCGGCTCTCGCCCGTCACCCCGTCCAACGACATCGTGGACGAAGACCCCCAGCAACTGTTTGACTACCTGCTGCACCACCTGGGCCCGCTGGGCCTGGCCTACATCCACCTCATCGAAGGCGCCACCGGCGGCGCGCGCGAACTGCCGGACCGCCCCTTCGACTACGCCGCGCTCAAGGCCATCTACCGCAAATCGGGCGGCGAAGGGGCCTGGATGGTGAACAACGGCTACGACAAGGCACTGGCCGAGGCAGCCGTGGCGGCGGGCGCCGACATCGTCGCATTCGGCCGCCCGTACATCGCCAACCCCGACCTGGTGGAACGCCTGCGGCGCAACGCGCCGCTCAACACCCCCGACCGCGACACCTTCTACGGCGGCGGGGCCCGGGGCTACACCGACTACCCGGCGCTGGACGGCTGATCAGGCCAGCAGGGGCTGGCCCCCGCCGGACACCTGGCGCTCCCGGACCGATGCATGGGCCTGCGCCTGGGCATGCACCCCGTCGGCCAGGCGGAACTGCTGCACCACCTGCGACAGGCGCGCAGCCTGATCGCGCAGCGACTCGGCAGCGGCGGCGGATTCCTCCACCAGCGCGGCGTTCTGCTGCGTCATGCGGTCGATCTCGCCCACCGACTGGTTCACCTGGCCGATACCGGCCGACTGCTCGGTGGCGGCGGCCTTGATTTCGCCAATGATGTCGCCCACGCGCTGCACGCCATCGACGATCTCCTTCATGGCCGCGCCCGCATCCTCCACGTGGCGCACGCCGCCATCGACGGCGGCCACACTGGTGCTGATCAGCCCCTTGATCTCGCTGGCCGCCGCCGCCGAGCGCTGCGCCAAGCTGCGCACCTCGCTGGCCACCACGGCAAAGCCCCGGCCCTGCTCGCCCGCACGCGCCGCCTCCACGGCAGCGTTGAGCGCCAGGATATTGGTCTGGAAGGCAATGGAGTCGATCAGGCCGATGATGTCGCCAATCTTGCGGCTTGATGCCGAGATCTCGTGCATGCTGGCCACCGCCTGCTGCACCACCGCGCCCCCGCGCGAGGCAACGCCCGAGGCCGAGGCCGACAGCTGGTTGGCCGTCTGCGAGGACGCCGCCGTCTGCTGCACCGTGGCCGTGAGCTGCTCCAGCGAACTGACCGTGGACTGCACGTTGCTGGCCGTCTGCTCGGTGCGCGACGACAGATCCTGGTTGCCGCTGGCAATCTCCTGGCTGGCCGTGGCGATGTTGCCGCTGGCCTCGCGCACCTGGGCCACCAGCGCGCTCAGGCCGCGCTGCATTTCAGCCAGCGCGCGCTGCAGGTCGGCCGCCTCGTCGCGCCCCTCGGTATGGATCTTCTGCGACAAATCTCCCCCCGCAATCGCCAGCGCCATGCGCTGCGCCTCGGCCAGGGGTTTGCAGATGGCGATCATGTTGAGCCAGGTGAGTGGCGCCACCACGATCACGGTGACCAGCACCGCCAGCGCGAACAGCCATTTGGTCTGGGTGCCCGCCAGCTCCTGCGCCTTGGCCGCAGCCTCCACCTCGGCATGCAGCAGGCCATCGAGCTCCTGCACCAGCTTGTCGGCCGCATCGAACTCGGCCACGGCCTTGGCGCTCATGCGGTTGGCAACCGTGGCCGAATCGTAGCCGCCAGCCTCCAGCTGCCGGGCCACATGCGTGAATTGCTCGCGGTAGCTGTCCAGGCGCTGCACCAGTCCACGGGCGACAGCGTTGTCCTTGTCCTCAGGGCCTTCGAGGAAGCGGTTGGCCACCTTCTTGGCATTGTCCAGGCTCGCCAGCCACTGGGCATGCGCCTGCTTGACCGCGTCGGGCTTCTCGTACTGGATGATCATGTCCTTCTCATGCTGGCGGATCGCGCCCAGCGCGGCGCGCAGGTCCCCCATGTGGCCCACCTCCTTGAACTCATGGTCCATGAAATCGGCCGTCATGGCCTGGATGCGCAGCATGCCCAGCATCCCGGCACTGCCCAGCAAGCCCAGCAGGCACAGCACCACGGCAATGGCCCCCAGCATGCGAAACCGGATGGTGAACATCCGCATGAGCGAAAAAAGCGACATGGTGTGTCTTCCTCTCTGGATCTGCTGAAATCATGGGCGCTGCACCCTCATGCCCACAGGCCCGCACGTGCAACAAGACGTTGCAGTTTGCCAGACCTGCGGGGCAGCTCGCTACGTATTTGTCACATGCGCCAGCGTTTGAGCAACAGGGCATTGGCCATGACGCTGACCGAACTCAGCGCCATCGCGGCCCCCGCCACCACCGGGTTCAGGTAGCCCAGCGCCGCCAGCGGGATGCCGGCC
>JANJVX010000148.1 GCA_024709845.1 Burkholderiaceae bacterium | reverse complement strand
GAAACCTTCGCCAGCCCGCCCGTGCCGGTGCAGAAAGCACCGCCCGCGCACGGCCTGCGCGTGGGCCTGGCGGTGTTCCACAACAAGTTCGGCGAAGGCAAGGTGCTGGCGCTCGAAGGCCAGGGCGACGACGCGCGCGCCCAGGTCAACTTCCCGCGCCACGGCACCAAGTGGCTCGCGCTGTCGGTGGCCAAGCTGACGGTGGTGGAATAGGGCGGGCGCAGTGTGGCTTGAGGGGATGGAATATGGATTGGAAGTTGCTTTTATCCAGATTGGACGATTTAATAATCCAAACTGGACGATTTCACAATCCATAATAGACGTTTCAATTTTCCAGATTGGACGCACTCATGGGCCTGATTGAACGGCACATTGCCGGGCCGGTCAGAACAGCGCTGCAAGACACGCCAGCGGTCTTGATCAATGGCCCGCGCCAAAGTGGCAAGACCACGCTGGTTCGACAATTGGCCGGGGAAATGAGCTACTACACGCTGGACAATCCCACCACGTTGTCTGCGGCGCATAGCGACCCTGTAGGCTTTGTCAGCACACTGGACCGGGCCGTCTTTGACGAAATCCAGCGAGCGCCCCAACTGATGCTGGCGCTCAAGATGGCCATCGACGAGGACCGCCGTCCCGGCCGCTTTCTGCTGACTGGCTCGGCCAACATTCTGGCCTTGCCGCAGATGGCCGACAGCCTGGCAGGACGCATGGAAACCCATGCTCTCCTGCCGCTGTCCCAGGCCGAACTACAAGGCCGTGCCAACGATTTCCTGCACCGCGCCCAGGTGCAAGACTGGCCCGCCCAGCAGGAACGCAGCGACGTGCTGCAAATGGCCCTGGCAGGGGGGTACCCCGAGATGCGTGCGCGCCCCACCCTGGCGCGGCGCCAGGCCTGGGCCAGGGCGTACATCGCCCACTTGGTTGAGCGCGACGTGCAGGACATTGCCCACATCGACCAGCTTGCGCAAATACCCACGCTGCTGGCCGTGCTGGCAACCCAATGCGCCCAGTTGCTCAACTACACCCAGTTGGGGGCGCAACTGGGGCTGAACGGCAAAACTGCCGATCGCTATATCGGCATTCTGGAACGCCTGTTTCTGGTGGCGCGCCTGCCCGCCTGGAGTCGCAACGAAAACAGCCGCCTCATCAAAACCCCCAAGCTCCATTTTCTCGATGCGGGCCTGCAAGCCACCCTCACGCGTCTCACGCCCGACATGCTCATCACCCACCGCGAGCGCTGGGGCGCCACCCTGGAAACCTGGGTGTACGCCGAGTTGCGCAAGGCCTTGGCGCTCAGCGACGAGGGCTGGTACCTCTCGTACTACCGCGACAAAGACCAGGTGGAGGTGGACTTCGTGCTCGAGAACTCTCAGCGCCAGCTCATCGGTATCGAGGTCAAGGCCGCCGCCACCGTGCAGGCGCAAGACTTCAAGGGCCTGCGAAAGCTCAAGGCTCAGACGGGCGCTGACTTTCTCACCGGCATCGTTCTTTACGACGGGGCATACGCCGTGCCTTTTGGTGAGGGGCTGTGGGCCGTGCCTCTTGGCGCGCTGTAGGCATCGCTAACCCCCCCAACGCAACACGGGGCGTGAAAGGCGCTCATCATGGCACGTTGATAGTCAGAAGAATCGGCCTTTTGCGCTTACAGGGAAAGCGTCACATGCTATCGAATTGGCAGCAAAAGCCAGGTGCTGCAGGCCGCAGCCAGCGGGTCTATCCACCCGCGTACCCCGTGCGCCCAGTCAGCGTGCGCAGCAGGTGCTCGGCCGTTTCGCGGCCGCGCAGGCTGTCGGCCACGGTGATGGCCTGGCCGTTGCGCAGTTCCACCTGAATGCGGTAGTAGGTGGTGCTGCGCGTGCTGGTCTGGGTGGTGTAGCTTTCTTTCAGGCGCAGGCGGGCGATGTCTTGCGGGGGCACCTGGCGCCAGTGCAGCATCAGGCCCAGGATGCGGCGTTCGGTGCGCAGGCCACGCGTGCCCAGCTCTACGCGCAGGCTGTTGCCCAGGCCGAAAAGTGCCAGCACCAGCAGCGCGCCGCCCAGGGTGCCGAAGGCGATGGAGAAGAGCCGCGGCGCACCTTCGCGGCCCGCGAGCCAGCCCATGGCCATGATGGCGCCACCCATCACGGCCAGCGGTGCCTGCGTGCGCCAGGCACGGGCGCAGGGCTGGTAGAGCCGCACGCCGCCGGGGATGGTTTCCAGGTCGCTGATCTCGTCCAGCCGTGCCTCGCGCAGGGGGGGCAGGCCTGGGTGCCGGGCGGCGTCGGGCGCCATGCCGGGGATGGCCTCGCCCGTGGCATAGACCGGCACGTCGAAGCTGCGGTCCAGACCCAGGTCCGAGCCGGTGCTTTCGACCTGCAGGCGCCAGCTGTGGTACTCGGTTGCCGGGGCCTCGGAGGCGGGCAGGCCGCCGGGCACTGCGAAGCGAAAGCGCAGCCGGGTGCCGTTGCCGTGCGGCAGCACCTGGGGCATGCCCTCGGTCTGCCACACGGTGCGTTCGCGGGCCTCGGTGCTGTTTTCGCCGGCCGGGCGGGTGCGGTAGTGCTGAACGCAGCGCAGCGTGACCAGAAAGCGCTGGTCGCCCCGCCAGGGCACGGTGGGCAGGTCCAGCGTGGCGCCAAAGTCGCCGCCAATGGCGCCGGGGAAGGGGTTGAGCACCAGGCGCAGGTCTCCAAAGCGGCGCGCATCGCGGGTGGCGCGCACGGCCCACACCAGCAGGCCCAGGCCTGCGGCCGCAAAGGCGGCCAGCGCGGCTGCGGCGGGCCTGTTCGCCTGATGCCACAGCTGCGGCAGGTGGGCGACGGCCAGGGGCCATGCCAGCAGGTTCCAGACAGTGGCGAAGACCCAGGCCACGGCCACCTCCAGCCGCTTGCCCGAGCGGATCTGGTTGTCCGCCCACGCGCGCCGCGCCAGCCAGGGGCTGCCGGCGTTCTTGCCGGGCGGGATGGCGGCCACGGGGCTGCGCCATGTGAACAGGATCAGGCCCAGCCCGAAGCCGCCGAACAGCAGCACGAACACCATCTTGAACGCCAGCAGTCCGCCGCGCAGGCTGCGGTCGATCACGGCGTCGGCCGGGTTGGCGGGGTTGACCCAGGCGCGCACCGTCTCGCCCCGGGCCAGGGCCTGCTGAAGCCGCGTGCCCAGGTGCTGCTGAAAGCGGCCAATGTTGTCGGCGCCTTCCGAGATGGCCACGCGCTGGCCCTCCAGCACCCGGCCCGCTCCCTCGACGCGGTAGCGGGCCGACACGCTGTAGGTGGACGAGTCGCCCGAGTGCTCGTCCAGGCTGGCGGCGAGCAGGGTGGCCTCCACCGGCTGCCAGGATTGCATGCGCGTCCAGTCGTACAGGGTGGGCAGCACGCTCAGCAGCAGCATCCCCACGCCCACGCCCGCGAAGGGCAGGGCGAACAGGGTGAGCAGCCAGCGGCTGGACCGGGCTTGCTGTGCGTTGCGCGGTGGTTTGCGGCGAGACATGCGGGTGGCGGCGTGGGGGATGCGCCCATTCTGTACGCTTGGCGGGCGCCGTGCCCATCGGCTGCGGCCCGCAGGCCATGCCGCAGCGCGCGCCGGGCGACCGGATGCAGGGGTAACTCAGTCTTGAAGTCAATCATGGCAAGCGCTGCAAGCTATAAAAATAATAGCTTTCGCACCGTTGCACGGGGTGGTGTGTGGGTTGTCATGGCTGTGTCACGCACTCTTCATGGCGCTGTCATGGCGGGTTTCTACGCTTTGCGGGTTTGCAACCACAACCCCACCAAGGAACCCCATGACGCATCGCGGCGAGCCCACGCAGGCCATCGACTTCAACGACGAGAACTCCAACACCTCCGCCAACCCCACCTTTGAATCGGTGCTGGGCGCGCGCCTTTCGCGCCGGGGCCTGCTGCGCGGCGGCGTGGGCACCGTGGGCACGGCCATGCTGGCCGGTTTTGGCGTGAGCGCCTGTGGCGGCAGCGACGACCCGGTGGTGCCCGCCGAGAAGTTGCTGGGCTTTGCCGCCGTGCCCAAGAGCCTGGCCGATGTGGTGAGCGTGCCCGTGGGCTATACCGCCAGCGTGCTGTATGCGCTGGGCGACCCCATCATCGCGGGCACGCCCGCCTACAAGAACGACGGCACCGACACCGACTACGACAAGCGCGGCGGCGACCACCACGACGGCATGGAGTGGTTCGGCCTGGGCGCCGACGGCAAGCGCAACGACAGTGCCACCGAGCGCGGCCTGCTGGCCATCAACCACGAGGCGACCACCGACGAGAAGCTCTCGTCCTTCTTCATCCACGCCGACGGCGGCACCTCCACCCTGCCGCGCCCGGCGTCCGAAGTGGACAAGGAAGTGGCCCTGCACGGCATCGCCGTGATCGAGGTGACCAAGACGGCCGGCAAGTGGGGCTATGTGCCCGCTTCGGCGATGAACTTCCGTCTCACGCCGCTCAGCCCCATCGAGATTGCGGGCCCGGCGCGTGGCCATGCGCAAATGGTCACCAAGTACTCGCCCACCGGCACCATGACGCGCGGCACGCTGAACAACTGCGGCACCGGCAAGACACCCTGGGGCACCTTCCTGACCGGTGAGGAGAACTGGTTCGGCTACTTCACGCGCGGCGCTGCCGACGATGCCGCGCGCGGCAACGACAAGAGCGTGGCCGCGCTCAAGCGCTACGGCCGCAACCAGGGTGCCGCCTCGCGCCATGGCTGGGAGAGTGGCGGCGCGGCCGACCAGTATGTGCGCTGGAACAACGGCAAGACCGGCGCTTCGGCGGACGGCAGCGATGACTACCGCAACGAGATGAACGGCCAGGGCTACATCGTCGAGATCGATGCCTACGACAAGACCCGCATGGCCCGGAAGCGCACCGCGCTGGGCCGTTTCGCGCACGAGAGCGCGGCCTTCGGCAAGGTCGAAGCGGGCAAGCCGCTCACCGTCTACATGGGCGACGATTCGCGCGGCGAATACATCTACAAGTTCGTCTCCACCGCCGTGTGGAGCGCGGCGGACGCCAACGCCGCCGACCGCCTGGCCTTGGGCGACAAGTACCTCGATAGCGGCAAGCTCTACGTGGCCAAGTTCAACGCCGACGGCACGGGCGCCTGGGTGGAGCTGTCCATGGCCAATGCCGCCATCGCGGGCTACGCGGGCTATGCCTTCACCGATGCCGGCGATATCGCCATCAACACCCGCCTGGCCGCCGACGCCGTGGGCGCCACCAAGATGGACCGTCCCGAGTGGAACGCCGTGAACCCCGCCAACGGCGAGATCTACTTCACGCTGACCAACAACAGCAACCGCAGCATCGACCCCACGGGCAGCCAGTACCTGCCCGACGCAGCCAACCCGCGCGCCTACACCGACATGAAGGGCACCTCCAAGCAGAACGGCAACCCCAACGGCCACTTGGTGCGCATGAAGGAAGGCGCGGGCCAGGCGTTCACCTGGGACGTGTACCTGTTCGGCGCCGAGGCCAACGCGGACAAGGGCATGGTGAACATCTCGGCGCTGACGGCCGATCAGGACTTCTCCAGCCCCGACGGCCTGGTGTTCAGCAAGGCCACCGGCATCTGCTGGATCCAGACCGACGACGGTGCCTACACCGATGTCACCAACTGCATGATGCTCGCCGCCCTGCCCGGCAGCGTGGGCGACGGCGCCAAGAAGACGCTGAGCTACACCAAGGCCGACGGCAGCAAGCTCGACATCGTCACGCCCGTGGGCAAGGCCGCCACGCCCGACACGCTCAAGCGCTTCCTGGTCGGCCCCAAGGGCTGCGAGATCACCGGCCTGGCCGAGACGCCCGACGGCAAGGCCATCTTCGTGAACATCCAGCACCCCGGCGAATCGACCAAGATGGCCGACGTGGCCGACCCCGCCAAGTACCAGAGCCAGTGGCCCGCCAACGCAGGCTACGGCGCGGGCAAGCGCCCGCGCTCGGCCACCATCGTCATCACCAAGAACGACGGCGGCCGTATCGGTAGCTGAACGATTCCACCAGCGCCGCGCCTGCCATGGGCAGGGGTGGCGCAGGCACCCTTCAACGCCCCTGCAGGCCTCACGGCCCGTGGGGGCGTTCTCAGTTAGGGCTGTAGTGCGGCTCGTGGGCCGCAGGGGCGGGGGCCGCGCGCGGGGGGGGCGCTGGTGCCGGTGCCGCCGGTGCGGGCGGCGCCTGTTCCGGGCGGTAGCGGTAGGGGCCGTATTGCCGGCCGCGCCCGTCCTTGGGGCCCCTCACGCCGCTGATCTGCCAGGCCGTGCGCTGCTGCAGCAGCGCGGCGAGCATTTCCATTTCTTCGTCCGTATGGTTGATAGCCTCGGCCGGGAACAGGGTGCGCCCGTTGCGCGCCCTGGCCTCGGCCCAGAAGGACTGGTGGTAGCTCGATTCGCTGACCACCCGGTCCGCGCCCGCCGCGATGTCCACCGTGCCGTAGCAGTTGCAGAAGTAGCTGCGGAAGTCCTGCGCCGGGAACACCTCGGCATACACACCCGTGCCCCGGATGCCTGCCGTCAGCGTGGGCGTGATGATCTGGCGGTCCGTGCCCCGGTTCCACACGCTGGCCACGGCGCCCGAGAGCAGGCGCAGCAGCCGCACGGCGGCGGGGCTGTCGCCTTCGAGCACCAGGCGGGTGTTCTCGCGCACCAGATAGGCGCTGTCGCCCACGGTGAACACGGCGCTGGCGCCGGGGCCGGTTTCGATCCGGTCGCCCGTGGCCACGGTGTCCCGGGGGGTGAGCGGCTGGCCATTGCGCCGCACGTCACCGCGCAGCTCGACCATGCGGCCCTGGGGCTGGGCCAGGGCGGAAGGCCCCGCGCCCACGGTGGCCCAGACAGCGGTGGCCTGCACCAGGCTGCGCCGCTGGAGCCTGGCGACAGGGCGGTCAGTCCGGCGCGTCGGAGGGAAGAGGGGGCGTGGCAGCGTCATCGGCGGCTTTCGTGCCGGGCTGCTCCGGGGGTTCGAAGCAGTCACGGAAGGTGAAAACGATGGAACTGAACATCATGGTGGCCATGACCATCGCCAACCCCACCATGATGCCGCCCATGGTGGCAGGAGCGTTGCCCGGTGGCAAGAGGCCCACCATGGCCAGCACCCCCGACAGCAGGCTCACCAGCACGCCACCAATGGCAAACACCACCAGCCAGCCCAGCCCGTAGACGAGGAAGGCGCCAAAGTTGCGCAGGCAGGCCACGATGCTGAAGAACAGGCTCTTGACCGGCGGCACGCCGTGCCAGTGCACCAGCCCCGGCGCATGCCAGAACAGCAGCGACAGCGGCAGGTACAGCACCATGGCCACCCACATGGCGAGCTGGAAGTCGCTGTTCTCCACGGTTTCCTGGGTGAGTGGCGCGCCGCCCAGGTACACCTGGGCAAACAGGCCGCCATCGAACAGGGCCGAGATGGCAATGACGCCCAGAAAGCCCACGGCATAGAGGGCGCCCAGCTGCAGCATGTGGCGCAGGCGCTCGCGCCCGGTGCGAAACGCCACCAGCAGCACGGCCGGTGTGGGAAAGCGCCCCTGCATGGCCTCGGCCGAGGCCACCATCATGGCCAGCGTGGCCGAGGGAAGGAGCATGAGCGCCAGTGCCGGGCCGACCAGCGGCAGCACCGAGGCCAGCGACATCGCCGCCATGGTCATGAAGAACAGCGCCGCCATGGCCAGGGGCTGGCGCCGGAAGACGAAGATGCCGCTGCGCACCCAGGTGATGCCGGTGCGGGGGGGGACGATGCGTAGTTTCATGTGGGCGCCTATGGTAAGGGCTCGTTCGGAAATAACTGCACATTGGGCTCATCCGCTTTGGGAGCCCTGCATTGTTGCGAATCGCTTGTGTGGCAGAGCCACACGGCGCGCGTCACGCCGCGCATGGCATCCCAAACCGAATGGCCAAATGCACAGCCTATTCCCGAACGAGCCCTAGGGCGTCAGCGTGCGCGGTGACGGGGTGCTTGATGCGCTGGCGCAGCACGCGCTCGAAGTGCGTGGGGTCGTGCGGCGTGAGCATGGAGGCCTCGCGCGGCAGGTAGAAGTCCCACAGCCGCGAGATCCAGAAGCGCAGCGCGCCCGCGCGCGCCATGGCGGGCAGCAACTCGCGCTCGGCCGCGGTGAGCGGGCGCACGGCCTGGTAGGCGCCGAGCATGGCGGCGGCGCGCGCGGCGTCGTGCGCGCCTGTGGGCAGGTCGATGCACCAGTCGTTCAGGCACACGGCCAGGTCGAACAGGAAGGTGTCTACGCCAGCAAAGTAGAAGTCGAAGAAGCCCGTGAGCCGCTCGCCCTCGAACATCACGTTGTCGCGGAACAGGTCGGCGTGCACCGGGCCGCGCGGCAGCGCGGCGTAGGTGCTGCTGGCGGCAATGTGGTTCTGGTAGGCCAGCTCGGCGCGCAGCAGCGCTGCCTCGTCCTGCCCGATGTGCGGCAGCACCACGGGCACGGTCTCGTTCCACCAGGGCAGGCCGCGCAGGTTGGGCTGCTGGCGCTCGTAGTCACGCCCGGCCAGGTGCATGCGCGCCAGCATGTCGCCCACGGCGGCGCAGTGCACCGCCTCGGGGGCCAGCTGGCTGCGGCCCGCCAGGCGGTTGACCACGGCGGCCGGCTTGCCGCACACCGTGTGCAGGATGTCGCCGGCCTGGTCGGCGCGCGGGTCGGGCACGGGAATGCCCTTGTGCGCCAGGTGCTTCATCAGGTGCAGGTAGAACGGCAGCTGTTCGGCCGTGAGGCGCTCGAACAGCGTGAGCACGTACTCACCTTCGTCGCAGGTGACAAAGTAATTGGTGTTCTCGATGCCGCCCTCGATGCCGCGCAGCGCGTGCAGTTCGCCCAGTTGCAGGCGGTGCAGCAGCGCGCGCGCCTCGGTGTCGGAAACTTCAGTGAATACGGCCATCGGTCGGAGCGTGAAAAAAGCAGGTGACAGGAAAAAAGCACGGCGCCCGGCATGGCGGGCGGGAGAGACGTGGCGGGTCAGAACTTCAGCACGTTCCAGACGCGGGCGCCGGTGGTGGACTCGGCGCCGTTGCGTGCGCGGTTGCGCACGCCGTCGGAGTGCTGCAGCTCGTACTCGGGCAGGTTGCCCACCTTGGGCTGCACGGTGATGCTTTGCGTCTGGCCGCCCACGCGCAGCTCGTCCACGCGGCTGCCGCCGTCCTCGACGCGGATGCGCTCGGTGCGCTGGTTCAGGCGGTCGGGTTTTTGCTCGCTTCTTGATAGCTTCTCGCGCCCGTCTGGTGCGCCTTGCGGTGCATTTTGGCTTGAAATCTGGGCGAGGGCGGGGGCGCTGGCCAGGGCCAGCAGCAGAAGGGAGTGAACGGCGCGCATGGCGCGATTGTAGGCGGCACGGGCTGGCGGGCGCGCCGTGGCGCCCGCCGTGGCGCGGCTCACCGGGCCGCTGCCGCCTCGGCGTCCACGGCCTGCTGCACCGACTTGTAGAAGGCTTCGCGCGCCTCGCTCTCCTGGGGCGAGCTGGCGCCTCCGGCCCAGTTGGCGTTGGAGGCAATCACCAGCTGGCGCTTGGGGTCGATGAAGATGCCTTGGCCGAAGATGCCGCGCGCGGCGAAGCTGCCGTCGTCGTAGGTCCACCACTGGTAGCCGTAGCCGCGCCCGGGCTTGCCGATGTCGGCGCGCTTGGTGGTGGCGTCCTGCAGCCAGCCCTCGGGCAGGATGCCCTGGCCCTGCACCTTGGCGCCTTCCAGGATGAATTGGCCCATGCGGGCGTAGTCGTGCGCCGCCGCCTGGATGCAGCAACCGCTGATCTCCTGGCCCGTCTTGCTCAGAATCCAGGTGGCCTGCTGCTCCATGCCCGCAGGCTTCCAGATCTTTTCTTCCAGGTACTGCGCCAGCGGCCGTTTCGTGGCCTCGCTCACGAGGATGCCCACCAGGTTGGTCTCGCCCGTGCTGTAGAGCCAGCGCTCGCCCGCTGGCGCCTCGCGCGGCAACTGGCGCAGGTAGCTCACGATGGCGGGCACGCCTGCTTCGGGCGGGTGGTTGTTGAACTTGGCGACGTCGGAGTTGGGGTCGCCGTAGTCCTCGTTCCAGCGCACGCCCGAGGTCATGGTGAGTAGCTGGCGGATGCTCACATCGTCGTAGGCCGAACCCTTCATGCTGGTGATGTAGTCGCTCACCTTGTCGTCCATGCTCTTGATGTGGCCGTCTTTGAGCGCGGCGCCCACCAGGGTGGAGGTGAAGGACTTGGCCACCGAGAAGCTCGTCCAGCGGCCGTCCGGGCCGTAGTCCAGGCCGTAGCGCTCCACGCGCAACTTGCCGCCCTGCATGATGAGAATGGCGCTGCTGCGCTGGCCCGCCATGTAGGCGTCCAGGTCCAGCGGCAAGGCCAGTGGCGGCCCGGGGGGCAGGGAGCGCGGCGTGCCGCTGGGCTGCACCACGCGCCATTTGGCCAGCAGCGGAATGCGGTCAAGCGCGCGGAAGGCCGCGTCGCGCTGCGGCACGCTCCAGAACAGCAGGTCGCGGTTGGTGGGCACGGTCTTGAGCAGGCCGCGCGTTTCCTTGTCCAGGCTGAACCAGCCAGCGGCAGCGGCCACGCCAAGCGCCAGCAGGCTGCCCAGCGCGATTTTTTTCAGGAACTTCAACGGCACACTCCTCGGGCGGTGAAAAACACGAGGCGATTGGACACGAAGCAGCCCTGGCGGGACAGCGGGCTTTCCCGGCTGCCCCGGATGGAAAGCACGTCAGGGGCGGGGGCAGTTGCCGCCTTCGCACTTCACCGTGTACTGGTTGATGAAGGTGCGGTAGTTCTTGCCCATCTGCCCCATCTGCACGCAGACATCGCCGCGTGCGTCGAACGCGAAGCCCTGGGTGGCGCTGGTGTTGAACAGCTCCACCCGCGCCAGGTTCACGCCGGTGAAGCGCTCCGGGCTGCGCCACTGCTCGGCGCAAATGCCGTGGTAGATGAAGGTGGTGTACACCAGCTCGGAAATCTCGGGCTTGGCCATCTGCAGCCGCAGCACGCCGTTGTCCAGCTGCGCCGTCTTGAGCCCGTGGTGGCTCAGGGATTTTTGCAGCGGCGCGGGCACGTTCTTGAACTCGGGCGCCGCAGCGATCGCCAGCGTGGAGGCAGCGCCGATCAACAGGGCAAGCAGTTTTTTCATGGAATCACCTTTCGTGTGGGAAGCCGCCGCGCGGCAGGGCGGGGGGGCTGGATGGGGGATATTTTGCCGGTTTCCAGGTGCCGCAACGCAGGTATGGGCATGGCGGCGACAGGGGCGCCCGGCGGCAGCGGCTTCCTGTGACAATCGCCCGCATGAGCGACAAAAAGACCCTGCTGCTGGTGGATGGCTCCAGCTACCTCTACCGCGCCTTCTTCGCGGGCGGCGAAACCATGAGCACCACCTTGCCCGACGGCACGGTGCAGAAGACCGGTGCCATCCGCATCATCATCAACATGGTGCAGAAGCTCCTCAAGGACGTCCCCTGCACCTACGCGGCCTGCGTGTTCGACGCCAAGGGCCCCACCTTCCGCGATGCGCTCTACCCCGAATACAAGGCGCAGCGCAGCCCCATGCCCGACGATCTGCGCAGCCAGATCGCGCCCATCCACGAAGTGGTGCGCCTCATGGGCTGGCCGGTGCTCGACGTGCCCGGCGTGGAGGCAGACGACGTGATCGGCACCCTGGCCGTGGCGGCCGCGCGCCAGGGCATCGACGTGGTCATTTCCAGCGGCGACAAGGACCTGGCCCAGCTGGTGAACGAGCACATCTCCATCATCGACACCATGAGCGGCAAGGTGCGCGACCTGGCCGGGGTGGAGGCCGAGTTCGGCGTGCCCGCCCGCCTGATGCTGGACTACCAGATG
>JANJVX010000112.1 GCA_024709845.1 Burkholderiaceae bacterium | reverse complement strand
AACAACGCCGATCCAAAACCATTCGTCTGGGCCAAGACTGCCCAAGACATCCTTGCAAGCGTCGAAAGATTTTGTCTGCGAATTTCTAACTCAGGACACTAGGGGGTGGATGAATTCGGTGGACCGGCCGCTCAGGCCCATTTCGACTGGAATAACCAGGTTGCAATGGAACCGGTGGTCAATTTCCATTGCAAAAGAATGCGAACTGACCGCCATCCGGCCCGGGCAGATTCCGGCCATGTGCGAGGCCGTGGGCCTGCGCGTGATGGCCATCAAGCGCATCCGCCTCGGCCGCGTGCCGCTGGCCAAGGTGCCCGAGGGGCAGTGGCGCTACCTGCAGCCCTGGGAGAAGTTCTGACCCCCCCTGAGTCGCCTTCGGCGCCTTCCCCCCGCTCTCGCTGCGCTGCGCGCTGCGGGCAGGGGGACGCTCCCAGCGCGGCGGGGCGGCCCTTGCGCGGGAGCCCTGGTCTGGGCAGCGCCCGTGTCATGCGATTCGGGTGATGCACGGCTCCATGGATAACGGGCATCAAAAACCATAGCTGCTTGCGCAGCAAATATGCGACGTGAAGGCACTTTTGACTTAAAAACATGCCCTCCACTGCTACACTGCGCGGCCACCCTGGAGGGAGACCATGGACCAACGCAACAGCAGCAGTACCCCGGCAAACGCCCCGTCGTTCGCCTCACCCATGATCGACGCGCACCCGCTCGCATTCACCGGCAGCGGCGGCGAGTATTTCCGCGTCTGGATCGTCAACGTGCTGCTGAGCATCGTCACCCTGGGTCTCTACACGCCCTGGGCACGGCGGCGCACGGCGCAGTATTTCTACGGACACACGCAGGTGGCGGGTAGCCCGCTCGAATTCACGGCGCCGCAGGGCAAGATGGTCAAGGGCTTCGTGCTGCTGGTGCTGATCACGCTGGCCTACAACATCGCCGCCAATACCGGGCAGGACACCGCCGTGGCTCTGTTCCTGCTCGCGGGTGCGGTGCTCGCCCCCTTCATCTGGGCCAGCGCCATGCGGTTTCGTCTGTCGGCCACGCGCTGGCGGGGGCTGCGCCTGCAGTTTGCCGCGAGCTGGCGCGAGGTTTACGCCGCCAGCTGGCCCGTGTTCGCACTGGCGCTGGTGTGGTTTGGCGTCTTCCTGGGCCTGCAGGTGGTGACGCCCGAGGCCGTGCTGGACGATGAAACCGGCCGCAAGATGCCGCAGATCACCGCGTCCATGGTGGCACTGGTGGCCCTGGGCCTGGTGCTTTCGGTGCTGTGCATCATCCGGCTCGAATACAACTACAGCAGCCTGCTGGTGCTGCGCAGCCGCCTTGGCCAGGAGCCGGGCCGCTGGAAGCCGATCTACCTCGATTTCGTCCGGATCTGGGGGGCCACGGCCATCGTGTTTCTGCTGTCGGTCCTGGCCCTGGGCGCGCTGATCGGCCTGGCCATGCATGGCGGCTGGCTGGCCCTGGGCAAGGCGCCCCAGCTGGGCATGTGGTTGTTCGTGCTGATCGCGCTGGCCTTCGTGGGCGGGCTGCTGGCGCTGTTCCTGGCCTCGGCCCCGGCGCGCGCCTACCGCGAGGCGCGCATGTTCCAGCTGCTGTGGGACAACATTGGCGTGAGCCAGGTGGCGCGGTTCAAGTGCGACCTGGGCACGGGGGGCTATGTGTGGCTGCGCATCCGCAACCTGCTGCTCACGCTGCTCACGCTGGGCCTGTACCGCCCGTTCGCGCGCGTCAGCGAATACCGCATGAAGACCGAATCGGTCACGCTGCACGTCAAGGGGGGTGTGGACCAGGTAGCGGGCACCCTGGTGCGCCAGCAGGACGGCGGCCTGGGCGATGCACTGGCCGATGCGGCCGGGCTGGACCTGATCGGGTGATGAGGAACACCCCCCTGAGCGGCGACGCCGCGTCCCCCCGCTCTCGCAGCGGTGTGCGCTGCGGGCAGGAGGACGCCCCCAACGCGGCGGGGCGGCCCTTGCGCGGGGGCCGCTGGGCTGGGCCACGCCCGTTTTTGGGGCTGGTGTGCTTTGCCGAGGAGACCACCCGTTGAAGGCTTCTCAGGAAGCTACCGTCGCACCCGGCGATCTGCTGCCGGGGCGCTGGTTCGACGGGCGCAGCAGCCAGGCCCGGCCGGTGCTGGTGGGCCTGCAGCCCACGCCCCGGGGGCCTTCGCTGCTGCTGCACCCGCTGGCGCCGCCCGGCGAAGCGCCCACGGTGCTGCAGCATGCGCAGGTGGGCTGGCCGGAGACCTGGAGCGTGCAGCGCCCTCCGCCCCGTGTGGTGGTGGACCTGCGCGAACACGGGAGCCTGGAAGTGGACGCGGTGGGTGAGTGGCAGGCCGCCCTGGCCGCCGCAGGTGCCCGCCCGGGCCTGGCCCAGCGCATGCAGACGCGCTGGAGCGTGCTGCTGGCCGTGCTGCTCGCCGCCACCATCGGGCTGCTGCTTTTTTACCGCTACGGCACGCCTTGGGCGGCCACGCAGCTCACCCGCTGGGTGCCCATGGGCTGGGAGACCGCCATGTCCGACCAGGGCCTGCAGGAAATGGACGACGGCCTGCTCAAGCCCAGCAAGCTGGCACCCGAGCGCCAGGCGCAGTTGCGCACGCGCTTCGACACGCTGGCACAGCAGATTCCGCCCGACCTGCAGCGCTACACGGGCTACGCGCCGCAGTGGGCGCTGGAGTTTCGCGCCGGCATGGGCGCCAACGCCTTCGCCC
>JANJVX010000095.1 GCA_024709845.1 Burkholderiaceae bacterium | reverse complement strand
CACTTTCGAAGTGGACGCCAGCGGCGTTGGTCTGGTCACTTTCGACCAGCCCGGCCGCGCCATGAACGTGCTCACGCCCGAACTGCTGGGCCGTTTTGCCACGTTGCTTGAGCGCCTGGAAAAGGAAGAGGGCCTCAAGGGGCTGGTGCTCACCTCGGGCAAGTCCAGCTTCATCGCCGGCGCCGACATCGACCAGCTCAGCCAGATCACCACGGTGGAGCAGGCCTTCCAGCTGGGCGAGGAGCTCAAGGCCCTGTTGCGCCGCATGGAAAAATGCGGCAAGCCCGTGGTGGCCGCGCTCAACGGCACCACGCTCGGTGGCGGCCTGGAACTGGCTCTGGCTTGCCACGCCCGCTTTGCCATCGACGACCCCAAGGCCAAGATCGGCCTGCCCGAGGTCAAACTGGGCCTGTTGCCCGGTGCCGGTGGCACGCAGCGCCTGCCGCGCCTGATCGGCATCCAGAAGAGCTTCGAGCTCATCACCCAGGGCACGGAGCTGAGCCCTGCCAAGGCCAAGGGCCTGGGCATCGTCAACGAGCTGGCTGCCTCGCGCGAAGAACTGCTGCAAAAGGCGCGTGACTGGTGCCTGGCCAACCCCAAGCCCGTGCAGCCCTGGGATGCCAAGGGCTTCCGCATTCCTGGCGGCGACAGCAAGAGCCCGTCCGTGGTGCAGATGCTGGCCATCGCGCCCTCCATGGCCAACGCCAAGGCCCATGGCAACTACCCGGCCATCACGCACATCATGAGCTGCTTGTTCGAGGGCTGCCTGCTCGACATCGACAATGCGCTGCAGGTCGAGTCGCGCTACTTTGCGGCCTGCATCGTCTCGCAGGTCAGCAAGAACATGATCGGCACGCTGTGGTACCAGCTCAATGCCATCAAGAAGGGCCAGTCGCGCCCCGCGAACCAGCCGCAGGGCAAGGTCAAAAAGGTCGGCATCCTGGGTGCGGGCATGATGGGCGCGGGCATTGCCTACGTCTCGGCCAAGGCCGGCATCGACGTGGTGCTGCTCGACACCACGCAGGAGAACGCCGACAAGGGCAAGGCCTACTCGCAAGGTCTGCTGGACAAGGCGCTGTCGCGCGGCAGGACCACGCCGGACAAGCGCGACGCGCTGCTCGCGCGCATTCTGCCGACCACGCGCTACGAAGACCTGCAGGGTTGCGATCTGGTGATTGAGGCCGTGTTCGAGGACCGCGCCATCAAGGCCGAGTGCACGCGCAAGGCCGAGGCGGTCATCCTGCCGGATGCCGTGTATGCCTCCAACACCTCCACGCTGCCGATCACGGGCCTGGCCCAGGCCAGCGGCCGGCCTGAGAGCTTCATCGGCCTGCACTTCTTCTCTCCCGTGGACAAGATGCCGCTGGTCGAGATCATCGTGGGCGAGAAAACGTCGGACGCCACGCTGGCGCGCGGTTTCGACTACGTGTTGCAGATCGGCAAGACCCCCATCGTGGTCAACGACAGCCGGGGCTTCTACACCTCGCGTGTCTTCGCCACCTATGTGATGGAAGGCCTGGCCATGCTGGCCGAGGGCGTGCATCCGCGCTCCATCGAGGTGGCGGGCGTCAAGGCGGGTATGCCCATGCCGCCGCTGGCCCTGCAGGACGAAGTCTCTCTGAGCCTGTCGCTGCACATCAGCGACCAGACGCGCCGCGATCTGGAAGCCGAAGGCAAGAGCTACCCCGAGCACCCCGGCGAGGCCGTGTTGCGCACGCTCTGCGCCGACAAGGGCCGCGTTGGCAAGAAGGCAGGCAAGGGCTTCTACGACTACAACGGCAAGGAAAAGAGCCTGTGGCCGGAGCTGACCACGCTGTTCCCGCCACGCGCCGACCAGCCCACGCAGCAAGAGCTGGTGGACCGGCTGATGTTCATCCAGGCCAACGAGGCCGCGCGCTGCTTCGAGGAAAACGTGGTGCGTTCGGTGGCCGATACCAACATTGGTTCCATCTTCGGCTGGGGTTTTGCGCCGCACCAGGGTGGGGCGCTGCAGTTCATCAATGCCATGGGCGTACAGCGCTTCGTCGAGCGCTCGCGTGAACTGGCACAGCAGCATGGCGCGCGCTTTGCGCCCGCGGCCATTCTGGTCAAGATGGCACAGGAAAACCGGAGGTTCGAGGATGCGTGACAAGGCACTGAGCGGCGTTTACGTCGATTACTTCAACGAAACGCATGGCATGGTGCGCGCCACCATGCGCCGCTTCGTCAACGAGGCCGTCAAGCCGCACATCGACGAGTGGGAAGAGGCGGGTGCTTTCCCGCGCGAGATCTACCAACAGGCGGGTGGCCTGGGCTTGCTGAGCATCGGTCATCCGACCGAGTTTGGCGGCTCTGGCGAGCAGGATGTGTTCCTGAAGGTGGCTGCCAGCGAGGAACTGATGCGCAGCGGCTCGGGCGGCTTTGTCGCCAGCCTGGGCTCGCTGGACATCGGTTTGCCGCCGGTCTGGCGCACGGGCTCGGATGCACTGAAGGCACGCATCGTGCCGCAGGTGCTCGCGGGCGAGAAGATCATCGCCCTGGCGATCACCGAGCCCAGCGGCGGCTCGGACGTGGCCAACCTCAAGACCCGTGCGGTCCGCGATGGCGATCATTACGTGGTCAACGGCTCCAAGACCTTCATCACCTCGGGCACCCGCGCCGACTACTACACGGTGGCGGTGCGCACCGGCGAGGCGGGCTTTGGTGGCGTGTCGCTGCTGCTCATCGAGAAGGACACCCCGGGCTTCACCGTGGGGCGCAACCTGAAGAAGATGGGCTGGTGGGCGTCCGATACGGCCGAGCTGTTC
>JANJVX010000281.1 GCA_024709845.1 Burkholderiaceae bacterium | reverse complement strand
CTCGACCTGGGCCAGCTCGCGCTGCACGCCGCCCTGGCCCACGAACTCCAGCAGGCACAAGCCCTGGGGCGAGGCAACGGCCAGCATCTCGCCCATGGGGGTGGAGAACTGGCGCGAGCGCAAGGCCATGGGCCGGGGGTGGTCAGGCGATACGGTCGAGCGCGGTGCGCAAATGCCCCACCGTGCGCTCCACGTTGTGCCACTTCTCCAGGCCGAACAGGCCGATGCGGAAGCTCTTGAACTCCGGCCCCTCGTCGCACTGCAGCGGCACGCCCGAGGCCGTCTGCAGGCCCACGGCGGCGAACTTGCTGGCGTTCTGGATGCCGGGGTCCGTGGTGTAGCTCACCACCACGCCGGGCGCCTTCCAGCCCTCGGCGGCCACGCTGGGGAAGCCCTTGCTTTCCAGCAGCGCGCGCACCTGGGCGCCCAGTTCGATCTGCTCCTGGCGCACCTTGGCAAAGCCGTATTCCCGCGTCTCCTGCATCACGTCGCGCAGGCGCACCAGCGCGTCGGTGGGCATGGTGGTGTGGTAGGCGTGCTGGCCTTTTTCGTAGCCTTCGGCGATCTGCATCCACTTCTTCAGGTCGCACGCGAAGCTGCTGCTCGTCGTGCCGTCGATGGCCTGGCGCGCGCGTTCGCTGAGCATCACCATGGCGCAGCAGGGCGAACCGCTCCAGCCCTTCTGCGGGGCGGAGATCAGCACGTCCACGCCGGTGGATTGCATGTCCACCCACATGGCGCCGGAGGCGATGCAGTCGAGCACGAAAAGCGCACCCACCTCGTGCGCGGCGGCGCTCACGGTGCGGATGTAGTCGTCGGAAAGGATGATGCCGCTGGCCGTTTCCACGTGCGGCGCGAACACCACCTTGGGCTGCTCGGCGCGGATGGCGGCCGCCACTTCCTCGGCCGGGCACGGCGCCCAGGGTGCCTGCGGGCCATCGCCTTGCTTGCGGGCCTTGCAGACCACGGCGCCGCCGCCCAGGCCGGTGTCGGCGTCGAAAATCTGGCTCCAGCGGAAGCTGAACCAGCCGTTGCGCACGATCAGCACCTTCTGCTTGTTGGCGAACTGGCGCGCCACGGCCTCCATGCCGAAGGTGCCGCTGCCGGGCACCAGCACGGCGGTGTGGGCGTGGTACACCTCCTTGAGCGTGGCCAGGATGTCCTGCATGACGCCGGTGAAGCGCTTGGACATGTGGTTGAGCGCGCGGTCGGTATAGACGACCGAGAATTCGAGCAAGCCGTCGGGATCGATGTCGGGCAGAAGGCCGGGCATGAGAGGTACTCCGTTCGTAGGGAAGCGAAAGGCCGCGCCCGGCGGATGGCCTGGCGCGGCATCAAAGCGTTTCAGCTTAGCACGGCCCACCGGCCCGGCAGCCCGCTGCCCCTGCCTTGCGCCAGGCCTTACCAGGTGTCGATGAAGCGCGGCCCCAGGACCCCCACGCGCGCCGAGGCCAGGCCGCGCGCCAGCCAGGCGCGCGTTTCCGCCGGGTCGATGACGGCGTCGATCTCCAGCGTGGCGGCCATGTGCATGGCTTCGCCATTGGCGTAGGACTTGGCCACGAGCTTCTGGAACAGCGCGTCGCGCTCGGCGCCTTCGGGCAGGGCCTCCAGCTCCTTGCGGAAGCCCAGCCGCACCGCGCCCTCCAGCCCCATGGCGCCGAACTCGCCCGTGGGCCAGGCGATGGTGAACACCGGCGCATGAAAGCCCCCGGCTGCCATGCCCATGGCGCCCAGGCCGTAGCCCTTGCGCAGCACCACGCTGAAGAACGGCACGCGCAGGTGCGCGGCGGTGACGAACAGACGGCTCACATGGCGCACCTGCGCCGTCTGCTCGACCTCGGGGCCAACCATGAAGCCGGGCGTATCGATCAGACTGACGATGGGCAACCCATGCGCGTTGCACAGCTGCATGAAGCGCGCGGACTTGTCGGCCGCGTCGGCGTCGATGGCGCCGCCCAGGTGCAGCGGGTTGTTGGCGATCAGCCCCACGGGCCGGCCCTCGATGCGTGCCAGTGCCGTGTGGATGCCGGCGCCGAAACCGGTGCGCAACATCAGCAGGCTGCCCTCGTCCACCAGGCCGCTCATGGCGGTGCGGGTGTCGTACACGCGCAGGCGGTTTTCGGGCACCACGGCACGCAGCAGGCGCTGGTCGGGCGCGCTCCAGCCCTGCACGCGGCCCTGGAAGAACGACAGGTAGTGGCGCGCGGCCTGCACGGCCTCTTGCTCGTTGTCGACGAGCACGTCGATCACGCCGTTGGCGTGCTGCACGTGGCTGGGGCCGATCTGCTCGGGCTTGAACACGCCCAGACCGCCGCCCTCGATCATGGCCGGGCCGCCCATGGCAATGCAGCTGGCGCGCGTGGCGATGATGGCGTCGCAGCAGCCCAGCAGCGCGGCGTTGCCGGCGAAGCAGCGCCCCGCCGCGATGCCGACCACGGGCACCTGGCCCGACAGCGCGGCGTGGCTGGCGAAGGTGTGCACATGCAGGCCCGCGACCACGGGAATATCGGTGTCGCCCGGGCGCCCGCCGCCGCCTTCGGCGAACAGCACCACGGGCAGCTGCTGGTCGAGCGCGATGCCCAGCATGCGGTCGGTCTTGGCGTGGTTGCGCGCGCCCTGGGTGCCTGCGAGCACGGTGGCGTCGTAGGCCATGACCACGGTGCGCGCCTTCTCCTCGCCGCACTGCGCGCCGTTGACGGCGCCAATGCCCGTCACCATGCCGTCGGCTGGGGTGTTGGCGATGAGATCATGAATGCTGCGGCGGCGCGCCTGCGCGGCCACGGCGAGCTGGCCGTATTCGATGAAGGAGCCGGCGTCGCACAGGTCGGCGATGTTCTCGCGCGCCGTGCGCTGGCCCTGCGCGTGGCGCTTGGCCACGGCCGCCGTGCGTTGGGCGTCGAGCGTGAAGGCGTGGCGGTCGATGACGCGCTGCAGGTCGGGGCGGATCTGGTCCGGGTCCTGCGCCGCATCGGGGCCGGTGGCCTGAAGCGCGGCGTCCTGCACCGGGTCCAGCACCAGCAGCGGCTGGCCCTGCGCCACGTAGGCGCCCGGCGCGGCGGCCAGGCCGCGCACCCGGCCCGCGTGCGGCGCAAGCAGCACATGCTCCATCTTCATGGCTTCGAGCACGGCCAGCTCGGCCCCGGCAGCCACCACGGCGCCCTCGGCCACGGCGTACTGCACCAGGCGCGCGGGCATGGGGGCGCGGACTGCGTGCGGATCAACATCCTCCGGTTCGGACGCATTCTTTGAATGATTTTGACCATCAGCGCCCTCCACATCAGCGCTAGCAGCTATGGTTTTGGAAGCATCGAGCAGCGCGGGCAGCACCTCTTCCACCCAGCGCGTGTGCACCTGCTGGTGCTCCATCTCGGGCCGCTGGGCCAGGGCCTGCAGCAGGGCGACGTTGGTCGCCAGGCCGTCGATGCGGCATTCGGCCAGCGCGCGCTGCGAGCGGCGCAGCACGTCGGCGAAGCTGCCGCCGCGCGTGGACACGATGAGCTTGGCCAGCAGCGTGTCGTAGTGCGGCGAGGGCGCGCGGCCCGCGACCGCGTGCGTGTCCACGCGCACGCCTGGCCCCGTGGGCAGCGCCAGCCGCGCGATGGTGCCGCT
>JANJVX010000239.1 GCA_024709845.1 Burkholderiaceae bacterium | reverse complement strand
ACGCGCCACGGCAGGCATGTTCTGCGCGGGGCTGCTGCTGACAGCGGCAGCTTCCTCCTGGTACCACTGGCAGCCCGACAACGCTGGGCTGCTGTGGGACCGCCTGGGCATGGCGGTGGCCTTTGCGGGCATGCTGGGGCTGGCCGCAGCCCAGCGCGTGAGCCCGCGTGCCGGTGGCGCCACGGCGCTGGTGGCGCTGGCAGCCGGGCCGCTGGCCGTGCTGTGGTGGGCCCATACCGGCAACCTGCTGCCCTGGGCTGTGGTGCAACTGGGCGGCATGCTGCTGGTGCTGGTTTTGGCCTGTCTGCCGCAGCGTGCAGGCGCACTGATGTTGCGCCTGGGGGCCGTCATCGCGTGGTACGGCGCGGCCAAGCTGCTGGAGCTGGGGGACCATACCGTGTTCGAGGCCACGGGCCAGTGGGTGGCGGGCCACAGCCTCAAGCACCTGGCGGCTGCCGGAGCGGCGTGGCCGGTGCTGCGCGCGTTGCACTCGGTTACGGCCAGGGGCCATGCGCAGGCCACGGGGGGCGGGCACAATGGCGCGCCATGCCCGCCCGGTGCCCGAAGCCCGCTCTGACGACGCCCCGCCAGCCACAACAAGACACCCGGAGAGAGACCCATGAGCACACCCGAGCCCCGCTCCCATGGCAGCGGCCATGAGGACCCGAACCAGTTCGCCTTGCTGCGCCAGCGCCGCTTTGCGCCCTTCTTCTGGACGCAGTTCTCCGGCGCCGCGAATGACAACCTGTTCAAGTTCGCCTTCACGGTGATGGTGACCTACCAGCTCAGCGTGTCGTGGCTTGCGCCCGCCATGGCGGGGCTGGTGATTGGCGCGCTGTTCATCCTGCCCTTCGTGCTGTTCTCGGCCACCAGCGGGCAACTGGCCGACAAGTACGACAAGAAGGCGCTCATCCGGTTTCTGAAGCGGCTGGAGATCGGCATCATGGTGCTGGCCGCCTGGGGCTTCTTCACGGCCAACGTACCGGTGCTGCTGGCCTGCATTTTTCTCACCGGAGTGCAATCCACGCTCTTCGGCCCGGTGAAATTTGCCTACATGCCCCAGGTGCTCAATGAGCGCGAACTGACGGGTGGCAACGGCATGGTGGAGATGGGGACCTTCGTTGCCATCCTGTTGGGCAACGTGGCGGGCGGGCTCATCATCGCGGTGCCGGAGATTGGCGCACACCATGTGGGCTTTGCCTGCGTGGGCATGGCCATTCTGGGACGCATCGCGGCCGAGTACATCCCCGCCGTGCCGCCCACCGATCCGGGACTGCGCATCAACTGGAACCCCTTCACCGAAACCTGGCGCAACCTCAGGCTGGCGCACGAAAACCTGGTGGTGTTCCGCTCGCTGCTGGGCATCAGCTGGATGTGGTTCTTCGGCGCCGTGTTCCTGAGCCAGTTCCCGAGTTTTGCCAAGGAGGTGCTGCACGGCAACGAGCAGGTGGCCTCGCTGCTGCTGGTGGTGTTCTCGGTAGGCATCGGCGTTGGCGCGCTGCTGTGCGAGGTGCTCTCGCGCCGCCATGTGGAGATCGGCCTGGTGCCGCTGGGGGCCATCGGCATGAGCGTGTTCTCCATCGACCTGTACTTCGCGTCGCGCGCGCTGCCGCCCTCCGGGTTGATGGGCCTGAGCGCATTTCTCGACCACGGCGTGCACTGGCGTGTGATGCTCGACCTGGCGCTGCTCGCGCTGTTCGCGGGCCTCTACAGCGTGCCCATGTACGCGCTGATCCAGATGCGTGCCCAGCCCACGCACCGTGCGCGCATCATCGCGGCCAACAACATCCTCAACGCGCTGTTCATGATCGCCAGTTCGCTGATCGCGGGCGCGCTGCTGGGTGCGGGCTTCACCGTGCCGCAGATCTTCCTGTTCACCGGGCTGGCCAACGCCGTGGTGGCGTTCTACATCTTCCTGCTCGTGCCCGAATACCTGCTGCGCTTCGTGGCCTGGGTGCTCTCGCGCTTCGTCTACCGCTTCAAGGTGCAGGGCGATGAGTACCTGCCCGCGCAAGGTTCTGCCGTGCTGGCCTGCAACCATGTGAGCTTTGTCGATGCCGTGCTGCTCATGGCTGCCAGCCCGCGCCCTATCTACTTCGTGATGGACCACCGCATCTTTCGCGTGCCCGTGCTGGGCTGGCTGTTCCGCCTGGCCAAGGCCATCCCGGTCGCGCCGTACAAGGAAGACCCCAAGACCTACGAGGCCGCTTTCGAGCGTGCTGCGCAGGTGCTGCGCGAGGGGGATCTGCTGGCCATCTTCCCCGAGGGCGGCATCACGCGCGACGGGCAGTTGCAGCCGTTCAAGGGCGGCATCGTCAAGATCCTGGACCGTGCGCGCGCCGACGGGCTGGACGTGCCGGTGATCCCCATGGCGCTGACCAACCTGTGGGGCTCGTACTTCAGCCGCATCGAGCAGGGCGGTGCCATGGTGCGTCCGTTCCGGCGCGGCCTGTTCAACCGCGTGGGGCTGAACGTGGGCGCGCCCGTGCCGCCCGCACAGGCGCAGCCCGAGGCCCTGCAGGCGCGCGTGGCGGGGCTGCTGCAGGCGTGAGTTATTCGACGGTGAACGTCAGCCCGGCATGGGCCTGCAGCCGATCGATCAGCGCCTGGCCCAGCGCCGGGGCCGTGGTCCAGATGCCGCCGGGCGTGCTGCGGTTCTCCAGCAGGCACACGGCGGCCTCGGCGATCATCTTGGAGGTCGATCCGTAGCCCGGGTCGCGGTCGCCCGTCACGGCCACGCGCAGGCGGTGGCCCGCCGCATCCTCGCCGAGGAACAGCACGTCGTAGTGCCCGGCCTCGCGCTCTTCGCGCGAAGGGCCTTCGCCCGGCTTGGGGCCGCTGTCCGAGCCCAGCGACTTGTCGGCCGCCACGGCGTTGGCAAAGGCCTCGCCCTTGGCGCCGGGGCCGGTGACCAGCATCTCGTCATACACAAAGTCCTGCCCGTAGGCATGGCCCAGCAGGAAGTTGGAGCGGTGCACGTTGCGCGTGTTGATGGCCGCCATGACGAAGGGCGCGACCCAGATGCCTTCGCCCAGCGCCTCGTCCACCATGGGCTTGCTGCCCGAGGGCTGGCGCGGGCCGGTGAAGCCGGGCGTGAGGGCGAACGGGTCGCGCAGCAGATCGAGCACGCCGGGCTCGCTGGCGGCGGCGGCCAGCGTGGCCTTAAGGCTGGCCGCCGTGCCGCCCGAGAAGGTGCCCTTCATCTTGCGCACGCGGCCACGCACGCGGCTCGCGGGCTGGCCGAAGCGGGCTTTCATTTCGGTTTGCAGCAGGAACACGCCGAGGTCGAACGGGATCGAGTCGAAGCCGCACGAGAACACGATGCGCGCGCCGCTGGCCTTCGCCTGGGCCTCGTGCGCGTCGATCATGCGGCGCATCCAGGCCGGTTCGCCGCACAGGTCCACGTAGTCCACGCCGCTGGCCGCGCAGGCGGCCACGAGTTCGTTGCCGTAGAGCTGGTAGGGGCCCACGGTGGTCAGCACCAGGCGCGTGCTGTCCATCAGCGCCTGCAGGCTGGCGGGGTTGCCGGTGTCGGTCACGACCAGCGGGGTGTCGGCCGGGGCGCCCAGTTCGTCGCGCACGGCGGCGAGCTTCTCGGCATTGCGCCCGCCCATGGCCCAGCGCAGGCCGCTGCCTTGGGGGTAACGCTGCAAGAGGTATTCGACCACCAGCCGACCGGTGAAGCCGGTGGCGCCGTGGACGACGAGGTCAAAGGGCTTGGTCATGGTGTGTGTTGCTTTCCGGGGATGGCAGGGAACGGGCATTGTGAAAGAAGGGTGCGGCCCCAGGGTGTCGCAGACGTGCAGGCCGTGCGTTTTCAAGGGTTATGTGCGGTATTTCCGGATTGAAGTATCAAAAAACGATACCCAGAAGGCCGAGGTGAGCCGCTTTGGCATTCCAATGCGGACACCCGCAGGCGGCTCCTGCACCATGCGCCCATGTTCCACCACGGCCCCAGGGCCACCACTGCAATGTCTTCTGCTCCCATCGTCGTTCAGCGTGACACCCGTGCCTGGCAGCTCCAGGTCTGGGTTTCCTTCGGCATCGCCGTGTTCCTCTGCGCCGTCGGCCTGGCCTGGCTGCCGGGCGAGCCGCTGGAGCAGATCTTCATGGTGATGGGCTACGTCTTCTGCCTGTCCACCGTGTTCGCGCTGGCCAAGTTCGTGCGCGACAACGCAGGCAGTCGCCGGGATGCGGGAGATACCCCGCTGTGGAAGCTGGTTGTCTGGGGCGGCTTTGCCGTCGCCATGGGCCTGACCGGCTGGGGTCTGCTGGGCATGGCCATCAACGTGACCTACAAGGCCTTCCTCGGCGTAAGCTGGTTGTACCTGGTGACCACCGCCTTCACGCTGGCCAAGATGCTGCGCGACCGCCACGAGGCCGACCTGCTGGAAGCACGCCTGCAGGGCCGCCGCGAGGCCACCCGCACCGCCGCCAGTGCCGAATGATGTGTACGAACCCAAGGAGTGATCCATGACTGCATTGCTGAACAAAACCCTGGCCCGCCTGTGGCTGGCGGCGGGCCTGGCCTGTGCCCTGGTGTCAGCCCCGGCGCGTGCCCAGAGTGAGGCCTCGGCGGCGCTCTCGCTGCTGCCCGTGGCCTCGGTCGTGGGCACGGCCTCGGTGGGCGCTGCGGCGTCCGGCGCGGTGGTCGCCTTGCCCGCCGCGCTGTCTGTGACCGGGGCGGTGCTCACCGTCAAGTCCATCGAGGCCTCGGCCGTGGGCACGGTGGTTGTGCTGGAGCGCGCCTCCGACGGTGCGCGCGTCAGCGTCGAGGTGGCGGGGCGCGGCCTGGCGGCCTCCGCGCATGGCGTGGGCACGGTGGTGGCCTGCAGCGTGATCGGCACCGGTGTGGTGCTGTCGGTGGCGGGCGAGGTGCTGGCCTTCGTGCCCAACGCCCTGGGCCGCGCCCTGCTGCACAACGAGCGCCTGTGAGGAGCACTGCCATGGCACGCCACACTGTTCCCCTTACCGCGCTGGCCTTGGCGGCCGCGCTGCTGGCCTTGGCGGCCGCGCTGCTGGCCGCCGCGCCGGCCCACGCGGGCCGCTCCTGCGAGGCGCGCAAGCCCACGCCCCAGCTCATCGAGCGCGGCATGCAACTGGCGCAGCAGACAGCCGCCGCGCTCGACGCCGAACACGCGCGCAGCGGCACCCGCGTGGTGGTGCTGGGCCGTGCCGGGCAGGACCTGGGCAAGTACGGCCTGCGCTACTCGCACCTGGGCTGGGCCTACAAGACGCCCGAGGGCCCCTGGCGGGTGCTGCACAAGCTCAACGAGTGCGGCAGCGCCGTGGGCCACCTGTACCGCCAGGGGCTGGGCGAGTTCTTCCTCGATGACCTGTGGCGCTACGAGGCCGTCTGGGCCGTGCCCACGCCCGAGGTGCAGCAGCGCCTGCTGCCGGTGCTGGAGGATGGCGCGCGCGTCCGTGCGCTGCAGCATGCGCCCTACAGCATGGTCAGCTACGCCTGGGGGCGCAAGTACCAGCAGTCCAACCAGTGGGCACTGGAGACCCTGGCCCTGGCCATGGAGCCCGACAGCGTGCGCACGCGCGACCAGGCCCAGGCCTGGCTGCAGTTCAAGGGCTACCAGCCCAGCGTGCTGAAGATCGGCGCGCTCACGCGGCTGGGCGGGCGCGTGGGCTCGGCCAACATCGCGTTCGACGACCATCCCAGCGAGCAGCGCTTCGCCGACCGCATCGAGACCGTCACCGTCGATTCGGTGCTGGCCTGGCTGCCGCAGGCGCAACTGGCGTCCAGGCCCGTGGTGTTTTCCGCGAAATATTGAACAAAATATGGCTCTAGCGATTGACGGATAAGCGCTGTCAGCTATCAAATTGGTAGTGCATCAACGAGAGGGAAATCATGAGCAAAGCATTGCGGCTGTCTGAAAAATGGTTCCGCCGCGGCCTGTGGCTGGTGGCGGTGGTATTTGCGGGCTTCCTGATCGGCCTGGGCGGCACCGTCGTGGGCGACTTGCCCAAGGTGGAGACGCCGCTGCAGTTGGATGACTTTCTCGACCGCGCCGAGGCCGAGAAGCTGCGCGCGCGCATCCGGGACCAGCGCCAGACCGAGCAGGATGCCCAGACCGCGCTGGAGCAGGCGCAACTGTAGCGCAGCAAGGCGCGCAGCGAGAGCCAGGCCGCGCGCGAGACTTTCAACAACTGGCTGGCCGCGCGCGGCGTGACCCAGCGCGCCGAGCACGACCCCGAGGTGCTGGCACGCACCAAGGTGCTGGACGGCCTCAAGCAGGCCGAGCAGCGCACCCAGCAGGCCGTCGAGGCGCAACAACAGGCGCTGCTCGACGCACGCCAGGCCGCCACGGCGGCGCAAAGGCAACTCAGCGGGATGGAGTCTAGCGCCTATGAAAAGCTGGGCGCTGAACGCCGCAAGGTCGAACTGCGTGTGTTCCTCTACCGCCTGGCGCTCACGCTGCCGCTGCTGGCGGTGGCGGGCTGGCTGTTCGTGAAGCAGCGCAAGGGCACCTACTGGCCTTTTGTCTGGGGCTTCATCTTCTTCGCGCTGTTCGCCTTCTTCGTTGAATTGGTGCCCTACCTGCCCAGCTACGGCGGCTATGTGCGCTACGTGGTGGGCATCGCCATCACGGTGCTGGTGGGGCGCTACGCCATCCTGGCGCTCAACCGCTACCTGGAGCGGCAGAAGCAGGCCGAATCCCTGCCCGACCAGGAACGCCGCAAGGAGCTGAGCTACGACGTGGCCCTGGCGCGCCTGGCCAAAAATGTGTGCCCGGGCTGCGAGCGCCCGGTCGATCTGAAGAACGACAAGATCGACTTCTGCCCGCACTGCGGCATTGGTCTGTTCGATCGCTGCGGCCATTGCAGCACGCGCAAGAGTGCCTTTGCCCGTTTCTGCCATGCCTGCGGCACGGGGGCCCAGTCGGGCAGGCCTGCCACAGAGGTGTGATAGAACCCCACCGGGCACCCT
>JANJVX010000235.1 GCA_024709845.1 Burkholderiaceae bacterium | reverse complement strand
CGTCGGGGTAGATGGTGCCCTGGGCCAGCCACTTGGCGCCCTTGGCGCCGTCGCCCTTGAGCTTGGCGGCTTCCTGCTTGAACACATCGACGAACAGGCCGCCGATGATCTTGCGCTTTTGCTCGGGCTCGCTGACACCCGCCAGCTTGCCCAGAAAGAGATCGCTCGCATCCACACGGATGACCTTCGCATGCAGCTTGCCGACGAACATGTCCATGACCATGTCGCCCTCGTTCAGGCGCAGCAGGCCGTGGTCCACGAACACGCAGGTGAGCTGGTCGCCGATGGCACGGTGGATGAGGGCCGCCGCCACGGACGAATCCACGCCGCCCGACAGGCCCAGGATCACTTCCTCGTCGCCCACCTGCTGGCGAATCTTCTCCACGGCCTCGGCGATGTGGTCGCGCATCACCCAGTCGGGGTTGGTGCCGCAGATGCCGAGCACAAAGCGATCCAGCAGCGCCCGGCCCTGCACGGTGTGCGTGACTTCGGGGTGGAACTGCACGGCGTAGAAACGGCGCGCCTCGTCGGCCATGCCGGCGATGGGGCAGCTGTCCGTGCTGGCCATGAGCTTGAAGCCTGGGGGCAGCTCGGTGACCTTGTCGCCGTGGCTCATCCACACGTTGAGCATGCCGTGGCCATCGGCCGTGGTGAAGTCGGCAATGTCCTTGAGCAGCGCGGTATGGCCGCGTGCGCGCACGGCCGCAAAGCCGAACTCGCGCTTGTGGCCCGTTTCCACCTTGCCACCGAGCTGCTGCGCCATGGTCTGCATGCCGTAGCAGATGCCCAGCACGGGCAGGCCCAGATCGAACACGGCCTGCGGCGCACGGTCGGTGGTGTCTTCGGTCACGCTGGCGTGGCTGCCCGACAGAATGATGCCCTTGAGGGAGCCGTCCCTGGCGTAGTCACGCACCCACTCGTCGCTCACGTCGCAGGGGTGCACTTCGCAGTACACGTTGGCCTCGCGCACGCGGCGGGCGATGAGCTGGGTGACTTGCGAACCGAAGTCGAGGATGAGGATTTTCTGGTGTTGCATGGCGGGCGACAGTGAAAAATGACAAAGGCCCGAACACCGTTGTCTGGGTTCGGGCCTGGATTGCGGCGGCGTCAGTCAGCGCGGTAATTGGGCGCTTCCTTGGTGATCTGCACGTCGTGCACGTGGCTTTCGCGGATACCTGCGGTGGTGATCTCGACGAACTCGGCCTTGTTGTTCATCTCTTCGATGGTGGCGCAACCACAGTAACCCATGGCCGCGCGCACACCGCCCGCCATCTGGTACACGATCGAGACCATCGAACCCTTGTAGGGCACGCGGCCTTCAATGCCTTCGGGCACCAGTTTGTCGGCATTGGGGTTGCCGGTGCTCGATTCCTGGAAGTAGCGGTCGGCGCTGCCCTGCTGCATGGCGCCAATGCTGCCCATGCCACGGTAGCTCTTGTAGCTGCGGCCCTGGAACAGGATCACTTCACCCGGCGCCTCTTCGGTGCCGGCAAACATGCCGCCCATCATGATGGTGCTGGCGCCTGCGGCCAGCGCCTTGGCGATGTCGCCGCTGTAACGCACGCCACCGTCGGCAATCAGTGGCACGCCAGTGCCGCGCAGCGCGGTGGCCACGTTGTCAATGGCCATGATCTGCGGCACGCCCACGCCCGCCACGATGCGGGTGGTGCAGATGGAGCCGGGGCCAATGCCGACCTTGACCGCATCGGCACCGGCCTCGACCAGCGCCAGCGCCGCCGCGCCGGTGGCGATGTTGCCGCCGATCACATCGACGGCGGGATAGTTCTGCTTGACCCAGCGCACGCGCTCGATCACGCCCTTGCTGTGGCCGTGCGCGGTGTCCACCACGATGGCATCGACGCCCGCCTTGACCAGGGCTTCGACACGCTCTTCCGTGCCCTCGCCCACGCCCACCGCCGCGCCCACACGCAGGCGGCCCGAGGCGTCGCGCGCTGCATTGGGAAAGCTGGTCTGCTTGGTGATGTCCTTCACCGTGATCAGGCCCTTGAGCTCGAAGGCGTCGTTCACCACCAGGATGCGCTCAAGCTTGTGCTTGTTCAGCAGCGCCTTGGCCTCGGCCGGCGTGGTGTGATCCTTCTCGTTGACGGTGATGAGCTTCTCGCGCGGGGTCATGATCTGGTGGACCTTGACGTCGTAGCGGGTCTCGAAGCGCAGGTCGCGTCCGGTCACGATGCCGACCACCTTGCCGCCGTCGCACACCGGGAAGCCGGAGATACCCAGCTGCTCGGACAGCTGCAGCACCTGCAGCACCGTGTGCTCGGGGGTGATGACCACCGGATCGCGCAGCACGCCCGACTCGTAACGCTTGACCTTGGCCACATGGGCGGCCTGTTCCTGCGCCGTGAGGTTCTTGTGCACGATGCCGATGCCGCCCTCCTGGGCGATGGCGATGGCCAGGCGTGCCTCGGTCACCGTGTCCATGGCGGCGGACACGAGCGGCAGGTTCAGCTGGATATTGCGGGAAAGTTTCGTCGCGAGGGACGTGTCCTTGGGCAGGACCTGGGAGTACGCTGGCACCAGCAACACATCGTCGAAGGTGAG
>JANJVX010000219.1 GCA_024709845.1 Burkholderiaceae bacterium | reverse complement strand
TTGCGCCCGCGGATGCAGGGCCGAGCGCAGCGATGGCCCGTGTGGATTACGGTCTTCAAACCCCCTTCTGGCTGCGCCTGCGGCGGGGCGTTTGCGGGGTGAGCATGCGCGTCGGAGCGCGCATGCTTGCGTAGACTGACTCGCCGCGTTTGTCCGAACGGAGTGCCGCAGGCACGCAGTGAGTTATGCGGCGCACCCCGCAAGCGTACCGACGCAGGTTTGCCCCTTCGCACCGCGAAGGGGTCGCAGACAGTGGGTCGCCTTTCTTTTGGGTCCTTTTCTTTGGCGAAGCAAAGAAAAGTACCTCGCCCGCCGGGGCGAGACCCGGCCTCCGCCCTCAGCAAAGCCCCGGACTACCCGGCAGCACCAACAGAAAGATTCATCCCCCACAAGCACAACTGAAGCAACACCCACGGAATTCAATAAAATTAGGCTCAAACCCTTACCCATCAAGCGCAATACGCTCCTCTTTCAATAGCAAACACAGCGTGCGTTCCACACCAGCGCCCCACCCCCTCAGGGATAGCGAGCTTGCCCTCCCCCACGCACACCCCTACCGTCAACACCACCGCTCCACGGCACCCCCAACGGGGTGCCTTTTTTGTTGCCATGATTTCGCGCCCGGACCCCGCGCACCCTTTTCCACCATGACCGTCAGCGTTTTCGACCTCTTCAAGATCGGCATCGGGCCGTCCAGCTCCCACACCGTGGGGCCGATGATTGCCGCGCGGCAGTTCGCCTGCGGCCTGCAGCAGACTGGCGCGCTCGAACGCACCCACAGCGTGCGCGTCGAGCTGTTCGGCTCGCTGGCCGCCACGGGCATCGGCCACGGCACCGACCGCGCCGTGCTGCTGGGACTGGCCGGGCACGAGCCCGACCGCATCGACCCCGACCAGATCGCGCCCGCCATCGACGCCATTCGCAGCCACCAGCAACTGGCGCTGCTGGGCACGCACCCGGTGCGCTTTGTGGAAAAAGAGCACCTGCTCTACCGCCGCAAAAGCCTGCCGCGCCACCCCAATGGCATGCGCTTTGCCGCGCTGGACAAGCAGGGCGCGGACATCCTCACCACCGAATACTTCTCGGTGGGCGGCGGCTTTGTGGTGGATGCGGCAGGCGAGCGGGTGCTCAACGGCACGCCTGCCGGCCAGGCAGCCTCTGCACCTCCCTACCCTTTCACCAGCGGCGCCGAGCTGCTGGCGCAGTGCCAGGCCAGCGGCCTGAACATTGCGCAGCTGATGCGCGCCAACGAGGCGCACTGGCGCAGCCCCGAAGAGGTGCAGGCACAGCTGCTGGCCATCTGGCAGACCATGGCGGGCTCGGTGCGGCGCGGCTGCGCGGGCGAAGGCACTCTGCCAGGCCCGCTGCACATCCGGCGCCGCGCGGCCGAGTTGCAGCGCAGCCTGAGCAGCAACCCCGAGGCCGCGCTGCGCGACCCGCTCTCCATGCTCGACTGGGTGAACCTCTACGCCATGGCGGTGAACGAGGAGAACGCCGCTGGCGGCCGCGTGGTGACGGCGCCCACCAACGGCGCGGCGGGCGTCATCCCCGCAGTGCTGCACTACTACGTGAAGTTCGTGCCCGGCGCCAGCGAGGCGGGCATCCTCGACTTTCTGCTCACGGCGGGCGCCATCGGCAGCATCTACAAGCTGAACGCATCGCTGTCGGGCGCCGAGGTGGGCTGCCAGGGCGAGGTGGGCGTGGCCTGCTCCATGGCGGCGGGCGCGCTGGCCGCCGTGCTGGGCGGCACGCCCGCGCAGGTGGAAAACGCCGCCGAGATCGGCATGGAACACAACCTGGGCATGACCTGCGACCCGGTGGGCGGCCAAGTGCAGATTCCGTGCATCGAACGCAACGCCATGGGCGCCATCAAGGCCATCAACGCCGCCCGCCTGGCGCTGCGCGGCGACGGCCAGCATGTGGTGTCGCTCGACCAGGTGATCAAAACCATGGTGCAGACCGGCGCGGACATGATGTCCAAATACAAGGAAACCTCGCGCGGCGGCCTGGCGGTGAACGTCGTGGAGTGCTGAGGGATAGAAAACATCCCCCTGTGGCGCTTCGCGCCTTCCCCCTTCTCTGGCATCGCTGCGCGATGCGGAAGGGGGACGCCACCAGCGCCCGTAACGTGGAATACTGGCGGCCCTTGCGCGGGGGCCACTGGCCGGGGCACGCCCATTTCACGCACCGCGCGACAGGATCACCAGCGGTCTGAGCGCATGCGCAGCTCCCAGCTGCCGCGCCGCAGCTCGTACACGCCCACGGCGGCGTAGCGCTGCTCGCCTTTGTCGTCCCAGGTCATGGTGCCGGTGACCGGTGCGTAGCCGTTGATGGAGTGCATGGCCGCCGTGATGTCCTTGGGCTTGGCCGACTTGGCCTTCTGCAGCGCAGCCGACAGCACATACATGCTGTCGTAGCTGTAGTGGCCGCCATAGGCGGGCGGCTTCTTGAAGGCCTCCAGGTATTTCTCCAGAAACTGGCGCCCGGCCACGAACTCCTTGGCCTCCAGCACGGGCGAGGTGGCATAGATGCCCTCAATGATGCCGCCCGCGCGCACCATGTCGGTGGTCTTGACGGTGTCGCCCCCCAGCAGGCGCACCCGGGTGTAGTTGACCTTTTTCAAAGCCTCGATCAGCGCAATCACCTGGTAGTCATTCAGTGTGGACACCATCACCTCGATGCCCGCCTCCTTGAGCTTGGCCGCCAGGTCATCGAAAGCCACCGTCTTGTCGTCAAACGACTCCCGCAGCACCACCTCTTTCTTCTCGGCCTTGAGCTGCGCTGCGGCGCCGTCCGTCAGCCCCTTGCCGTAGGGCGTGCCATCGTCCAGCGCCGCGTAGCGCGAGGCGCCAAACTGCGATGCCGCAAACGAGCCAATGGCGCGCGCCTGCAGGCTGTCATTGGCCACCATGCGGAAGGTGGTGGCCAGCCCCAGCTGCGTGAACCGGGGGTTGGTGGAGATGGCAATCTGTGGAATGTCCTTGGCACCATAGATGGGCGCTGCCTCGATGCTCACGCCCGAATTGAGATGCCCGATGACCGCCACCACCCCGGCATCCACCAGCTGCTGGGCCACGGTCTTGCCCGTGGCGGCATCGGCCTTGTCGTCCACGGCCATCACTTCCAGTGTCACGCGCTTGCCATCAATCGAATAATTGGCCTTGTTCAGCTCGCCCACGGCCAGGTTCACGCCATTGAGCAAATCCTGCCCCAGCGCGGCCAGCGGCCCGCTCAGCGGCTGCGCCACACCGATCTTGAGGGTGTCGGGAACGTTGCTGCACCCCGTCAGCAGCCCGCCCGCGGCAAACGGGGCGAGCGCTAGTCCGGCTGAAAAATGGCGCCGGTTCAATGGTTGGGTCATGCTGAAAACTCCGTCAGATGTAAAGAATGTGACAGGGGTATATAAGAGCCCCCCCGAATCCCCTACCGGGTAAGCCCGACCATTAGTTACTTTCAGGCCGTGCAAGGCCGGGCGATGCACCACACAGGGGCAAAAACCCCAGGCCAACGCCCCATTCAGTGGCACAAATATTGCTATTCACGTCGCCATGAATGAGGCATTGCGCATAGTGGTGGTGGCCCCCGACCTGGCCGTGACCGACCCCGACGACGAATACGCCGCGCAGCAGGCCGAGCGCTCGCGCATGCTGCGCATCGGCCTGCTGGAGGCCCACTTCAACCTCGTGGCCACGCTGCCGGCCGATGTTTTCCTGGCCGACCGGCTGGCGCAGCTGCAGCCCGACCTGATCATCGTGGACACCGAAAGCGAGGCGCGCGACGCGCTGGAGCATGTGGTGCTGGCCACGCGCGACGAACGCCGCCCCATCGTCATGTTCACCAACGACGAGGACACCACCCATGTGAAGGATGCCGTGGCCGCCGGCGTGTGCGCCTACATCGTGGCGGGGCTGGCGCCCCAGCGCATCCGCCCCATCCTCGACGTGGCCATGGCCCGCTTTGCGCACGAACAGGCCCTGCGCGCCCAGCTGGCCGACGCCAAGACCGAGCTGCAGGACCGCAAGACCATCGACCGCGCCAAGGGCCTGCTCATGCAGCGCCAGGGCCTGAGCGAACAGGCGGCCTACGAAAAACTGCGCAAGACCGCCATGGACAAGGGCCTGAAGCTGGGCGAGGTGGCGCGGCGCATGCTGGAGATGGTGGACTTGCTGGGGTAACTGCCGTCGGGCGGCCCCGCGCCTGCATTGCCCGCCAGCGGCGCAAGGCAAGCGGCGCGATCAGCCCGAAATGCCGGCATCCAAGGCCTTCATCACCCACTCGGCCATCCTGCCCGGCTCCTCGCGCCGCTCCGCGCGCAGCCCCTCCACCGTGCCGCGCCGGTCCTCC
>JANJVX010000197.1 GCA_024709845.1 Burkholderiaceae bacterium | reverse complement strand
CCGAGTGGATGCCCTCGGTGAGGATCTCCACCTTCAGCGTGCCGCTGGCCATGCCGCGCAGGCTGGTGGTGAGCCAGAGCTGGTCGTAGTTGCCCGCGCCCGAATCGAGGCAGACCACCAGCGCCACCTCGCCCAGGCGGGTTTTCAGCGCGTCGATGTAGGGCAGCAGGTCGCGCGAGCCGCTTTCCTCGCTGGTCTCGATCAGGCCGACGATGCGCGGGTGCGGCACGCCCTGGCGCTGCAGCTCCTGCACGGCGGCGATGCTGGCGTACACGGCGTAGCCGTCGTCAGCGCCGCCCCGGCCGTAGAGCTTGCCGTCCTCCATCTTGGGCGTCCAGGGGCCGAGGTCGGCGCGCCAGCCGGAGAACTCGGGCTGCTTGTCCAGGTGGCCGTACATCAGCACCGTTTGCGGGCTGGCAGGGCGGGTGGCGGCAATTTCAAAGAACAGCACCGGCGTGCGCCCCGGCAGGCGCACCACCTCGGCGGTGAGCCCGGCCACCTGCTGGGCCAGCACCCAGTCGGCGGCGTTGCGCACCACGGTGTCGAGCAGGCCCGCGCCCTCCCAGCCGGGCTCGAACATCGGCGACTTGGCGGGGATGCGGATGTAGTCGGTCAGTTGGGGAACGATGCGCTCGTCCCACACCTGGCTCAGGCGGTCCAGCGCCTGCGCAGGCTGGAGGACGTGGGCGGGAAGGGGGGCATTCATCGGCGGGCTCCTGAGTGACAGCAAAACCCGCATTGCATCACAAGCGCGGGAGCGCCGCCATGGCGCCACGCGCGACCCCACGGGGGACGCCCCTTCAGTGGGTGGAGGGGAGCGTCTCCGGGCCCTGCGCGGCCAGACCCGCGCGCACCGGGCGCTCCAGCGCGGGGGCCATTTCCACGCGGTTGCGCCCGCCCTGCTTGGCGCGGTAGAGGGCACTGTCGGCGGCGTGGATGAGCTGATCCCAGTTGTCGCCAGGCTCCAGCCGGCCGCCGAACACGCCCACGCTGACCGTCACCGACAGGCGCTGCGTGCCCCAGTGGCAGGACGAGGCCTGCACCGCCCCGCGCAACTGCTCGGCCAGCTGCAGCGCCCCCTGCGCCGGGGTATCGACCAGCACCACCAGGAACTCTTCGCCGCCGTAGCGGCCCACGATGTCCTGTGCGCGGATGCGGCTGCGGATCACATCGGCCACGTTGCGCAGCACGCGGTCACCCGCCAGATGTCCGTGGCTGTCGTTGACATGCTTGAAAAAGTCGATGTCCACCATCATCACCGCCAGCGGCTCGCGCGTGCGGATGGCACGGCCCACATCGCGGTCCAGCGCGGCGACGATGGAACGGCGGTTGGCCACGCCGGTGAGCTCGTCCAGTGCCGCCAGGCGGCGGTTGACCTCATCGGCACGCTCCTTGGCCATGAAGACGAACCCGAACGAGGCGATCAGCAGCACGACGAACAGGAGCATGAACGTCAGCCCGGCAATGGTGCCGGGCTGCAGCAGCCCGGGTGCGGCAGGCATGCCGGACGCCCCCCACAAGGCGCGCGCCAGCAACACCGCGACCCCCACGCCCATGCCGCACATGATCATCAGAGCCCCGCGCCCGGCCGTGGCATGGCGCCGCTCGAACAGCACCCAGAAAACCCCGCCCATCTGCAACGCCATGAAGGCATTGGCCCACAGGATGCGCGCCCCGAAGTCCTGCAGATGCAGCGCGAGCACGCCGGTCAGCACGGCGGGCGGCGCCAGCAGCAGGGCCCAGTGCAGCGGCCGGTGCTGAAAGCGCAGCACGGCGGCATGCAAAAAGGACAGGGTGGCCGACGCCAGCGCATTGCCCAGCAGAATGGACACGGGGTCTGGGATGCGGCCGCGCAGGATGAGCAGCACGTAGGCCAGGGCGTTGAGGCACAGGGCCGCGCCCCAAAGGCCCAGTCCGTTCCGCCGGTCCTGGCCGGCCACCACGACCAGCACGCATGCCATCACCACCGAGGCGACGGTGATCATCAGCAGCAGGGTCGGGATGTCGGCAACCATGGCGGGGTCCGGGGCGTTGAGGGGCCTCCAGAATAAGCGATTGGACCGGCCCGCGCAGCAGCGCGCTCCGGGGGGGCGCTGCCCACCCGGTAAGGCGTCCTGGCGGCGCGGTCTGATCCCCTCAGGACAGGCGCGGAGCCTCGGGTGCCGCAGGCAGACCCGCAGGGGCGCTGGCGCGACCGGGCAGGCCCGGTGCGGCGCGCAGCGCTGCACCATGTGTGGCGTCGCCGAGCTTGAAGACCTGCACCGCGCCCACCAGGCGCTGCGCCTGGTCGCGCAGGCTTTGCGCGGCGGCGGCGGACTGCTCCACCAGCGCGGCGTTCTGCTGCGTCATCTGGTCGAGCTGGCTCACGGCGTGGTTCACCTGGCCAATGCCGTCGGACTGCTCAGACGAGGCCGCCGTGATCTCGCCGATGATGTCGCCCACGCGGTGCACCGAGCCGACGATCTCGTCCATGGTGGTGCCCGCGTTCTGCACCAGGCGTGCGCCCGCTTCCACCTTTTCGACCGAGGCACCGATGAGCTGCTTGATCTCGCGCGCCGCTTCGGCGCTGCGCCCGGCCAGGCTGCGCACCTCGCTGGCCACCACGGCGAAGCCACGGCCCTGCTCGCCCGCCCGGGCGGCCTCGACGGCGGCGTTGAGCGCCAGGATGTTGGTCTGGAAGGCGATGCCGTCGATCACGCCGATGATGTCGGCGATGCGGCGCGAACTTTGGTTGATGTCGCCCATGGTGGCCACCACCTCGCCCACCACCTGGCCGCCGCGCGCGGCCACCTCGGCCGCCGAGCCCGCGAGCTGGTTGGCCTGGCGCGCCGCGTCGGCCGACTGGCGCACCGTGGACGTGAGCTGCTCCATGCTCTGCGCGGTCTGGGCCAGGCTGCCGGCGGTCTGCTCGGTGCGGTTGGAGAGGTCCTGGTTGCCGCTGGCGATCTCGGCGCTGGCGGTGGTGATGCTGTCCACCGCCGTGCGCACCTGCTGCAGCATCTGCAGATAGCGCTGGCGCATGGCCTCGACCTCGTGCACCAGTGCACCGATCTCGTCGCGCTGCGTGGTGTGGAAGGCCTGCGTCAGGTCGCCCTGGGCCACCAGGGTGATGGCATGGGTCAGGTGGCGCAGCGGCTCGCTGACGCTGCGGCGCAACATCACGAAGATGCCGGCGGCCAGCAGGGCCACGGCCACGGCCATCATGCCCCACACGGCCAGCATCACGTTGAACTGGCTGGCCATGGCCTCGCTGTCGGGCACCTCGTCCACCACCCACCAGCCGTCGGCTTTGGTCTTGCGCACCAGCGCCCAGGGGTCGCCCCCGCTGCCACCCAGCACGGGCGTGGCTTCGCGCACAAAGCCCTCGGGCGACGACGCCAGCGCCTCGAAGAAGGCGCGGGACTGCGGGTAGGCCTGCAGCACCTTCTGGCCGCGCGCCGTGGGATGGGCCACGAACACGGCCTCGTCCAGCGTGCCGCGCGGGTCGATCACGTAGGCGCCGCCACTCTCGAAGAACTTGGTCTGCGCCACCTGTTTCTCGAACATGCCCTCGAACACGCTGACGTCATTGCCGATGAACAGCAGGGCAATCACCTTGCCCGCGGAGTCCTTGGACGGCAGGTAGTAGCCCATGTAGGGCTTGCCGCCCACCACCATGCGGCCCACATGGGCCTCGCCCTTGCGCACCTTCTCCAGCGCGGCACCGGCCTCCAGCGGTGTGCCCATCAGGCGCTGGCCCTCGCTGTTCTTGACGGAGGTGGTGACGGTGACGAAATCGTTGCCCTTGCGCGCGTACACGGCGGCGATGCCGCCCGTCTCGGAGGCGAACTTGTCCACCGAGCTGTAGTCCTCGTTGACCATGGCGCCGTAGCTGCGCAGCTCGCCCGTGCCTTCGTCGAGCTGCATGGTTGCTTCGAAGTAGCGCTGGAAGCCTTTCATGGTGAGCTGTACCAGTTCGCGGTTGGTGGCGTCGGCCGCGTCGAGCGACTGCGCCACGCTTTGCGCCGTGTCGCCCACGCTGCGCACCACCTGGGCACGGGTGCTGCGTTCGGTCAGGACGGAAATGGCCAGGCCCACAAGCACCAGCACCAAGGCCACCAGGGCAATGGCCAGCAAGGTCACGCGGCGCGCGACCGATCGGTTGTTGGCTGCAGATTCGGCCATGGGGAAGTCTCCTGACGAAAAAAACCATTACGGAGGTTTCCGTAACGTCAACCAATGTACGCCAGTTGTCACGTTACATTGACTAACGAATTCCCTTACGCAGTCTCGCGTATCCGGTCGCGCCAGCCCAGCCCGGCCGATGTGCCCGCCGCAGGCCGGTATTCGCATCCGACCCAGCCGCCGTAGCCCAGCGCGTCGATCACGGAAAACAGGTAGGGGTAGTACAGCTCGCCCCGGTCGGGCTCGTGGCGTTCGGGCACCCCGGCAATCTGGAGGTGCGCCACGCGGCCCGTGGGCAGGTACTGGCGCAGCTTGGTCGCCACGTCGCCCTCGACGATCTGGCAGTGGTACAGGTCCATCTGCACTTTCAGATGGGGCGAGCCCACGGCTTCGAGCAGCGCATGGGCCTCGTCCTGGCGATTGAGCACATAGCCCGGCATGTCGCGCGGGTTGATGGGCTCGATCAGCACCTCGCGCCCGCTGCGCCCGGCCTGTTCGGCCGCCCAGCGCAGGTTGTCCACGTAGGCGGCGCGCAGCGCCGCCCGCTCCCGCCCTGCGGGCAGCAGGCCCGCCATGAGGTGGATGCGCGGGCAGTCCAGTGCCTCGGCGTAACGCAGGGCTTCCAGCACACCGGCGCGGAACTCGGCCTCGCGCCCCGGCAGCGCCGCCGTGCCGCGCATGCCCTGCTCCCAGGCACCGGCCATGGCGGCGCGCTCCAGGCCGCCGGGCGGCGCGTTGAACAGCACCTGGCGCAGGCCGTTGCCGCGCAGCCGGGCGGCCAGCTCGGCGGGCTCGAAGGCGTAGGGAAACAGGTACTCCACCGCCGCGAAGCCATCGTGCGCGGCAGCCGCGAAGCGGTCGAGGAACGGCAGCTCGGTGTACATCAGGCTCAGATTGGCGGCGAACTGGGGCATGGTCGTGGGCCGGGCTTCGGCACAAAGTGGAACGGGCAGGAAACAAAAAATATAACAAAATAGGGCTTTGGCGCTTTATTGGCAAGCGCCATTAGCTATGATTTTTCTAGCAACAATGCAGCCCTGAAAGGAACAGGCACCCATGCGCATCGGAGAAATCGCCCGCCGCACCGGCACCACGCCCAAGGCGATACGCCTGTACGAGGCGCGCGGCCTGCTGGGTGCGGTGGCACGCGCGGGCAGCTACCGCCAGTACGGCGAGACCGACGTGGCCCGCGTGCAGCTCATCCGGCAGGCGCTGGCGCTGGGTTTCCGGCTGGCCGATCTGGACGGCCTGGACGCGCTGCACACGGCCGAGGGCTGGGCGCGCATGGCGGCGCTGGTGGCGCGGCGCCGCGCCGCCGTGGCCCGCGAGCGCGAGCGCCTGCGGGTGCTCGACGGCCAGCTTGCCGCCCTGGAGGCCGAACTGCACGACTGTGGCGAACGGGGCGCGCCGCCCCTGCCGCTCGATTGCCTGGCGGGGGCGGACGCAGGGTGATGTGAGCTGGCGCGCTACGCCGCAGAGTGGTTGCGCACAAAGGCGCGAAAGGCGTCGTCCGGCAAAGCGGGCGACCAATGGAAGCCCTGGCCGAACTCGCAGCCAAAGCCCTGCAGCCTGTGCAGCGTTGCGGCGTCCTCCACCCCTTCGGCCACCACCTGCAGCCCCAGACAGTGGGCCATTTCGATGATGGCGCGCACGATGCCCTCATCGTGCGCGCTGGTGCACATCTTGCGCACGAAGGACTGGTCGATCTTGAGGCGGTGCACCGCAAAGCGCTGCAGGTAGCCCAGGTTGGAGTAGCCGGTGCCAAAGTCGTCGATGGCAATCTGCACGCCCAGCGCACGCAGGCGCTGCAGCACCTCGCTCAGGTGCTGCGCGTCGGCCACCAGCAGGGACTCGGTCAGTTCCAGCTCCAGCGCGCTGGCGGGCAGCTGGCAGGCTGCCAGCGCGTTGGCCACTTCGCGCTCGATGTTGTCGCGGTGGAACTGCAGGGGCGACACGTTGACCGCCACCGCCAGATCGCCCAGCCCCTGCGCGCGCCACGCCTTGGCGTCCAGGCAGGCGCGGTGCAGCACCCAGGCGCCCACCTCGTTGATCAGGCCGGAGCGCTCGGCCACGGGAATGAACTTGTACGGGGGAATGAACCCCAGGACCGGGTGCTTCCAGCGCAGCAAGGCCTCGGCGCCGATGATGCGGCCGCTGCGCAGGTCGAACTGCGGCTGGTAGTGCACCTGCAGCTCCTCCTGGGCCAGGGCGGTGCGCAGCCCCGACGCCAGGTGCAGGTGCTCGACCACGTTCTCGTTCATGCTGGCGTCGAAAAAGCGGAACGCATTGCGGCCGGAATCCTTGGCGCGGTACATGGCCAGGTCGGCGTTCTTGAGCAAGGCGTCCACCTCCTGGCCGTCGCGCGGCGCCACGGCAATGCCCAGCGACGCGGTCACCCCCACGCCCAGCCCGTGCAGCGTGAACGGCTGCCCGAGCTGCTCCATGACCTGTTTCGCGGCCACCGCGACGTCTTCCTCGTGCTGCAGGCCGCCCAGCAGAATCAGGAACTCGTCGCCCGCCAGCCGTGCGACCGTGTCGGAGGGGCCCAGCCCGGCACCCAGGCGGTCGGCCACCAGACACAGCAGCTCGTCGCCCGCCGTGTGGCCCAGCGAGTCGTTCACGGTCTTGAAGTTGTCCAGGTCCAGGAAAAGGACGGCCACCAATCCCTGGCCGTGCCGTGCCTGCAGCAGTTGTTCCAGCCGGTCCTTGGCCAGCGTGCGGTTGGGCAGCTGGGTGAGCGTGTCCCGGTGGGCCAGCACCTCGATCCGGGCGTGCGATTCCGTCAAGGCCTGCTTCTCGGACTCCAGCTTGGCCATCGTGCGATGCAGGTCGTGGGAGAGAAGCCACACGAAAAAACCGATCGCTGCCAGGATGGCGCTCATCAGGATCAGCCGCTGCAGGTCCACCTCCGCCGGGCTGCCGCGCACCAGGCCGGTCTGGTGCAGCACGAACAGCAGCACCAGGGCCGCCTGCGTGCAGGCCATGAGCAGCACGAAAAGCCGCCGGGTCCCGAGCATGCCCGCAAAAACCAGAATGGCCGGAAGCGCCAGCGCGGCTTCGTCGAACAGGCCCTCGTTCGCGGCCATGAGCGCGACCAGACCCACCATCAGGGTGGTCAGCATCAGCCGCGCGGCCCGCAGCATCTGGCCCTTCCCGTTCCACCAATAGGCCAGCGCGATCAGGGACGCCGCCGCCAGCTCCAGGCCCACGCTGAGGTAGCCGGCCTTGGAATAGCTCGCCAGCGCAGCCACGCCAAAGGCCCCCATCGCCGCCCACAGGATCTGCTGCAGGCGCCGCTGCTGCAGCGCCATCACCCGGCCTGCAGGAGGCCGGGCTTCGGTCGGATGGGGGCGGGGTGGCATGGGAGGAATGGGGAGTGTTGGATGCGACTTTAGATGCCCTGACCCATGGCAAGCTGACATCTGCCCGTCAGCATGGGGGGCCTGCGGGCACCCGTGAATAGGGGGCTGCCCTATGGCCGTGCTCATCCTGCCACGGGCGGGCCGCCCCTGCGGAATTTGTCCCCACAAAACCGCAGGCAGGTCCACAATCCGGCCATGAACGCGCCACAACTCGTTCGTGTGGACCCGCTCGATGTGCGGCTGGGGCTGCCTACGCGCGTGGACATCTTCGACGCCGAGGGCCAGCTGCTGCTGGCACGCGGCTCCACCGTGTGCCGCGAAGACAGCGTGGAACGCCTGCAGGAAGCCGGGTTCAAGATCGAGGCACCGCCCCAGGGCCGAATCCCGCGCCGGATCGAGCCGGTCTTCCAGCGCATGGCCGCGCTCGCGGACACCGTCACCCAGATGGAAAACTCGCTGGCGGCAGGCCAGGGCCTGCCGTCGTTTTCGTTCAAGGTCCAGGCGCTGGCACAGACCGTCATCGGGTGCTGCGACGAAGACTGCAACGCCGCGCTGGCGCAGGCGTATCTGGACCACCACCATGCGTACTCGGTGCTGCACCATGTGCTGGTGGCCATCGGGGTCTGCGCGCTGTCCCGGGGCTGGAGCGACGCCGACCGCGTCTCGCTGGCCGCGGCGGCGCTGTCGCACGACATCGGGGCGCTGGCCTTGCGGCAGGCACTGGGGCAGGCGGCCTCGCTGGACGAGGCGCAGCGCCAGGTGGTGCGGGAGCACCCCGACCAGGGCGTGCACATGCTGGACGCGCTGGGCGTGCGCGACGCACTGTGGCTGCAGGCGGTGCAGGACCACCATGAACACATCGACGGCAGCGGCTACCCGCGCGGCATCTGCCTGGGCATGCACACGGCGGGCGCGCTGATGGCGGTGGCCGACGGCTTTGCCGCCATGGTGCGCCCGCGCCCTTACCGGGACCGCAAGCTGGGCACCGCCATCCTGGACGACCTGCGCCTGCATGCCGGTACCTGGTACGACCCCTCGCAGGTGGAGGCGATCGCCGCCTGCTTTGGCCCCTGTCACGCCGGCAGCATCGTGCGGCTGGCCAATGGCGACATGGCGGTGGTCACGCACCACCGGCCCGGGCAGCCCGAGCTGATGCTGATTGCCTCCAGTGGCGACCAGCCCATGGAAAAGCCCTGCGCGATCGACGTTACCGACCCCGATTGCGCCATCACGGCCGTCCTGCATCCCGAGATCAGCCTGCGCTTTCGCGGCATGGTCAACAAATCCTGGGGCGGTGCTTGACTCTGCCCCGCGGGACAAGGTGACGATGCCTGTCATCGCAACTTTCCCGAGGAATTCACGTGGCGCAACGCATCCTGGTCATTCTGGGCCATCCGTCCGCCGGCAGCCTGTGCGCGGGCCTGGCGCAGTCGTACATCGAAGGCGCGCGCGCCGCCGGGGCCGAGGTGCGCCAGCTGGCGCTGGGGTCGCTCGCGTTCGATCCGCTGCTGCACGCGGGCTACCGGGGCGAGCAGCCGCTGGAACCCGGCCTGCAGGACGCGCAGGCGCAGATCACCTGGGCCGAACACCTGGTCTGGGTGTACCCGACCTGGTGGGGCGCCATGCCCGCCCTGCTCAAGGGCTTTATTGACCGGGTGTTCCTGCCGGGCTTCGCCTTCAGGTACCGCCAGGGCTCATCGCTCTGGGACAAGCTGCTGGCGGGCCGCTCGGCCGAGCTGCTGGTGACCATGGACTCGCCGCCCTGGTACTACCGCTGGGTGCAGCGCATGCCGGGCCACCACCAGATGAAGACGACCATTCTGGAGTTCAGCGGCATCCGGCCCGTGCGCGTGCACGGCTTCGGTCCGGTGCGCGGCGCCGACAGCGCGCGCCGCGCGCGCTGGCTGGACCGGGCGCGTGCACTCGGGCTGCGCCGGCGCTAGCGCATCTGGAAAAGCTCCTGGTGAAACTGCTCTGCAGGCAGCCCGAGCGCCAGCAGGTCGCGCCGCAGCGCCTGGCCGAAAGGCGCCGGGCCGCAGAACCAGACATCGGCCTCGCGCCACTGCGGCACGGCGGCGGCGATGCGCCGGGCATCAAGCAGGCCGTCGCGCGCATCCCACAGCACATGCAGGCGCACCCCGGCGGCCAGGGCATCGCCCTCCAGCTGGGCGGTGGACTGGGCGTCGTGCACCGCCGTGCAATGGAACAGGTCGATGGCCTTGCCATCGGGCGCATGGGCCAGGGCCTGCATGCGTGCGATGAAGGGCGTGATGCCGATGCCGCCACTCACCCAGATCTGGCGGGGCCGCGTGCCCTCGAACGTGAACTGCCCATAGGGCCCCTCCACCTGCACCACGCTGCCCACGTGCAGGCGGCGGTCCAGGGTGCGGGTGTAGTCGCCCAGCGCCTTCACACGGAAGCGGATGAAGCCGTCCCCCGTCCAGGGCGAGGCAATGGTGAACGGGTGCGCCCCTTCCTTGGCGTGGAAGGTGACGAAGGCGAACTGCCCCGCCTGGTGCCCGGCCCAGCGGCCCTTGATGGCCACGGTCAGCTCCATCGTCTGCAAGGCCTCGTGGCGGACGATGCGGGTGATCTCGCCCACCGCCTTGCGCCCGGCCGCCACATGCCGCAGCAGCACCCGCAGCGCTGCAATGCCGCCCGCCAGCATCAGCACGGCCAGCGGCGGCCCGAGGACGGCGGCCCAGTAGTCCACCCGCATCAGCACCACCGCGTGCCAGGCCAGCGCCAGAAAGGCGGCGGCCAGCAGGCGGTGCACCTTGAAGAAGTAGCGGTACGGGAAGGCGCGGACCAGTGCCAGCAGCATCATCAGCACGGCCAGGTAGAACGCCCATTCACCCACCACTGCGGCCATGCCGCGCTGGCCGCGCAGCGCCTGCTGCAGCCATTCGAGCGCGGGCAGATCGGTGCGCAAGGCGCTGGCGGAGTAAGCCTGCCGCCTGAGCCAGCCCAGGCCCACCAGCTGGCCCGGCAGCACCGCCAGCAGCCAGTGCGCGACGGATGCCGCGAGCGCCGTGATGCCCAACCATTTGTGCAGCCGGTACATCTTGTCCAGGCCGCCCAGCCAGGGCTCGAACACCACCGGGCGCACCGCCAGCACCAGGGCCAGCGCCATGACGCCGATGGCCAGCACGCCGGTGTATTGCAGCAGCACGGCACGCCAGGCGAACACATGCGCCAGGTCGGCCAGGGGGGTCGGATCGCTCAGCCACCAAGCGGTGCTGAGCAGGAGCAAATAGGTCCAGAAGACTCGTCGGATGGTGCGCATGGCGGTGGGCGGTGTGCTGAAGGGCCATGGTATGCCACCCCACGCCGCGCGCGGGTGCGTTCAGCCGACCACTTCCATCGGGATTTCCGGTCCGATCTTGAAGACGCCGCTCACGCGCGCGCAGGGCACGCCATCGGCGCGCACCAGGCCCTGGGCAAACACCAGCGAGCGCGTCACGCGCAGCGGCTCGGCCTCGCCCTCGACCCAGCAGCCCAGCGGGGCTGGTGCGAGATAGTCGATCTGCAGGCTGACGGTGGGCAGGAAGCGTTGCCCCACCTCTGCGTTCTTGCGGTGCACCGACAGCGGCAGCAGCATGTCGCAGAAGCTGGCCATCATGCCGCCATGCAGGTTGTTCATGGGATTGATGTGGCGCCGCTCGACCCGGAAGCCAAACTTCACCACGCCGCCCTCGTGCAGCAGGTACAGGGGACCGTTGTTCTGCATGTACGGGCCGCCGGCCTCGATGGGCTGAAAGCCAGGGGGAATCAGGGAAGAGGTTTCGGTCATTGCGTTTCGCGCTCCACGTCGTGCTGGAAACTGGCGGACCGGAGGGCGGTGGGGTCCACCATCCAGGCGCCGTAGACCTGCTGGAAATCCGCCACGATGCGTTCGAGCGGCAGGTCGTCGAAGGTGCCTCGGTCGTTCACATATTCCATGTGCCGGTTGCCGGAACGGTCGAACGGGTGGTAGATCGAATCGGCGCGGCCATCGAAATCGAGCGGCAGCAGGCCGAAACGCTCGCACAGTTCGACGTTGAAGGCCGGCGTGGCCTTGATCCAGCGGCCGTCGATCCACAGGTCGGCATAGCCATGCCAGATGAACAGGTCGGTTTGCATGGTCTGGCGCATGCGCTCCGTGCTCAGGTGGTTGCGCACGTCGGCAAAGCCCAGGCGTGCCGGAATGCCTGCGGCACGGCACACCGCCGCCAGCAGCACGGCCTTGGGCACGCACCAGCCAAAACCGTTGGCCAGCACGGTGCTGGCGCGCATGCCTTCGGGCGTGAGGTCGAGGCGGTAGGGGTCGTAGCGAAACCCGTCGCGCACCGCAAGGGTCAGCGCCACGGCGCGCTCGCGGGCATCGCCGCCGCGTGCGTGCAGGCGCGCGAAGGCTGCGACGTCGGGATGATCGCTGTCGATCAGGGCCGTGGCGGCCAGGGTGGCTGGGCTGGGGTGGTCGGTCATAGGGATAGTGTGGTGGGGGCTTGTGGCCAAGGCTGTCGCGATGGCGGCAGCGCCGGGTTGGACAACCGTGCGGCGCAGGCGGCATACAGCGCGCGGAGCGTGTGGTCTTTTGTACACGATGTGCCAGGGCCCCTGGCCGCAACGCACCCGAGCGGCAGTCGGCTGACCCTTGTGCAGCCTGCGTTACGCCGGGTGTTGCGTGGCGCACGGGTTTTGTTCCAATCCATTGAAAAGCAAACGAAACCACAGGCTCATGGCGCCTTCACTGCCTGCGCAATCCGATCATGCTGCGCACAGGCTTTTTCATGCAGCGAGCCTCAGCGCCTCCCCCGCGACGGACTGTCTTCATGGGGCGCCTGTCGGCCATGCGTTTACCACCTTTCGGAGCCTCCGGCTCCTGCAGGAGAGCACCATGCAGTACAGCGAATCTGAAATCAATCAGGCCCTCCTTCGCCTGTTTCGTTGGGGCTATGCAGCACTCACGCGCCGGGAACGCGACATCGTGGATGCGCTTGCAGTGGTTTGCTGAAGAACCTGCCTCCATCCTGCAGGCGAAAAAAAGCCCTGCCGGGCGGTGTCCTGGCAGGGCGTGGGGGCGTGGACCCCCAAGGTGACCGATCCGTTATTCGAATGGCTGGGGGCGCTTGGTCTTGTCGCTGGACGGCGGCAGGATGGGCAGAGTCATTCTGGGCTGCTCACCCGTCAGCGTCTTGAGGAATGCCACGATGTCGGCGTTCTCCTCGGCCGTGAACTTCTTGCCCAGTTGCAGGCGGCCCATGGTATCCACGGCTTCCGGCAGCGTGTCGGCCGCACCGTCATGAAAATAGGGGTAGGTCAGCGCCACGTTGCGCAGCGTAGGCACCTTGAAGTTGAAGCGGTCGGCGTCGGCGCCGGTGACCGCGGAGCGGCCTTCGGCGGGCGAGCTGCTCTTGTACGGCTCGACCACGCCCATGCGCTGGAAGGAGGTACCGCCGGCCGCCGGGCCATTGTGGCAGGCCACGCAGCCGCTCTCCTTGAACAGGGTGTAGCCGGCGAGCTCCTTCTCGG
>JANJVX010000143.1 GCA_024709845.1 Burkholderiaceae bacterium | reverse complement strand
CTGCTGCGGCGCATGCCCGACGATGCCGAGGCCACGGCCCAGCAGCTGTTCGCGGCGCTGCGCGGCTTCGACGACGCGGGCGCGCGGCTCATCTGGATCGAGACACCGCCCGGCACGCCCGACTGGGAAGGCGTGCGCGACCGCCTGCAGCGTGCCGCGGCCGCCTGAAGACCACTCGTTAAACTACCGAACCCTTACCGGAGAACACAACATGGCAGGAAATTGGATGCACCGCACCGCCCTGGTCGCCGCATGTGCGTCGGCAATGCTTCTGGCGGCCTGCGGCTCCAGCACCACGGAATCGGCCATCAAGCCCGATCGCTTCATCGCTTTTGGCGACGCCTACAGCGACGTCGGCCAGAAGGGGCCGCGCTATACCGTGAACAACGGCAGCGTGAACAACTGGACGCTGCAGCTCGCATCGCACTACCAGAAGACCCTCGCCCCGGTGTCTGCTGGCGGCCTGAGCTATGCGCAGGGCAACGCCCGCATTGCCGCTCAGCCCGATGCAGCAGGCGACGCCAGCACCCCCACCATCACGGCGCAGATCGACAGCTTTTTGGCCAGCAAGACCTTTGCGGCCAACGACATCGTGCTGCTCAACGGCGGTATCAGCGACCTGATCGTGGGCATGGCGGCCGTGCGCGCTGGCACCCTCAGCAGTGCGGACTATGTGGCCCAGGCCCGCCAGAACGGCCAGGCCCTGGCCGCGCAGGTGCGCCGCCTGGTGGCAGCAGGCGCGCCGCATGTGGTGGTGTCCGGCACCTACAACCTGGGCAAGACACCCTGGGCCCTGGCCATCGGGCAGGAAACCCTGCTGAGCGATGCCAGCAGCCGCTTCAATGAGGGGCTGCTGGTGGCCATCAACGACCTGGGGGCCCATGTGCTCTATGTCGATGCGGCCTATTACGTGAACCTCTACACCTCGGCTCCTGGCGTCTATTCCTTCACGAATGGCGCCGCCCCCGTGTGCACCTCGGTGGACTCCGGCAATGGCATCGGCACCGGCGTGGGCCAGGTCAACTCCGCCCTGTGCACGGCAGCCACGCTCGTGGCAGGCGCCAACCCCGATCACTACGTCTTTGCCGACAACGTCTACCTCAGCCCATCGGCCCACCGCCAGCTGGGCACCTACGCCTACGACAGGCTGCGCGCCCGCTGGTAAGGCAATCTGCGCACCCGCAACAAAAAAGCCGACCCTTGGGTCGGCTTTTTTGCTGTCGGCCCCGGTCCGGGGCCGCAGGGGTCACTTGACCTGATCGAACAGCGCACGGGCCTGCGCATGGCAGAACGGTGGCTCGTAGGTGCCATGGTAGCTGGCGTAGTAGGTGGCAAATGCCGCCGATGTGGGATCGGTGGGCGCCTGGCCACCGGGGCCGAAGGCGGCCTGCACCATGGCATCCACGTCCACGGAGGTCACATTGGTCAGGCCCCGGCTGTCAAAGTCGGCCTTCATGACCTGCTGGTGAATGGCCGGTGGCACCGTGGGGTCCCCCGCACCGCCGCACAGCAGCACGCGCGCCTTGGGGCTCCAGCCCAGCAGATCGTTCTTTTTGGCCGCCACATACAGGGGGTGGGTGGCACTGGTCTGCGCACCCGCCAGAAAGTCGGGCTGGAACACTGCATCACGCGCCTGGTTGGGCGTCACGCCAGGACCGCCCGGCAGCGTGCCGGTGGTCACCAGCGTGGTGTAGTTCAGCGTGGGGCTGGGCAGCAGGTTTTCGATGTAGCCCGAATACGGCGTCTTGAAGGCCGCCTTCACATCGGTGTAGACGTTGCCATAGACCTTTTGCCAGGCCGTCACGAGGTACGGCACGAAGAACTGCACGCCGGCAATGGCATCGGGCAGTTTGAGCGAGCCCGACAGGTTGTAGGGCCCTGCCAGGTGCGCGCCCGCCACCACATTGAACTCGGTGGGATGGTCGCGCTCGGCCGCCCGGTGGGCCGCCATGGAGGCATGGCCCCCTTGCGAGTAGCCGGTGAACATGACCTTGCCCGACAGGCTGGCGCCCACCGAGGGGGCGGCCGCCCGCGCTGCGCGCACGGAGTCGATCACCGTGGTGGCCTCCGAGTCGGCATGCAGATACGGGTGGAAGGCATGGGTGGATTTGGCAAAGCCCAGATAGTCGGTGGCCACCACCGCATAGCCCTGGGCCGCATACATGGCAGCCAACAGGAAGGTTTCGCTGTCCTGCGGGTTGGCCAGGGTGCGGGGCTTTTGCACGTCGGTTCCCTTGGCATAGGCGACCAGCGGTGCGGGCGTGGCGCAGGCCGCTCCCCCCGGCACCAGCATGACGCCCGAGGCATTGCTCTCGTCGCTGCCCTTTGCGCCCACGGTGATGTAGTTCAGCGCCACCACCTTGACATCGCACTTGGCCTTGCCACTGAGCGCCTGAAGGCCTGCGGCTGCGGTACCGGCGTCGATCTGTGCGGCGGTCAGCGTGGTCACCGTGACAGGCGCTTCTTTGAGCACGCCTCGGTCGGGGCCGTCGGAGCCACCGCAGGCAGCAAGCAGCGCCGCAGCAGCGGCCACACAGGTAAAGCGGAAATACGTCATGAATGGGTCCCTCTGGTCGGAAAGCGGCCATGGTGCCTGCACCTGCCGTGCCTTCACCATTGGGGATTACGCGCGGCCCGATGGCCATCAGACGCCTGTGTGACAGCTCACGAAGCGTCGTGGGGTGGCTCGCTGCGACCGTACCGCAGCTTCATCGCCAGGATGCTGCCGGCCAGCGCCAGGGTGATGGCATTGGCCCCCACGATCGGCCAGGCCCTCAGCGCCAGCCCGTACACCAGCCACAGGGCGATGCCCACGGTGAACACGCTGTACATGCCCAGGGAAATGCCGCGCACATCGCGTGTGCGGAAGGTGTGCAGCGCCTGCGGCACA
>JANJVX010000047.1 GCA_024709845.1 Burkholderiaceae bacterium | reverse complement strand
GAGTCGAGCAGGATCACCACGTCCTTCTTCAGCTCCACGAGTCGCTTGGCGCGCTCGATCACCATCTCGGCCACGTGCACGTGGCGCGCTGCGGGCTCGTCGAAGGTGGAGGCGATGATCTCGCCCTTCACCGTGCGCTGCATTTCCGTCACTTCTTCCGGGCGCTCATCCACCAGCAGCACCATCAGGTGCACGTCGGGGTGGTTGGCCGTGATGGCGTGGGCGATGTGCTGCATCATCATCGTCTTGCCGCTCTTCGGGGGCGCGACGATCAGCGCGCGCTGGCCGCGGCCGATGGGGGCGATGATGTCGATGATGCGTCCGGTGATGTTCTCGTCGCTCTTGATGTCGCGCTCGAGCCGCATGTGTTCCTTGGGAAACAACGGCGTGAGGTTCTCGAACATCACCTTGTGCTTGTTCTGCTCCGGCGGGCCGTCGTTGACCTTGTCGAGCTTGGTCAGTGCGAAATAGCGCTCGCCGTCCTTGGGTGTGCGCACTTCGCCCTCGATCATGTCGCCGGTGTGCAGGTTGAAGCGACGTACCTGGCTGGGGCTGATGTAGATATCGTCGGTGCTGGCCGTGTAACTGGTGTCGGGGCTGCGCAGGAAGCCGAAACCGTCGGGCAGGATTTCGAGCACGCCGTCGGCAAAGATCTGTTCGCCCGCCTTGGCTCGCTTCTTGATGATGGCAAACATCAGTTCCTGCTTGCGCATGCGGCCGGTGTTTTCGATGTCAAGCTCTTCGGCCTGCTTGAGGACTTCAGACACATGCAGTGCCTTGAGTTCGTTGAGGTGCATGGAGTGACTCCTGGGCGGAGCGGGTATGAATCTGGGGGTAGCTTGCTGCCGATCAGGCTGCGGATTGCAGCCTTGGCGTGCCTGGGGATCTCAGGCTGGTGACCCGTGCGGGTGGACCAGTGATCCGGCCGAATTATGACAGGAAAAAGAGCGCGGCGAACCTGCCATGGCCAGAGGGACTGAACAAGATGCCGTCACCGTGCCAGCCCGATCGCCGGACCTGACACTTTCGACGGGCGGGCCGTGCCGGGGTGGCGTGGCCCCGTCGCGTTCAGGCCAGTTGCTGGTCGATGAAGGCGGTCAGTTGGGCCTTGCTCATGGCGCCGACCTTGGTGGCGGCCAGTTGGCCATCCTTGAACAGCATCAGTGTGGGAATGCCGCGAATGCCGAACTTGGCGGGAACCTCGCGGTTTTCATCCACGTTCATCTTTGCAATCTGCAGTTTGCCTTGGTAGGTGCCTGCCACTTCATCGAGAATGGGGGCAATCATCTTGCAGGGACCGCACCATTCGGCCCAGTAATCCACCAGCACGGGCGTGTTGGATTTCAGTACGTCGGCCTCAAAACTGGCGTCAGAAAGATGTTTGATGAGTTCGCTTGCCATGCGCTTTCCTTACTTGTGTTGTGTGGGTACGTATAAAGTCCGGTCATTGTGACAGAAACAGGTCTGTCCCTGCCGCCGCCAAGGCCGTTCCGTGCTATGGCTGTCATAGCAAAAATCGATGGGCCGGAAGACCTTCCACGTTCGCTGAGAGCGCGCGGTCTGGCGGTGTTTTTTCTGAATGTTGGCCCAGACAGGGCGTGGATCCAATAGATAAATGACTGATTCGATGCTTTCGCCCCAGACGTGGTTTTGCGAGGCCGCCGTGGTCGGCGGCGGGCCTGCGGGGCTGATGGCCGCCGAGGAGCTGGCACGCGCCGGTGTGGCCGTGCACCTGTTTGACGCGATGCCCTCGGTGGGGCGCAAATTCCTCCTCGCTGGAAAGGGGGGGCTCAACCTGACGCACTCCGAGCCACTGGAAGGGTTCGTCCATCGCTATGGCACGCAGGGGCCTTGTTTGCGTCCCCTGCTGCAGGATTTCGGGCCGGAGCAGATCCGTGAATGGGCGCGGAAGCTGGGGGTGGATACCTTCGTGGGCACATCGGGACGGGTCTTCCCTGTGGACATGAAGGCCGCCCCGCTGCTGCGCGCCTGGCTCCAGCGCTTACGTTCCATGGGCGTGCGTCTGCACATGCGCCACCGATGGAGTGGCTGGGATGATGAGGGCGCGCTGTTGTTCCAGGCCCCGAGCGGCGATGTGAAAGTTTCCGCAACGGCCGTTGTGCTGGCCCTTGGAGGGGCAAGCTGGGCGCGCCTGGGGTCCGATGGCGCCTGGGTTCCCTTGTTGAAGAGCCGCGGAGCCGACTTGGCGCCCTTGCGCCCCGCCAATTGCGGGTTTGACGTGCCTGCGCGCAAGGCGCTGGCGGGAGAGACGCGGCGAGAGTTTCTTCAGGAGATCCTCGGCCATCCTCCGGCAGTTCCGGTCGGCTGGACGCCACATTTTGCCGGGCGCCATGCCGGTCAACCCTTCAAGTCTGTGGCCATTGCATTCACTGCCAGCGATGGGCGCAGCTTCCACCGCAAGGGAGAGTTTGTGGCCACGGCGACCGGGGTGGAAGGCAGCCTCATTTATGCGGCTTCTGCATTGCTGCGCGATGAAATCGAGGCCCATGGAAGGGCCACGTTCTTTCTGGATCTGTTGCCCGACCAATCGCCGGAACATGTTCTGGTGCAGGTTCGCCATCCGCGCGGCTCGCGTTCGCTGTCGAGCCACCTCAAGAGCCGACTGGGGCTGGACGGAATCAAGACAGGAATTCTCTACGAGCAACTGAGCAAAGAGCAGATGGCGGATCCGGTGGCACTGGCACATGCCATCAAGGCGGTTCCCATCACGGTGGTGGCCACCCGGCCGCTGGACGAAGCTATCAGCACCGCAGGGGGCGTGGCCTTCGAAGGGCTGGATGCGCACTTGATGCTCAAGGCCTGCAACGGTGTTTTCTGCGCGGGTGAGATGCTGGATTGGGAGGCCCCGACGGGGGGATACCTGCTGACGGCATGCATGGCCACCGGCGTGCGGGCGGGCCGGGGGGCGGCGCAGTGGGTGCGGTCGCATCCAGGGCCCGGCGCCTGAAGCATGGCGCAGCCGGGCCAAGGGGGCGCGGCTGCGGTGCGGTATGGCAATTGCGTTGCTGCAGTCCGGGGTGAGATGCTCTAAACTGAACCGTATGTGCACCATCGTTCTTCTGCGCCCATGAGCACTCCATCAACGGTGGTTTTTGCCGATCTCACAGGAAGTACGCCGCTGTTCGAGTCACTGGGTGACCAGCGGGCGACGGAAACGGTCATGCGCCTGACGCAATGGATCGGAGACGTCATGCTGGCCCATGGCGGCCGTGTCGTGAAAAAACTGGGGGATGGTGTGCTGGGTGTGTTTGGCAGCGCCGCCCAGGGCGTGGGTGCTGCGGCTGAACTGCAGCGCAGCCACCTCATCCATCTTCAGCGCTGGCCTGCGGTGGCGCGTATGGAGATGCATGTCGGTGTCGCCACGGGGGGCGTCCTGGAGGTGGAGGGTGACGCATACGGCGACGCTGTCAACGTGGCGGCCCGGCTGTGCGAACGGGCGGGCCCGGGGGAGATCTGGACCACCGATGCAACGGCCGTGGGCGCGGGCGTGGTGCCCCATGTGCAGTTCCGCAAGCTCGGTGTGTTCGAGTTGCGGGGCAAGTCCGAGCCCCAGGTGATTTTTCAGGCCGAGTGGCGTGACAACGACGGCCCGGAAATCATGACCATGCAGGCCGCGTTGCACAGTGCGATTGCGCCGCTCGATTCGTTCTTTGGAACCATCCAGTTGTCATGGCGTGGCGAAAGCCTGTGCTACTCCTCCGCCGATGTGCCCGTGCATGTGGGCAGATCCAGTTCGGCCCAACTGTGCATTGCTGACCCGCGTGTCTCGCGCATGCACGCCCGCATCGATTGGCACAAGGGCGGATTCACGCTGACGGATGTCAGCAGTTTCGGTACCTGGGTGCATTACGAAGGAAGCGACACCGTGGTGGCTTTGCGGCGCGACGCCTGCCTGCTCTACGGGTGCGGCCAGATTGCGCTGGGCATGCCTTTTGAGGCGGGGGCTCCGCTGCTCGATTTTCGCGTCGCGGGCAGCAACATGCACCTGGGCTGAGATCGTAAACACGTTCTGAGTGGTCGCCGCTCACGGGCCGGGCGCGCCTGTGCCGTGGTGGTATTCGAAAGACGGGCAGAGAAAGGGAGACAGCCATGTTCGAACGTCTTCGCACTGTGTTCACCCGGGGCGCTGGTTCTTCCAGTGGTGCAAGCGTGGCGTCAGCCACGCAGCTCTCGCAGTGGGCCAAAGGTCAGGGCTGGGCTTTTGCTTTTCAGGGTGAGCCGGCGCAGTTTCATCTAGGGGGCGTGGTGGCTGGCAAACCCTGGCGCATGGAGAGTGGCCCGCCTGCGCGGGACTACGTGCAGGGAACAGAGCTGCGCGCGCGTGCAGACATGCGTGTTGTGCCGGAGGTTGCTGTCATGGTGATCAGCAGGGCGCTCAAGGACGAGCTGGAAGGCCGGGTTTACGGCGCCATCACCGAACCCTTGCAGACGGCCGTGGATGACAATCTGCCGCAGGAATTGCGCTGGCTGGCCATTTACGAAGAGTTGCGCTGGCCCGGGCTGCCGGCCTCGTTTTCGCGATTGTTTGCCGTTGTGGGGGACAGTGTCGAGCATGCCCAGCGCTGGGTGAATGCGGCCATGGTCTCCCACCTGCTGATGGAAAGGGTGCCCGCCGAACGCGCGCAGGCGCCGCTGCTCTTGATGCTTGCCGATGGCAAGGTGTCGCTGCGCATGGAAACGGTGGCACGCCATTTGCCTGATCTGCAGTATGCGGCGGCTTTGTTGACCACGGCGGCGGCCGAGGCAGCGCAGAATCTGCCGCATTGCAACGATTCGCAACCCGATACGCTGCCCCCGGGGTGAAGGGGCTGCCATGCCACGGGGGCACCGGCAGCACACCCCCGGCCTGCGGCCGGGGAGGCTTTTCAGTGCGCCTTGGGTGGTGCGTACTTGCCCAGTTCCATCTTGGCGATGGCGTTGCGGTGCACTTCGTCCGGGCCGTCGGCGAAACGCAGGGTGCGGGCCTGGGCATAGGTGAAGGCCAGCGGGAAGTCGTCGCTCACGCCGCCGCCGCCATGGGCCTGGATGGCCCAGTCGATGACCTGGCAGGCCATGCTGGGGGCGACGACCTTGATCATCGCGATCTCGGACTTGGCGACCTTGTTGCCGGCCACATCCATCATCCAGGCGGCCTTGAGCGTGAGCAGGCGGGCCATGTCGATCTTGCAGCGTGCCTCGGCGATACGCTCCTGCGTCACGCCCTGTTGCGCCACCGTCTTGCCGAAGGCCACGCGCTCCATCGAACGCTTGCACATGAGTTCCAGTGCACGCTCGGCCAGACCGATCAGGCGCATGCAGTGGTGGATGCGTCCGGGGCCCAGGCGCCCTTGCGCGATCTCGAAGCCGCGGCCTTCGCCGAGCAGGATGTTGGAGGCGGGCACGCGCACGTTCTCGAACAGCACCTCGGCATGGCCGTGCGGTGCGTCGTCGTAGCCGAACACATTGAGCGCACGCACGATCTTCACGCCCGGGGTGTTGGCGGGCACGAGGATCATGCTTTGCTGCGAGTGGCGTGGAGCATCCGGGTTGGTCTTGCCCATGGTGATGAACACCGAGCAGCGCGGGTCCATGGCTCCGGACGTCCACCACTTGCGGCCATTGATCACGTAGTCGTCGCCGTCACGCTCGATGCGGGTGGCGATGTTGGTGGCGTCGCTCGATGCCACCTCGGGTTCGGTCATGGCGAAGGCCGAGCGGATCTTGCCTTCGAGCAGCGGCTTGAGCCAGCGGGCCTTGTTTTCCGCGTCACCGTAGCGGGCGATGGTTTCCATGTTTCCGGTGTCGGGCGCCGAGCAGTTGAACACCTCACTGGACCACAGCACGCGGCCCATGATCTCGGCCAGGGGGGCGTATTCCTGGTTGGTCAGGCCCGCGCCGTGGTAGCCCGAGGCCTCGGCCGTGTCCACTGGCAGGAACAGGTTCCACAGCCCGGCGGCCTGGGCCTTGAGCTTGAGGTTCTCGATGGTCTGCAGCGGCGTCCAGCGCTTGCCCGCCGCTGTGTTGGCAGCCAGCTCGGCGGCGTAGGCGGCCTCGGCCGGGTAGATGTGGTCGTCCATGAACTTCAGCAGCTTGGCCTGCAGTTCCTTGGTTTTGGGCGAGTAGTCAAAGTCCATGGGTTCTCCTAGAAAAACGGGGGGGTATGAAGGGGCTCAGCCGCGCTGGGCGAAGGACCAGGCCAGCTGGGCCAGGGGGCGGGCGCCTTCGCCCGAGGCCTTCGCCTGGGCGCTCGAAGCGGTGCCCATCTCGACGCGCTTGGCGATGCCCTGCAGGATGGCCGCGAGGCGGAACAGGTTGTAGGCGAGGTAGAAGTTCCAGTCGGCGGCCAGCTCCTCGGGCGTGGCCAGGCCGGTGCGCTCGCAATACATGCGGATGTACTCCTGCTCGGACGGGATGCCCAGCGCGGGCAGGTCCAGGCCGCCGATGCCGCGGAACTGGCCCGGCTGGATGTGCCAGGCCATGCAGTGGTAGCTGAAGTCGGCCAGCGGGTGGCCCAGCGTGGAAAGCTCCCAGTCGAGCACGGCGATGATGCGCGGCTCGGTGGGGTGGAACATGAGGTTGTCGAGCCGGAAGTCGCCATGCACGATGGAGACGCGGTTCTCGTCGCGCGCGCTGGCTGGCATGTTTGCGGGCAGCCAGGCCATGAGCTTGTCCATCTCCTCGATGGGCTGCGTGATCGAGGCCACGTACTGCTTGCTCCAGCGGCCGATCTGGCGCTCGAAGTAGTTGCCGGGCTTGCCATAGGTGGCCAGGCCGCGTTCGGCGAACTTCACGGTGTGCAGCGCGGAGATGACGCGGTTGCTCTCGTTGTAAATGGCCTTGCGCTCCGCAGGCTGCATGCCGGGCAGCGACTGGTCCCAGAGCACGCGGCCCTGCATGAATTCCATCACGTAGAAGGCGCGGCCGATCACGGACTCGTCCTCGCACAGCGCGTACATGCGTGGCACAGGGACGTCGGTGCCCTGCAGGCCGCTCATCACGGCGAATTCGCGCTCGATGGCGTGGGCCGAGGGCAGCAGCTTGGCCACCGGGCCGGGTTTGGCGCGCATCACGTAGCTCTGGCCCGGCGTGATGAGCTTGTAGGTGGGGTTGGACTGACCGCCCTTGAACATCTCGACGCTCAAGGGGCCCTGGAAGCCCGCGAGGTTCTTCTCCAGCCAGGCGCTGAGCGCGGCGGTGTCGAAAGCATGCTGCCCGGAGACTGCACGGGTGCCGATGAAGTGGTCGAAATTGCTCATGGGTCGGTGGTCAGTTGTCGGTTTCGGTGATGTCCATCAGGGCGTCGCGGTCGCGCACGACCAGGCCACCCGGCTCGATGCGGATGATGTCTTCACGCTCCATGGCCTTGAGTTCCTGGTTGACACGCTGGCGCGAGGCGCCCAGCAGTTGCGCCAGTTCTTCCTGGGCCAGTTGCAGGCCGATGCGCATTTCGTCGCCATGCGACAGGCTGGGAATGCCGTAGCTGCGCACCAGGTGCAGCAGCTGCTTGGCCAGCCGTGCGCGCAGCGGCAGGGTGTTGAGGTCTTCCACCAGGCCGTAAAGCTGGCGGATGCGCCGGGCATGCAGGCGCAGCATGGCTTCGTACAGTTCGACGTGCGCGGCCAGGATTTTCTTGAAGTCGGCCTTGGCCACGCACAGGACGGTGGTGTCGCCGTGGGCATAGGCATCGTGCGTGCGCCGGTCCCCGTCGAAGATCGCCACGTCGCCGAACCAGATGCCCGGCTCCACGTAGGTCAGCGTGATCTGCTTGCCCGAGATCGAGGTTGAGCTCACACGCACCGCGCCCTTGGCGCAGGCGATCCACTCCTCGGGCGGGTCGCCGCGGGCGGCAATCAAGCCACCATCCTTGAAGCGTTTGACGTAGGCGCATCGCAGTATGTCGTGCCGGAGCGAGGGTGAGAGGGAAGAAAACCAGCGACCGGAGTTGATCGCTTCACGTTCTTCAATAGTAAGAATCGGGTCGTCCATGGTCTGTCTTTTGGGTGACTGAATACACGTCCATTGTCGCGTGAGGGACCCGCGATTCGCATGGGGGTTGTCACCTGAGCGTCTGCGCGCACGCGGTGCCGCCGCACGCAGGCGGGCACCATCCCCGGCATGGGCCGGAAAATAGGATCAAAAATGCCTTTGTGGCTTTATGGTGTTGCGGAAATAGCTATCAATTAAATAGCAATATCCGCAATGCCCTCAGCGGTACTTTGGCGCGCGTTTGTCCTGCAAGGCCGCAATGCTTTCACCTGCATTGGCATGGTGCAGGTTGCGCACGAAATGCTGGTGCTCCAGGCCCAGGTGGGCGTTGAGTGTTCCGTGACCTGCCTCGTTCAGCAGTTCCTTGATGCTGGCCAGGGCGTTGGGTGCGCGCCCGTTCAGCGTCTGGGCCAGCTCCAGTGCTGTGGTCAGTGTGCCGCCGGGTTCGGCCAGGCGGTTGATCACCCCGAGGGCGTGCAGGCGATCGGCCGGAACCGGGTCGCCGCACATCAACAGCTCGGCGGCCATGGCGCGGGGCAGGGCGTGGGCCAGGCTCCAGCTTGCGCCGCCACCGGGTGAGAGGCCGGCGTGGCTGTCCGGCATGGCGAACCGGGCGCTGCGCGAGGCCACGACAAGGTCGCAGGCCAGAGCCAGTGCAAACCCGGCACCGGTGGCCGCGCCTTCGACGGCCGCGACCACCGGCTTGGGGTAGGCGCGGATGGTCTCGATCCAGTTGTGCAGTGCTTCGATGGATGCCTCCTCCGCCTCCCGCAGTGGTGCACCGTGGGCTTGCAGCCGCTCCAGGCAGCCCCCTGCGCCGAACATGCCGTCCGCTCCGGTGATGACCACGCTGCGCACCTCGGCACTGCGTTCGGCGACGTTCAGCGCCTCGGTTCCTGCCGCATAAATGGCCGGGTTCAGCGCATTGCGCAGGTCAGGTTGGCTGATGGTCAGAACCAGGGTCTGGCCGTGGCTGGAGCTTCGGAGTTCGGCGGGCATGGTCGTGGGGCGTGGATGACAGGGGCGGCGCGTGAAAGGTCACTCTTCTTCGTGCTGCAGGCTCAGGCCGATGGCGCCGCGGCGGCGCAGCCAGGGGCTGGGGCGGTAGCGCGTGTCTCCGTAGACGGTCTGCATGTTGAACAGCACTTCGAGCACATTGGTCGGTCCCCAGCGGTCGCCCATGGCCAGGGGGCCGAGCGGGTAGCCCAGGCCCAGGGTCACGGCGGTTTCCAGGTCGCGCGGGGTGCAGATGCGCTGCTGGCAGATGTCGCTGGCAATGTTGACGATGGTGGCCACCACGCGCTGCGTGACGAAGCCGCCACTGTCGCGGATCACGCTCACGGGCTTGCCGTCGCGCGCCATCAGTGCGTGCGTGGCGTCGCGGATGTCGACGCGCGTTACCGGGTTGGTGGCCAGCACGCGGCGGCGCGTGGCGCTTTCCTCGACCAGCATGTCGATGCCGATGGTGCGCGCCGGGTCCAGGCGTTCGACCACGGCCACGGTGGTGATGTCGAACCCCAGCGGCGCCACCAGGATGATGGCGCTGGCCGATGGTGCGGCGCCGGTCTCGATGCTGGCGCCCAGGCTTTTGAGCATCTGGTAGATCTCGGGGCGGCGCGCGGCGCGCGGTGAAACCCAGACGGGCGGGATGTTCTCGACCCCGGGCACGGGCGGTTCGGCCGGGTATTGGGCGGCGTTGCCGTCGTAACGGTAGAAACCCTCGCCCGTCTTGCGGCCCAGAAGGCCGCCAGCCACACGCTGGGCGGTGATGACGCTGGGGCGGTAGCGTGGCTCCTCATGGTACTGGTGGTAGATCGATTCCATCACCGGGTGCGAGACATCGAGTCCCGTCAAATCCAGCAGCTCGAACGGGCCGAGCTTGAAACCGACCTGGTCGCGCAGAATCCGGTCCACCGTGGCGAAGTCGGTCACGCCCTCGCCGACGACACGCAGCGCCTCGGTGGTGAAGCCCCGGCCCGCGTGGTTGACGATGAAACCCGGCGTGTCCTGCGCCAGCACTGCAGTGTGGCCCATGGCGCGTACCTGCCCGGCCAGGGCGGTGCACAGCGCCGGGTCGGTGCGCAGGCCCGGCACCACCTCCACCAGTTTCATCAGCGGCACCGGGTTGAAGAAGTGCAGGCCCGCGAAGCGCTGCGGCCGCTGCAGGGCCGCGCCGATGGCCGTGACCGAGAGGGACGAGGTGTTGGTGGCCAGGGCCGCATCGGGCCGCAGCACGGATTCGAGTTCGCGCATCAGCGCCTGCTTGGCGCCGAGCTGTTCGACGATGGCCTCCACTACCAGATCGCAGTCCGACAGGGCCGCCAGCGCATCCACCGCCTGCAGCCGCCCGGCAAAGGCCGCAGCTTGCTCCGCGTCAAGGCGGCCTTTGTTCACCATGCGCTGCCACTGCAGCGCTATGTCCTGGCACGCGGCTTGCGCCATGCCCGGCTGTGCATCCAGCAGCCTGACCTGGCTTCCGGCCTGAACCATCATCTGCGCGATGCCGCGCCCCATGGCACCAGCACCCACCACACCCACGAGCGGAAAATGAATTTTCATAGCATGATTATGGCTGCAGCCTTGCTGATAGGCGCTATCGATGGCTTTTATGCAAGAATCGGGCGCTGAATCGAGAATAAATGTGAATTTTCGTAACGCACTCACCGCTGTATGCCTGGGTTCCGCCGCATGGGGGGCGGCAGCGCTTTCTCTGGGCAATGCGCGGGGGCCCGTGGTGCTGGGCCGGCCGGTGGATCTGGCATTTGACGTCCATACCGATCCCGGCCAGTCGCTCGAAGGCGCCTGCATCACCGCCCAGCTGTTCGCCGGAGACAACCCGGTTGCCGATGCGCGGGTCCGTGTCACGCCGTTGCCCATGGTGCCGGGGCGCACGCCCACCGTGCGGGTGCAGTCGTCCGTTCCGGTGGTCGAACCCGTGCTCACCGCCGTGCTGCATGCGGGCTGCTCCGGAAAGATTTCTCGCACCTACACCTTCCTGGCGGACTTGCCGGAAACCGTGGCTGCCGGAGTCCGACCGATTGCAATTCCTCTCTCAGGGGGCGCCGATGCGGCGGGCACCGTGCCCCAGGGCACGTCGGCCGTGCCGTCGGCCGAACGACAACCCGCCGCTGTCCTTCCGCCCGCGCGGGGCAGTGCTGGGGCCGAACCCGCCGCCACCCGCACTGCGCCGCCGCCCGTGGCGGCTGCCGCGCCTGCAGTGCCACGCGCCCGCCCCGCGACGCCGCCCCGCAAGGCCAAGCGCTCGACCGGGCCGGTTCCACCGGTTGATGGGCCCCCATCGCGGCTGGTGATGGAACCGCTGGAAAACTGGCTCGAAAGCCCTTCCACGCTGCGTTTGAGCACCGAGCTGAACCTGCCCGGCGAACCCGCCACGCCGGAGCAGCGCGAGCAGGCGCAGGCGCAGTGGAAGGCGCTGAGCATGGCCCCCGAAGACCTGCTGAAGGAAGGGGCGCGCATGGCGGCGCTGAATGAAGAGTTGTCGCAGTTGCGCACCCAGGCCACGCAGGACCGCGCCACTGCGCTGCAGCTGCTTGAACGCCTGGAAAAGGAAAAGTCCGAACGCTATTCGGGCACCATCGTGTACCTGCTTCTGGGCATGCTGGTGGCGATGGCCGCCCTGGCCGCCTGGATTGCCACCCGGCTGCGCACGGTTTCGCTCCAGGCCCAGGACGCCTGGGCCGCGGCCGTTGCCCAGCAGCCCCCTCTCTCGGGGATTCCCGGGGATACCCTCGCGAACTCGGGGCCGGCTTCGCTGCAGGCTCCGCAAACGGCGCCGTCCAGCATTCCCGCACCGCCTGCGGTGCCTGAGCCCCTGGAGCCCGCACCGCCAGCTCCGCAGGCGCCCGCATTCGTCCCGGAGCCCGTGGAACCCCAGCCTTTGTCTTTCGAGCCCGTTTTCCGGGCTCCACTGCCCGTTGCCCAGCCGGCCCTGCTGATCAACCCCGAGGAACTGTTCGACCTGCAGCAGCAGGCAGAATTTTTCGTGTCGGTGGGTGAGCACGACCAGGCCATCGGCGTGCTGAAGAAATACATCGCCACCAACGAGGCCACGGCACCGGCCGCCTACCTGGAGCTGCTGCGCCTGTACCGCTCGCTGAGCCGCGTGGACGATTTCAACCAGTTGCGGGCGCAGTTCCATCGCCATTTCAACGCCCTGGTGCCGGAGTTCGCGAGCTTCAACCGGCCCGGGCGGCCACTGCTGGCCTACCCCGAGGTTCTGGCCCGGATCGAGGCCATCTGGAGCGATGAATCGGTGTTGCCGCTGCTCGACAGCCTGTTGTTCCGCCATGCCGATACGGCGCCTGAACGTTTTGATCTGGCCGCGTACGACGATCTGCTGCTGCTCAACGCGATTGCCCGCACCACGCCGCCTTCGGCCCGTGGCGCCCCGCCGCCGCGCGAGCGCACCACGCCCTCTGGCAATGTGATGGATGCCGGGGCGGTGTCCGCCGCATCGGCTGCGGTGCCGCGCTCGGCCGGGCCTGCGGCAGTCGACCTTCTGGACAATGGTGACAGCCTGCTCGAATACGACTCCAGCTGGCTGCTGGAGGAGCACCTCAAGCCGCAGCCGCCCGGCGCGCAAGCGGCCGCCGCCGAAGAACTGCCGAGGGCTCCGGCGGCGGGCACCCTGATCGACTTCGATCTCAGCGATCCGTTCCCCAGCGAGCCGGTGCCGTTGCCGCCCCTGACGCAGAGTGACCTGCCGCCCGTGCCTGCGTCAAATGCCCCCGAGCCCGGCCAACCCATCGGCTTTGGTGCCAACAACGACCGCTTTGAAGCACGCTTCGATCTGGAGCCGCGCAAGCCCGAATGAGTATGCGCAGGGTGGCGTACTGGTGTTTGCGCGCTATTAAACATATAGCTACTAGCGCTTGATGGATAAGCGCTAAAGCCGTATTTAATGCTTATTTTTTTCCATGGCCTGCATCAACCCGGCTGCTGCGGCCTCGGGGGCTTCTGCATTCACCAGCGCGCGCACCACGGCGATCGAGCCCACGCCCGTGGCCAGGATCTCGGGAAACTGCTCCAGCGCGATGCCACCAATCGCCACCAGCGGGTAGGCGTGCATCAGCCGCACATAGGCGGCCAGCCGCGCCACGCCCTGCGGGGCCGTGGCCATGCGCTTGAGCGTGGTGGGAAAGACCGCGCCCAGGGCGATGTAGCTCGGCCCCACGGCGTCGGCGCGCAGCATCTCGGCGTAGCCGTGCGTGCTCACGCCCAGGCGCAGGCCGCTGGCGCGCAGCTCCTGCAGCTCGGGCGCGTTCAGGGCATCCAGGTCTTCCTGGCCCAGGTGCGCGCCGTAGGCACCTGCGGCGATGGCCTCGCGCCAATGGTCGTTGATGAACAGCAGCGCATCGGTGCCGCGCACCGCTTCGACGGCGGCGCGCACTTCGCGCGCGATGGCCGCCGTGTCGTCGGACTTGAAGCGCAGCTGCACCGTGGGCACGCCGGCCCGGGCCATGCGGCCCACCCAGGCGGCGTCGGGCAGCACGGCGTACAGGCCCAGCGCTTGCGGGCAGGGCGCGAACGCCTGCGCGCGCGGCAGCGGCTGCAGGCCGAAGTCGCGCGGATCGTCGGGCCAGTGGCGGGCGTCGAAACCGCCGGTGCGCACCGTTTGCGCCTGCCAGGCGCGGGCCAGGGTCTGTGCATCGTGGGCAATAAAGCCCAGTGCGCTGCACGCCTGGAGCGCGGCAAGGTACACCGGGTCGGTCGCGTCGCTGGTCGGCACGGGCTGCGCTTCGAAACCAGCGAAGGTGGCGCCGTGCTGGCGCAGGATTTCGCCCGCCAGGGCGTCGGCATCCTGCATGGCCATCAGGCGTGGTGCCAGAACGGGGTGCCGAGCACGGGCGTGCTCGGCTGGGCGGCCTGCTGCGGCTGCATGGCGCCGGCATGGCGCGCGGCGCGACCGGCCTGCACGGCATCGGCGAAGGCGCCGGCCATGGCCACGGGGTCTTGCGCCAGGGCCACGGCGGTGTTGAGCAGCACGCCGTCGAAGCCCCACTCCATCACCTGGCAGGCGTGCGAGGGCAGGCCCAGGCCGGCGTCCACGAGCAGGGGCACGTCGAGGCGCTCGCGCAGCACCTGCAGGGCGTAGGGGTTCACCGGGCCGCGCCCGGTGCCGATGGGGGCGGCCCAGGGCATGACGGCCTGGCAGCCCACGTCGACCAGGCGCTGGCACACCACCAGGTCTTCGGTGCAGTAGGGCAGCACATGGAAACCGGCGCGCACCAGCTGCTCGGCGGCGGCCACGGTGCTGAATGTGTCGGGCTGCAGGGTGTAGTCGTCGCCGATCACCTCCAGCTTGATCCAGGGCGTGTTGAACACCTCGCGCGCCATCTGCGCGGTGGTGATGGCCTCCTGCACGCTGTGGCAGCCGGCGGTGTTGGGCAGCACGGGCACTTCGAGGCTGCGCAGCAGCTCCCAGAAGCCGTGGCCGTTCTCGGCCGGGTTGGCGCCTTGGCGGCGCAGCGAGGCCGTGACCATGGCGGGCTTGGCGCGCTGCACGGCGGCCTTGAGCACGGTGGGCGAGGGGTAGCGCGCCGTGCCCAACAGCAGGCGGCTCGCGAACTTCTGGCCGTACAGGACCAGGGCGTCGTCGTTGGTGGTGTTCATGGTCATGGCCTTTAACCCCCGGTGACGGGGGAGATGACTTCCACCCGGTCGCCCGCCTGCAGCGGGTGGCTCGGGTGTTCGGAAGAGGGAACGAAAACGGTGTTCACGGCCACCGCGTAGGGCGGCCGGGCTTGCATGGCCGCCAGCGCGTCGGCCACGGTGGCGCCTTCGGGCAGTTCGTGGGGCTGGAGGTTGATGAAGACGTTCATGGGGCGGGCATGCAATTACAGGAGCTGCAGCGACAGGTCGAAGCCGCGCGCCAGGTCCGAGCCGCCGGTGCCCAGCACTTCGAGCACCACGTCGAGCAGGGCCGGCGCCACCATGTAGCCATGGCGGTAGAGGCCATTGATCTCCAGCTGGCGCGCTGCCGTCTGGCGGATGGCGGGCAGGTTGTCGGGCAGGGTGGGGCGGCATTGCGAGGCCACCTCGATGATGCGCGCCTCGGCGAAGCCGGGATGCACGGCGTAGGCCGCGCTCAGCAGCTCCAGCGTGGAGCGCACGCTGGGCGGCGAGAGGTCCTCGGATTCGATCTCGGTGGCGCCGATGATGAACACATGGTCCTGCTTGGGCGCGATGTAGATCGGGTAGCGCGGGTGCACCAGGCGCGTGGGGCGCTGCAGCGTCACGTCGGGCGCGTGGATGCGTGCCACCTCGCCGCGCACGCCACGCAGGCCGGGCCACTGCTTGCGTGCGCCCAGGCCCCGGCAGTCGAGCAGCCAGCCGGCGTGGTCGTCGGGGAAATCGGCCAGGTCCCTGGGGCTGTTCCAGTGCGCCTGCACGCCCAGGCGTTCCATTTCCTGGGCCAGCGCGGCCAGCAGCTGGCGGTTGTCGAGCTGGCCTTCGCCGGGCAGGTACATGCCCTGCGCGAAACGCTGTGCCAGCGCGGGCTCCACCTGGGCCATGCTGGCGCTGTCGAGCACCTGCATGGCGGGCAGCTCGGTCACCACGCTGCGGGTCTTGTCGAGCTGCTGGCGCAGGCGCGCTGCCTCCTGGGCGTCCTGGCGGTGCCAGACGATGAGCGTGCCTTCCTGCTGGAAGAACACCGGCGCGTTTAACTGCGCGAGCAGGTCGGGCCAGCGTGTGAGCGAGTGGCGGCCCATGCGCACCACGCCGTGCTCGGTGATGGCCGACTCGGCCAGTGGCGCGATCATGCCGCCAGCCACGCGCGCGGCCGAGTTTTCGGCCAGCGGGCCGCCATCGTCGTAGATGCTGACGGCATGGCCCTGGCGGGCCAGCGCCACGGCCAGCAGCCGGCCCATGAGACCGGCGCCCAGAATGGTGAAGGAGGTGGTTTGGAGGGTCATCGTC
>JANJVX010000027.1 GCA_024709845.1 Burkholderiaceae bacterium | reverse complement strand
GCTGTCGCCCGTGAGCTGGCCCACGCGCAGGGCCACGTCGGTCATGTTGAGCGTGCCGGTGACGGCGTACACCAGCGCCAGCCCGATCAGGAACAGCCCCGAGGCCGCGAGGTTGAGCACCACATAGTGCACGCCCATGCGCAAGCGCTCGCGGCCCTGGCCGTGCACCAGCAGCACATAGGAGGCGATCAGCAGCACCTCGAAGAACACGAACAGGTTGAACAGGTCGCCGGTCAGGAAGGCGCCGCACAGGCCCATCAGCTGGAACTGGAACAGGGCATGAAAGTGGCGGCCCCGTGTGTCCCAGCCACCGGTGGCATACCAGAGCACCGGCACCGCCACCAGGTAGGTCAACAGCACCATGAGGGCCGACAGGCGGTCGAGCACCAGCACGATGCCAAACGGCGCGGGCCATTCACCCAGCTGGTACACCAGCAGCTCGCCGCCGCTGGCGTGGCGCACCAGCTGAACGGCCATGAACAGGCCCAGCAGCACCGACGCCATGGACAGCCGTGCGCCCCAGCGCTGGCGGCCGGCCGCCCCGCTGCCACCGGAACTGGCCGAGTCACCGATCAGCAACAGGCCCAAGGCCGTGAACACCGGCAGCAGCACCGACAGCACCGGGGCGTGCAGCAGCCAGAAAGCAGAGATCACATCCCACATCAGGCCTGACCTCCGCTTTGGCCCGCAGGTGCCTGTGCGGCGCTGCGGTACCCCGGGGCGTGGCCGGGCTCGTGCCCGTCCACGTGGTCGCTGCCGCTCTCATGGCGGTTGCGCAGGGCGAGTTCGATCACAAAGCCGGTGGTGGCAAAGCCGATCACGATGGCGGTGAGCACCAGCGCCTGGGGCAGGGGGTCGGCCACGGGGCCATCACCCACCAGGATGGGCTGGGCGTTGGACCACAGGCGGCCCATGGCAAAAATGAAAACGTTCACCGCATAGCCCAGCAGGGACAGGCCCAGCACCACGGGAAAGGTGCGCCCGCGCAGCATCAGGTAAATGGCGCAGGCAGTGACAAAGCCGATGCCGGTGGCCAGCAAAAATTCCATGCTCATGTGGGTTCCTTGGTGTGTCGCACGGCGGGCGAGGGGTGACGGGGGCTTGCGGCGTTCATGCGGCAGGCTCCGGTGGCCGCGGTGCGGCGGGTTGCGGGCTCTCGCGGCTCACGGTGCCCAGCACCGAGATGGTCAGCAGCGTGGCGCCCACCACCACCAGGTAGACGCCCAGGTCAAACAGCGCCGCAGACGCCAGTGGCAGCTCGCCCAGCAGGGGCACATGGGGGTGGCCATGGGCGCTGGTCAGGAAGGGGCGGCCGAACACGAATGCGCCCACGCCGGTGAGTCCGGCAATGCCCAGACCGGCACCAATCCATTTCACGAAGCGGCGCCCGCCCTGGCCGCGCAGCAGCAATTCGGCCTTGACCTGTCCCATCGACATGAACTGCAGCACCAGCGCCACGGCCGTGATCAGGCCGGCAATGAAGCCGCCGCCCGGCAGGTTGTGGCCGCGCATGAAGATGTAGAGCGTGAACACCAGCGCCACCGGCAACACCACCGCCGCTGCCACGCGCAGCAGCAGGGGCTGCGCGGCAAAGGTCCAGCGGCGGCCCTCGGTGTCGGCCGTGGAGCGGCGCGTGCGCATGCCTTCCATGAGCGCCAGCACGCCAATGGCGGCAATGCCCAGCACGGTGATCTCACCAAAGGTGTCGTAGCCCCGGAAGTCCACCAGGATCACGTTGACCACGTTGGTGCCGCCGCCCACCGGCATGGACTTGTCCAGGAAGTACCAGGAAATGGAGTCGTGGTCTCGGGTGAGCAGCACCCAGGCCAGCCACGCCATGCCCGCACCCCCGGCCAGCGCCAGTGCGCCGTCGCGCACGCGGCGCAGGCTGCCGGACTCGCGCGGCGAGTGCTGGGGCAGCAAGGCCAGGCCCATGAGCAGCAGCACGGTGGACACCACCTCCACCGACAACTGGGTCAGCGCCAGGTCGGGTGCAGACAGGCTGACAAAGGTCAGCGACGTGACAAGCCCCACCACGCCCACCAGCACCACCGACTGGAACCGCTGGTGGTGCGTCGCCACCAGCGTCAATGTGGTGCCAGCCAGCAGCAGCCAGATGGCAATAGCCAGCGGCGAAGCCGGCAACAGCTCACGCGGCCCGGTGCCCATGGGGCTGCCACTGCCCAGCACGGTCACCGCCACTACTGCAATGGCGGAGCCCAGCGTCCAGGCCAGGTAATGCTGCAGCGAGCCGCTTTCCAGCCGCTCCGAGATGCGCCCCGCCAGGCCAAACAGCCCGTCGATCAGGCGGTCGAAGATCTGGCGCCCGGTGGCCGCGCCAAACCAGGCCTCGGACTCGATGCGGTGCAGCCGCTTGTTGGCTGCCAGCAGCAGGTACAGGCCCACCCCCGCCACCAGGGCGATGGCGCTCATGAGCAGCGGCAGGTTGAAGCCGTGCCAGAGGGCCAGGTGGTACTCGGGCAGCGGCTTGCCGGCCAGTGCCGTGGCCGCCACGTCCACCAGCGGGCCGAAGGTGATGGCGGGCAGCAGGCCGACGGCGATGCACATCGTCACCAGCAGCATGGCGGGCAGCTTCATGCCCAGCGGGGGCTCGTGCGGGTGGGTGTTGGGCACATCGCCCAGCGGCCCGTTGAAATACGTGTCGTGCACAAAGCGCAGCGAATACGCCACGCTGCAAATGCCGGCCAGCGTCACCGCCGCCGGCACCAGCCAGGCCCACACCCCGGTGGTGCCCACCACCGCTTCGGTGAAGAACATCTCCTTGGACAAAAAGCCGTTGGTCAGCGGCACCCCGGCCATGGAGGCCGCCGCCACCATGGACAAAGTGGCCGTCCAGGGCATCAGCGCCCACAGGCCGCCCAGCTTGCGCATGTCGCGGCTGTGGGTTTCGTGGTCGACAATGCCGGCGATCATGAACAGCGATGCCTTGAACGTGGCGTGATTCAACACGTGGAACACCGCAGCCACCGCAGCCAGTGGCGAGCCCAGCCCGACCAGAAAGGTGATGAGGCCCAGGTGGCTCACGGTGGAGTACGCCAGCAGCCCCTTGAGGTCGTGCTTGAAGATGGCGATGAAGGCCGCAAACAGCACCGTGATCAGGCCCACGGTGGTCACGATCGCCTCGAACCAGCCCGAGCCCGCCAGCACCGGGTACATGCGCATGAGCAGAAAAACGCCGGCCTTCACCATGGTGGCCGAGTGCAGATAGGCCGACACCGGCGTCGGGGCGGCCATGGCGTCGGGCAGCCAGAAATGGAACGGAAACTGCGCGCTCTTGGTGAAGGCGCCGATCAGGATCAGCAACAACGCGGGCACAAACATCGGGTTGGCCTGGATGGCGGCCACCTTGCCCAGCATGGCGCTCAGTTCATAGGTGCCTGCGATCTGGCCCAGCAGCACAAAGCCGCCCAGCATGGCCAGGCCGCCGCCGCCGGTCACGGCCAGCGCCTGGCGGGCACCGGCACGCGCGTCGGCCCGGTGGCTCCAGTAGCCCACCAGCAGGAACGAAGACAGGCTGGTGAGTTCCCAGAACACCACCAGCAGCAACAGGTTGTCTGACAGCACCACGCCCAGCATGGCGGCCATGAACAGCATCATCTCGCTGTAGAACTTGCCCACCGAGTCCTTGGGGCTCAGGTAGTAGTGCGCGTAGATGACGATCATCAGACCGATGAACAGGATCAGCCCGGCAAACATCATCGACAGGCCGTCCAGCCGGAAGGTGAGGTTCAGGCCGATTTCGGGCACCCAGTCCCAGGCGTTCACGATGACCTCGCCCGCCATCACCGCTGGCGCGTGGTTCAACAACAGGCCCAGGCTGGCCGCTGTGACGGCCCCCGCCGCCAGCGCCGTGAGCCAGCGCGAGCGCGAACCCAGCCAGAACGTCGCGGCGGTGCCCAGCAGCAGCGGAAGCAAAACGATGATCAGCAGCACGGGTCTCCTTTCAGTCTGCAAACCGCAGCAGCACTGCGCCCGGCCGTGCCGGGCTGCGCATGCGGGGCCAACGCGGGGCAGTGTGCCATCAATGGGCCCCGGCATCATCGGGCAGAACAAAGGGCAGTATGCACGGCCGGGATTGCTGCGCTGCAGCGCGTGCCGGGCGGGCAGTGCACGGATTGGCGGCATCCAATGCTATAATAACAATAGCTATTGGCGCTTTATCAATAGGGGCTAGGTGCTGTTTTGATTCTAAAAAATGGGCCCAACCCCGGCATTGCGGCGCCTTGCCTTGGCCTACACTGCAACGCCCTGCCTTGCCCGTCATCGCCCCATGAGCCCTCTATCCAAGGACACCTGCCTGGCTTGCGGCCAGCCCAACCAGTGCGCCATGGCGGCTGGTGCCGATCCGCTGACCTGCTGGTGCATGCAGGTTCCGGTGTCGCAGGCAGTGCTGGACCTCCTGCCCGCGCACGAGCGCGGCCAGCGCTGCATCTGCCCGGTCTGCGCCCGCGTGCTGGCCCCGGCCCCGGCGCCCGCGGAACCCCGCGCATGAAAGCCTCCGGCTCCCTGCAGGCGCTGCGCGCCCAATACGGCGAGCGTTACCGCTGGCTGGTGCTGCTGGCCGTGATGGTGGGCACCATGGCGTCGGTCATGTCATCGACCGTGGTCAACGTCGCCATTCCCGACATGAGCCAGCACTTTGCGCTGGGCCAGGAGCGCGCGCAGTGGGTGGCCTCGGGCTTCATGGTGGCCATGACGGTGTCCATGCTCACCACGCCCTGGCTGCTGTCGCGCTATGGCTACCGCGCCACCTATGCGGGGTCGATGCTGCTGCTGCTTTTGGGTGGCATGGTGGGCGGGCTGTCCAACCACTACGGCCTGGTGCTGGCCGCGCGCGTGGCCGAGGGGCTGGCCGCAGGCATCGTGCAGCCCATTCCGGCCATCATCATCCTGTATGCCTTCCAACCGCACGAGCAGGGGCGCGCCAGCGGCATCTTTGGCATGGGCGTGGTGCTGGCCCCCGCGCTGGGCCCCAGCATCGGCGGCCTGCTGGTGGACTGGTTTGGCTGGCGCTCCATCTTCTTCATGGTGGTGCCGCTGTGCATCGTCTCGCTGTGGCTGGCCTACAAGCTGGTGCCCGACACCGCTCCGGGCGGCCTGGCGGCCAACCGGCAGGGCCAGTCGCTGGACTGGCGCGGGCTGCTGCTGGGCGGCGTGGGCACGCTGTGCCTGCTCAATGGCCTGGTCGAATTGCGCAGCGGCCCGCTGTTGCAGGCCGGCGTGCTGCTGGCGCTGGCGGCCGTGTGCGCGCTGCTGTTTGTGGGTTGGCAGCGCCGCCTGTCGCGCCAGGGGCGCCCGCCGCTGATGGAGCTGCGGCTGTTTGGTTACCGCCAATTCGCCATGGGCAGCATCGTGGCCTTCATCTACGGCACGGCGCTGTTTGGCTCCACCTACCTGCTGCCGGTGTTCATGCAGATGGGGCTGCAACTGTCGGCCTCGCACGTGGGCACCATCTTGCTGCCTGCGGGTGCGGTGCTGGCGCTCACCATCCCGCTGGTGGGCCGCCTGGCCGACCGCCAGCCCACCCAGTGGCTGGTGAGCATCGGGCTGTTCCTGCTGGCGCTGTCGTTCGCGCTCATGGTGCTGATCGGGCTGGAGTCGCCCCTGTGGTGGCTGGTGGCCTTTGCCATCCTGGGCCGCATCGGGCTGGGTTTCATCCTGCCTTCGCTCAACCTGGGCGCCATGCGGCCGCTGGACAAATCGCTCATCTCCCAGGGCTCCAGCACCATCGGATTTTTGCGCATGCTGGGGGGCGCGGCCGGTGTCAGCCTGTGCGGCATCGTGCTCGAATGGCGTCTGGCGGCGCACGGCGTGTCGCTGGCCAGCAGTGGCAGCAGCCCGGCGCGCATCGCGGCGTTCAGCGAGTCGTTCCTCATGCTGGCGGCGCTGTGTGTGCTGGCGCTGGTCGCCGCCTGGCAGTTGCGCGACGCGCCGCGCGCCCCTTCCGCCCCTGCGGCCTGAACTGGATACGAGAGTGCAACCATGTGCCAACTGCTCGGAATGAACTGCAACACCCCCACCGACGTGACCTTCAGCTTCACGGGCTTTGCCCAGCGCGCGGGCCACACGGGCGACCATTGCGACGGCTGGGGCATTGCCTTCTTTGAAGACAAGGGCGTGCGCCACTTCGTGGACCACGAGCGCGCCGTGGACTCGCCCATTGCCGAGCTCATCCGCCGCTACCCCATCAAAAGCTGCAATGTCATATCGCACATCCGCAAGGCCACGCAAGGCGTGGTCGGGTTGCAGAACTGCCACCCGTTTGTGCGCGAGCTGTGGGGCCGCTACTGGGTGTTTGCGCACAACGGCGACCTGAAAGACTTCCGCCCCCGGCTGCACAGCCACTTCAGGCCCGTGGGCACCACCGACAGCGAGCACGCCTTCTGCTGGATCATGCAGGAGCTGGCCAAATCCCACGCCGGAGTGCCCAGCATTGCCGAGCTGACGATCACACTGCGCGACCTGGCTGCGCGCATCGCGCCGCACGGCACCTTCAACTTTTTGCTGTCGAACGGCCAGGCGCTGTGGGCCCATGCTTCCACCCACCTGTATTACGTGGAACGCCGCCACCCGTTTGCCCAGGCGCACCTGTCCGACGAAGACCTGCAGGTGGACTTTGCCACCCAGACAGCCCCCACCGACCGCGTGGCCGTCATCGTCACCGCACCCCTGACGCGCAACGAAACCTGGCACGCCTTCGCCCCGCAAACGCTGAAGGTGTTTGTGGACGGTGAGGCGCAGCCGCTCTGACGGAGGCCGTCGCGTCAGCTCATTGCGCAGGGCGGTGCAGGGCGCACAGCTTATGGCCGTCCGGGTCGCGCAGGTACGCCAGGTACAGCTTGCCACCCGGGGCCTCGCGCAGGCCCGGCGGGTCTTCGCAGGTGGTGCCGCCGTTGGCCACACCGGCCGCGTGGAAGGCATCCGTCTGCTCGGGCGACTGCATGGCAAAACCGATGGTGCTGCCATTGCCCACGCAGGCCGGTTCGCCATTGATGGGCGTGGTGATGCCAAACGTGCCGTGGGGGCCACGGTAGAAATAACGGTTGCGGTTGGCTACCCCGGGGCCGATGCCCATCGTGGCAAACAGCGCGTCGTAAAACTTTCGCGACCGCTCCAGGTCATTCACACCGACCATCACATGACTGAACATTGACATCCTCCTTTGAAGCCCGACATCGGGCGAGACCAGCTGCTGCGCATGTTACGGGCGATGCCCGTTGCGTGACCATCCGGTCCAACCGCAGCACGTAGCTCCACGTACCCTTGGCCTCCCCGGAACGAATGCCACCCTCACCAGAATCCACACCATGCCACCCAGCCACTTCACCCCCGTTCCGCTCGACAAGGCTTACCGCCTGCTCAACCACGGCCCTACCGTGCTGGTGTCGGCCAGCCATGCGGGCGAGGACAACGCCATGGCCGCCGCCTGGGCCTGCGCGCTGGACTTTGCGCCGCCCAAGGTCACGGTGGTGCTCGACAAGGCCACGCGCACGCGCGAACTGGTCGAGTCCAGCGGGTACTTCGCCCTGCAACTACCCACCCAGGCCATGGCCGCACTCACCCTGGGCATCGGCACCGACAGCGCCAAGAACCACCCCGACAAGCTGCAGCAGCACGGCGTTCAGCTCTTCTATGCACCGGGCCACGCCACGCCCCTGGTGCAGGGCTGCGCCGCCTGGCTGCTGTGCCGCGTCATCCCCGAGCCACACAACCAGCAGGCGTATGACCTCTTCATTGGCGAAGTGCTGGCCGCCTGGGCCGACGAGCGCGTCTTTCGCGACGGTCACTGGGAGTTCGACACCGCCCCCGACACCCTGCGCACGCTGCACTACGTGGCAGGCGGGCAGTTTTATGCCACCGGGGCATCGGTGCGGGTGTGAGCTGTATCGGTACTGATAAATTCCAGATAGAAATTGCCTTTAAGGCAATAAAGGCAAGCGCAAAATGCTATCAAATTAATAGTTACTTTCGGGGCGTGAGGAGATCTAGTGCAACTCTGGTGCCCGGTGATGCGGTAAATCACTCTGCCACCGGCTGATTGGAGTGGTCCGCCCTATGAAGGCGATGAAAAGGCGCATTCAGATGCCAATCAGGGTGGAGCAGGGCGGGGCGTGGGGTACTCGCAGCGGGGGGAGTGCGTGGATGGCCGTGTCGATGTTCATGTAGTGCATGCAAATTTGGGCGTGAATGGCGCTGTGAAAAACTTCATAAGCCATTGTTATTGTTTTGTTTTCGGTAAAAAATACAAAAATACAAAAAAGTACCGAAATGCTAGAGCTCAGCCCTGCTATCACCCGCCAGTACATCGACGCCGTTGCCGTGTTCGATGCGCTGGCCGAAGCCACAGAAGAAGCCGCCCAAGTGCGCGGCGGGATGTACTGGCACGCGGGGCCAGCCTCGTCGCCAGAATCAAAGTACCTGGTACGCACCTCGCCTGCTGGCGCGGAAACCAGCCTCGGCCCGCGCACACCTGAGACGCAGGCCATCTACGACAAATTCATGCAAAGAAAGCAGGCCAGCGCCGAACGACTCACCGGCCTGAAAGCCGCGCTGGAGCAGCAACAGCGAATGAACCGCGCCCTGCGGGTTGGCAGGGTAGACCCGCTGGTGGTGGCACTGCTCAACCGCTTGGCCAGCACCCACCTTAGCGAACATTTTCGTGTGGTGGGCACCCACGCCCTCTATGCCTACGAGGCCGCCGCCGGGGTCCGGCTAGAGGCTGATGCACTGGCCACACGAGACATCGACTTGCTGTGGGACACCCGCAAACGCATCACCTTCTCCACCCAGCTCGCCCGGGTGGACAGCTCCATGCTGGGGGTGCTGAAAAAAGTAGACCCCACCTTCCGCATCAGACAGGGCCAAAAGTACACCGCCGTCAACAAAGACGGCTTTGAGGTGGACATCATTCGGCGCGAGCAAACGGACAACGACCCCCACCCCATCAAGCTCAGCGACGCTGACGAAGACTTCTGGGTAGCCCAGGCCCGCCGCGCCAGCATGCTGCTGGACTCACCGGGCTTCTCTGCCGTCATCGTCGCCACCAACGGCACCATGGCCCGCATGAACACCGTGCACCCAGCCACGTTTGTGGCGTTCAAGCGGTGGATGGCGGGGCAGCCCGACCGCGATCCCCTGAAGCGGCGGCGGGATGTGTTGCAGGCCGATGCAGTGCAGGTGCTGGTGGAGCAGTATTTGCCGCAGCTTTGATCCTCCAGTTGACCTCTGGCGCTTATGCAGAAGGCGCCAGTAGCTAGCAAATCATACTAGTCAACGCGACTCACCGCCGCACCCTGCAGGCACCGGCGGCACTCGGCCGCTCTTGCCGCCCCTTCCGTTAAATTGCCCCGCATGCCCAACACACCCGCTTCTCCCTCCACCGCCGCCCCGGCCTCCCTCATCGACTCCCGCCAAGCCGCCTGGCGCCTGCTGGTCACGCTGGGCCTCGTTGTGCTGGGCAACAGCAGCATGTATGTGGTGTCGGTGGTACTGCCTGCCGTGCAGGCCGAGTTTGGCGTGGGCCGCGCGGATGCGTCGCTGCCCTACACGCTGATGATGGTGTGCCTGGGCATCGGCGGGCTGTGGACGGGGCGCATGGCCGACCGGCATGGGCTGATGCCGGTGCTGTGCGTGGGGGCGGTGGGGGTGTGCGCTGGCTTTGTGTGGGCGGGGCTGTCGGGCAGCATCTGGGGGTTTGGGCTGGCCCACGGGTTGATGGGGCTGATTGGCGCGTCGGCCACGTTTGCGCCGCTGTTGGCCGACACGGCGCTGTGGTGGAACCGGCGGCGCGGCATTGCGGTGGCGATCTGCGCCAGCGGCAACTACATCGCCGGGGCGCTGTGGCCGCCCATCGTGCAGCACGGCATCGAGTCGATTGGCTGGCGCCACACCTATGTGCTGATGGGGCTGGTGTGTGGCGTGGGCATGCTACTGCTGGCGCTGCGCATGCGCCAGCGGGCGCCAATGGTGCTGCTGGATGTGTCTGCGGTGCATGCATCGCCAGGGGGCGCGGCGGCGGCTCCCGCGCCTGTGGCGTTGGACCGCAGCCGCCCGTTTGGCCTGCGCCCGGTACAGGCGCAGCTGCTGCTGTGTGTGGCGGGCGTGGCGTGCTGCGTGGCCATGGCCATGCCGCAGGTGCACATCGTGGCCTATTGCACCGACCTGGGTTTTGGCGCGGCGCGCGGCGCCGAGATGCTGTCGCTGATGCTGGCGTGCGGCATTGTCAGCCGCCTGGTGTCGGGCGTGATCTGTGACCGCATTGGCGGCGTGCGCACGCTGCTGCTGGGCTCGGCGTTGCAGGGCGTGGGGCTGGCGCTGTTTCTGCCGTTTGACGGGTTGGTGCCGCTGTATGTCATCTCGGCGATGTTCGGGCTGTTCCAGGGCGGCATCGTGCCGGCCTACGCCATCATCATCCGCGAGTATTTCGCGCTGCAGGAGGCGGGCGCCCGGGTGGGCGCGGTGATCATGGCCACGCTGATCGGCATGGCGCTGGGGGGCTGGATGTCGGGCTGGATTTTTGACGTGACGGGCAGCTACCAGGCGGCGTTCATCAACGGCATGGGGTGGAATCTGCTGAACCTGTCGATCGTGGGCTGGCTGTATTGGCGCATACGCCACCAGCGTGGCGTGGTGGGCCGGGTGCAACCCCGTGCGGGGTGAGCGCGCGAGCACCAGAGAAAATATGAGTCAAATGGGCCTCTGGCGCTTTATCAGCAAGCGCTAGTAGCTATGAATTACGGAGCAAATGGGCGGGGTGCCTGCGGAAGGCCCGCTGTGTCAGGGGCCCGTTGCCTGCCCGATCAATGCCCGCACGTCGGCAATCAGGTGCGCGGCCAGCGAGCTCATCTCTGAGATCGTGGCTTCTTCCACCTCCAGATAGCCTTCGTATTCGGCGAGGTTGCGCTTTTGGTGGGCGGCGTCCAGCACGCGCCAGCGTGCGGGCGGCCAGTTCACGGTGTGGGCCAGACACTGGAACACGGTGAACCGGTTCTCGCTGCGGTAGCCGTGCCAGCGTAATGCGGCCAAAGCGGCGGCGTGGGCCGCGTTGTAGGCACTGGTAAAGCGGCCTTCTTGTGATACGTGGCTCAGTTGCGCATCTGCCAAACGGGTCTGGGCCATGGCCAGCATGCGCTGCACCTCGGCGTCGTTGCGGGGCTCGGCCTTGAGCTGGCCGATGCGAACCAGGTTATCCAGTGCGGTCAAGGCCATCGATGTCTCCGATCAGTGCAAGGGTGGGGCGCGACAGTACGCGGTTGACGAACGAGTCGGGCTCAGCACGGCGCTTGAGGAATTCTTGCGGTGAGTACATGGTGGGGTTGATCTTGCGCCCCCACTGCTGCTCCAGTGGCGCCAGTTGCTCCAGCACTTCACCCAAGGTGAGTGGGTGCCCCACCAGCATCACATCCACATCGCTTTGGGCGGTGTCGGTATGGGATGCCACCGAGCCAAACACCCACGCGGCCAGCAGGCGTGGCGCCAACGGGGCCAGGGCGTCGCTCAGTGCGGGCACCAGCCCCAGCGTTTTGTGGGTAAGGGACACCAGCTCGCCAAAAATCGGGCTGTCGGCGTTGGCTTTGAAGCAGCGCAGGTTGCCCACACGTTCCGACACCAGCAAACCGGCATCGGTCAACCGGTTGAGTTCGCTTTGTACCGAGGCACTGCCCAGCCCCGTCAGGCGGCGCAGCTCGCTCAAATGGAAGCTGCGCGTGGGTTGGCCGAACAGCCAGGCAAAGAGCCGGGCTTGGCGGTCAGTCAAAAAGGCGGAGGCGACAGACATTGCCAAATATTAGCATGATCATGCCAGTTGTTGGCTTGTGGTTTGTCGGGTTCGCCGCCCAAGCATTGGCTGCACTTCCGCCTTCATGCCTTCTTCTTGGCAAGCCGCGCAACAGCCGCGTGGTAGGCATCGGCCACATCGGGCCGCGTCTCGGCTGCTGTATCGAAGTGATGGGCCAAAACAGCCGCATCGGCCTTGCTGCCCAGTTGCCCGATGGCCTTGAAGATCTTTTTCATGAACACCGCATCGCCGCCCAGGATGTGCTTTTCAAAGCGCAGCAGGTCGATGAGCGGCTCCACCATTAGGGGCGACTGGGTCTTGCCCACCACGTCGAGCAGCCACTTGTACAGGTTCAGGTGCAGTTGGGAGAAGTTTTCGCGCTGGTCGAAGAAGGCCAGGAACAGGCTGGCAAAGGCAGGGCTTGCCACCTTCTGCAGAATCCGCGCCGTGGTGAAGTGTTCCTGTTTGAACTTGCCCGCATAGAACCCCGTGTCGTACCAGTAGCTTTTCGCTAGCACTTCCTGGAAAGCCTTCGCCAATGGGGGTATCAGCCGTTCGCCGTGGTCACTGAGGACGTCCACCAACTGCTCCAGCACCGGTGCGGAGTGCGCATTCAGACCTCGGGCGACCATGGCCTCAAACGCGCCGGGGCTTGGGTGCGCCAATGCCCCGCGCATCATCCCGGCATCGGCATGTCCGTGAACGAGGTTGGAGAACGCCTCGCCCAACAGCGATGGCGAAGCGATGGCATAGACCTGCGGCCAGTCCTTGGCTTCCATCAGCCGCGCGACGCGCCACGCCTCGGCGCTGTCGGCATCCTGCACATAAGGTGGTTCGGGCAGTTCCAGTTGCAACGCCACCTTCTCGGCGTGCAATTCGTTATTGGTGTGCAGCCGCTTGAACCGCAGCCCTGACAGCGGCGCCAGGGTGGTGATGGGATTGCCGTTCACGGACAACTTTTCCAGCCATGGGCATGCTTCCAAAGGGGCCAGATCATTGACCAGATTGCCATCCACGCTCAGATCCGTGAGGGCCGGATAGCTGGTTGCAAATTGGAGGTCTGCAATGCGGTTGTGCGACAAAACCAGGGATTCAAGCTGCGGTAGATCGAGCCCCGGCGGAAAGTCCGTGAGCTTGTTGTACCGCAAGAAAAGTGTTGCCACCTTGAGGCCATTCAGGCCATCGAAGTCCTTGAAATTGCAGTTATCAATGGTCAGTGAGTGCAGGTGGGGCAATGCCTGGAGCGCTTTCAGATTACTGAATGTCAGGCGCTCCAGCGTCAAATGCCGCAGCCCCGTAATGTGTGCCAGGCGCGACAAGTCCACCGGTTGCGCCGTGCGGTTGCTGCGCAGATCGATCTCGAACACGTCGTCGCAGTCTGCAATCTGGTCCAGATCGGCATCGGTGAATTTCTCCAGGTGCAAGCCATCTGCGTGGTTCAGCACACGGATAGGTCCGTGGAGGCGATCGGTCCATTTGGGCCTTTGGGTCATGGGTCTTTAAAGCGAAGAACGGATAGCTTTTGCTTTTGCCTGCGCCCACCAGGTATCTAGCGGCGCGGGCAAGGCACGGGCGTCCAGCGCATCCCGGCAGCGCTGGCAGTAGTCTTGGCGCGCATGGTCCGGACCACCATCGACAGGGGCCGTGTAACGGGCGATCTGGTGCAGGTACGCTCTGAAATAGCGGTAGGGAGAAGTGTCAGGATCGCCTCGCATGAAGCGCTCGAAATCCGGGCCACAGAGATAGTCAACCCAGTATTCGGCCAGCGACGGGTCGCAGTGCATACCCCTTCTTTCGGCGGGGGCGGTAGCGTCCAGCCACTGGCATTGGCCGACGTAGTGAGCGTGGCGGAAGGCACCGTGGTAGTAGAGTCGCTCACCTTGGTGGCGATAGCGGTCGCCCTGCAGGAAGAGCGTCAGGCGTTCACGTGCGTCGCCAAGAAAGTCTGCCCCGCCTGGAACTTGCCTCTGAAAAATCTTGCGCGATTCAATCAGGCTGGTGTCGATGAAGCGGTCTCGTCGCAATTGACTATCTCCATCCCCCTGGTAGGACAGTACCCGCTCGGTGATAGCGCACCACGACGCATCACTTTGATCCGGATGCAGCCACAGGCGATAGACCAGCGGAAGAGGGTCCGAGTCCCACAGGTCGCTCGTCTTCGGTTCCGCGCCGCTGAGGTAGTACCGCTCGATGAGCTTGGTTTCGGATTTGGTGTGGAAGTCGCGCAGCCTGGCCTCGATGGGTGGCCACGCAGCCTTGCGCAGCTTCAGCTGTTCTTGGTCGAGTTGTACTTCGAGGGCGGGAGGGAAGTGGATACTGGACGCTAACGCACTGGCGAGCAACTCTGGAGTCCAGCCGCCTTCGTCCTCTTCGCTCGGCGTGGAGTATTTTTTCTTCAGTGCCTTGAAGCGCGACTGCGCCGCCTCCGGCACATAGATGCTGGTGCAGGCGTCGTCACCGTTGTGAAAGTCCACCCAGCGCCCCGGCAGAGCGATGCGCTTGGCAAAGCGGTTCAGCGCCTTGACGAAGTCCGGCGCGAACCAGTCGGAGTCCTCCACGCCACTCACCTTGATGCGCTGTTTCTTGCCGAGGTGGCGGAATACCAGCGTCAGGCTGTTCCAGCCGTCATCTGAATCGGCCTCGATATCTTGCGGGTCGAACGCGCCGCCACTGGCTTTTGCGTACAAAGCCAGCAAACGCGGATAGGCGCCGCTGGGGGCCTCGCCCTGCTCTTGCGCGTGGCGGGCTGTGCGCTTCGGGAACAGTGTCTCCAGGTAGAAGCTGGCATCGTTCGGGTAGGGGCGCGCCGCCGCCGTCAGGGCGCCGGCGTCCATGCCAAGGACGTGTTCATCGGAGAGCGCTTGCAGCGCCTTGCATAGTGCCTGCGTGTTTTTTTCATCCAATTGCATGTTCTCTTCCCATCAATCTATTTCAAAACTGCTGGCGATTGATCACCGTATTCAAGTACAGAAAACATCCGCTCCAGGCGCAGGCTTCGCAGCCTTGTGATGTGCGCCAACCGCGACAGGTCCACAGGCTGCGCCGGGTGATTGCTGCGCAGGTCGATCCCACACACGTCATTGCAGTCTGCAATCTGGTCCAGATCGGCATCCGTGAAATGTTCAAGATGCCAACCCTCTGCGTGGTGCAGCACGCGAATGGGGCCACGGAGGCGGTCGGTCCAGTGGGGTTTGGAGGGCATAAGGGCGCGGTTGGCAGTGGAGGGGTCGGGAGGTAGAAGCTGCCTACGGGCAGTCTCACGCCTGTGTGTTGAAGTAGCGCGCGCACAGCTGCCCGATGGCATCGCACAGCGTGTCCGTGGACGGGGGTGTGCCGGGCACCATGGGGAAATCGATCACCTCGCGGCGCACCCAGGTGTCGCCCTCCAGCTGAGAGAAGCCGACGCTCATGTGTGCCCAGTCGAACACCCGCGCCTCCAGCGTCACTGCACCGCTGCGGCTGTAGTGCGACTTGGTGCGCGACAGGTGCAGGGACCGGGCGTAGCTGTCGTACTCCAGGTACAGCTCGCCAGGCGGTACGCGCGGGTCTGCGCCCGCCCCCAGCCGCAGGGCCACTTCCTTGAGGCAGGTGCGTAGCCACTGGGGGTACTGGTTGGGCTGCCAGTCGGTGGGGCCGTCGATCAGCCCAGGGGCGCGCGCCCAGGTGGCGCGCTGGGCCGTGCCGTCGGGTGCCGCTTTGGCTTTGGCGGGCTTCCTGGGTGGCACAGAGGCCGTCAGCCCGGCAACACGGGCCTCGTACTCCGTGCCCCGGAACAGGCGCACATCGGCCGCCACCAGCTTGCCCTGGGCTGCCAGGGCCTCGGCCAGCACGGCGGCCACGTCCAGGTTGCCTGCGCTCACGGCCAGGCGCAGCGGGGTGCGCCCGCGCGCATTGGCGGCAGCGGGGTCCAGGCCCCAGTCCAGCAACTGGCGCGTGGTGGCAACGGGGTCCCCCGTGCGTTGCGAGGTGGTCGAAAAACCGGCGCGGCTATTGGCCAGGCCGTTCACATCGCCTGCTGCGTACATCAACGCATTCGATCCGTTGGGGTTGCCGGCCTGTGCATTGGCACCCCGTGCCACCAGAAACTGGAGCAAAGGCACGCTGCCCATTTGGGCCGCCATGAGCAGTGGCGTGTACATGTTGCGGTGGTCCAGCGCCTCGATGTCGGCACCGGCCTGCAGCAGCATGTCCAGGGCCTGGTACACCGTGTCGGCGTGGCCTGGGGGCGCATCGCCGCGAAACGGCATGTCAAAAATCTCGCCCCGCATGTCGCGCAAGCCCAGGGCCATGCAGAGCGCGGGGTCCTGGGTCTGGCGCGGGTCGCCGCCCGCTGCCAGCACCAGCGCCAGCTTGTCCAGGGCGCGTTCCTTGAAGTAGGTGGCGAACTGCCGACAGCACACGGCCAAGGCCGTGGAGTTGCGGTTCTTGCGCTTGTTGGGGTCGGCTCCGTGCTCCAGCATCAGGCGCAGCAGCGCGACTTGCGCATCCACGCGCCGGGCCGCACAGGCGTCGTCCGGACCGTCGGAGTACACCCAGTGGGCTTCGCAGACCCACTGCACGGCGGCATCGTGGGACACGCTGATGCGATCGGGCGGCACGCCTGCGCGGACCAGGCGATCGAGTTCGGCAATGACGGCATCGAAACCGATGCCGTTGTCCAGGGTGACAGGGGAAGAAGTGGCCATCGAAAATAGAAAGATGAAATTGAAATCGAAGTGGGTGCGCTTGGAATTCACCCCGTCATGACGCCTGAAGCCTTCAAAACTGGCGCAGCCCGAGCCAGCGCCACCGTGCAAGGGCCGCCCTGCCGCACGGGTGGCGTCACCCTTCCAGGGGGAAGGCGCGAAGCGACCCAGGGGATCATCAAGTTTTCGCCAGCACCGCCAACTCCTGGTGCAGCAGCAGCTCCACCTCGGCCGGTTCAAACTGGTCTTGCAGCAGGGGGATGGCAAAGCGGTAGTCGGCGTCCTTCTTGCGCAGCACATAGGCCAGTTGCAGGCGTGCCAGCGACTGGCGCAGCGCCTGCGCGTCGGCGGTGATGCCGTGGCTGTGCAGCAGCTGGGCCAGGGCCGCCAGGCTGGTCTGCCCGGCCTGGGCTGTGTGGTAGACGGCGATGCGGTCGAGGCGGCAGGCGGCTTCGTCGTGGCTCAGGCGGCCCCAGCCGGCCAGGGCATCTTGCACCGCCTGCGAGGCCAGGGCCTGGGAGAGGTGGCGGGCTTCGATGACGCGCTCGCCGGGCAGCAGCGCCTCCAGGCATTCCTGGCACAGGATGGCGACCAGGTTGGCGCGCTGGCCGCTGGCGTCGATAAGGCGGTCCACCAGGCGTTCGTTGTCAAAGCCCAGGCGCAGTTTGCGCAGCGGCTCGGTGGCCAGTTCGCGGCAGGCGGCGCGCTCCAGGCCGCCGATGGCCAGCACCTCGCCAAAGTTGCGCAGGGGGCTTTGGTAATCCAGCACGGCGGTGGCATACAAGTCCCAGAAGCCCGCCAGCATGAACCAGCAGCGCCCCTCTTCGCTCAGCGCGCGCAGGGCCGACAGCTGGGCGTAGCCGTGGTTCGCCTCGTCGCGGAAGAACAGGTCGGCCTCGTCGATCAGCAGCACCAGGCGCTTGCCCTGGTACTGGGATTGCAGGTGGTCCACGATGGCTTCGAGCGGCGTGTCGGCCGCCAAGCCAAACTGCAATGCCATGCGCGGCGCCAGGCGGTGGTCGCGCAGCGACACGTAATGGCACACCGTGTGCGGGTGGCCCTGCATGCGGCGCTGCACGGCCTTGAGCAGGCTGCTCTTGCCCAGCTGGCGCCCGCCCACCACGAGGTAGTTGGCAGGCTCGCGGTTGATGACGCGGGCCAGCAGCTGCGCGCGGCCAAAAAAGGCGCCTTCGCGCGTGACACCGCCGCGCGTCTGGTACGGCGAGATGCGGGTGATGCGCAGCTGCGCGGCCAGCAGGCGCAGCAGCACCTGCAGTGCTTCGCCGCCAATCAGCCATTCGGTCTGGCTGGCGCTGTCCACCATCACATGCAGGTTGGCGCGGTCGTCGGTGTGGGCACGCAGCAGCGGCCAGGGGGTGTCCACGCTGTGGCCGCTCAGGATCAGCAGCACATCGCTGCCGGTCTGCGCGGCGCGCAGCTGACGCAGCACGGTGGCTTCGTCGATGCCGGGGGTGGGCACAAACACCATGCAGCGGTCCAGCGACACGGGCAGGTCGGGCGGAAACTGCCACTCAAACACCTGGCCGGGCAGCGCCCAATCAGCACTGGGCTGGCAGCGGGCCGACACGCGCTCGGCCAGCGCGCGCGCCAGGGCCGGGGCGTGCTCGGCGCCGGTGGCCTGGGCGCACAGCACGGCGCGGCGCCAGTCCACCATGCGGATGTCGGCGGCCAGCAGGGTGGATTCCAGCCGCCTTAAAAGTCGGAGCAGCCGGTCGATCTGCGGCAGCCGCGCCAGGGGCGTGCGGCGCAGGCGCGCGGGGCGCAGCTGCCCGGCGCCGATCATGGGGTGGCGCACCACCCACACCACGGCGCCCACGGCAAAGATCACGCCGCACCACAGGATGAGCGAGCGCAGCCAGCCGAACGGGTCGGCGCCGGGCGTGGGCTGGGCGGGTTCAAAGTCGTCTGTGCTGCCTTCCAGGCAGTTGATGGGCAGGTAGCCGGGTGGCATGGGCGGGTTGCCGGGGCGGCACGTCCAGGTGTGGGTGCCGGGTTTCAGCTCCACCACCACCTGCGTGCCCGCGAGCTTGCCCAGCTCGGGGTGGTTGGCGATGTCTGCCTGCAGCACGTTGGGGCGTGGGGACGTGACGCGCAGCAGCGGGTTGGCGATGGGTGGCGCGTATTTCTGGATGTCCTTGGGCCAGCCGTCCAGTTCGTTGCGCGCCTCGATCATCGCAATGCGCCACTGCGCCAGCTCGCCCCACACCGGGCCGACATTGACCGACGCCAGAAACGCGCCCCGCGTGACCGGGTTGAGCTGCGGGGTGAACAGCGCACTGGCCACAAACAGCGTGACTGCCGCAATGACCACGGCGCGCACCACAGCCCTGGACAGGAAAGGGCTTAAGCGCTCAAACATGAATCCAGCACCATCAAGCCTGCATCGCGAATGGTGGCGCAGCGCCAGTGCAGCCGCGCCGCGTCGCCCGTGCCGCGCACGTGGATGAGGTTGCCCCAGAACAGGCTGCGCAGTTCGTCATCCTGCAGATAGGGCCGCGCGCGGCCCAGGTCGTCGGCCTGCAGCAGTTGCTGCAAGCGCGTGCGGGTGGCGGGTGCCTGGGCCAGCGGCAAGAAGGTTTGCCACAGGCGCGGGCTGCTGGCCAGGTGCGTGCGCAGGGCGCTCGACGATGCCTGCCCTTCGCCCACACCCTGGTCCACCAGCCATTGCAGCCCTTCTTCAAACAACGCGGGGTGGCCGCCGCTGAGCGCCTGCAATGCGGCCACCACCGGCGCGGTCCAGGGGTGCTCGGGCCAGCGGTGGCGGGCCAGCTGCAGGAGGTCGTCCAGCGACGGGTCGGGCCAGTGGTGGACCTGCGCGATGTTGAGCAGCGACAGGTCGCCACTGCGGTATTTGAGGTCGGCCAGCGCCTCGCCGCCGCACAGCAGCAGGTGCAGGCGGCCGCTGTGCATTTCGCTCAGGCTGCGCAGAATGCCCGCCAGGGTTTCGCGCAGCGCGGGCGTGCCCTGCTCAAAGCGGCTGACCAGGCAGAAGATGCGCTCGCCCGCCAGCAGGCGGCGCTCCAGCGCCGATTCAAACTCGTAGTCGGACGCCACCTCGCCCAGGCCGCACTGGCGGCCGATGGCGGCAAAGTAGTCGGCCTGCGCGGTGCTCACGCTGTAGGGCGGCTGGATGTGCAGCACCGACGCATCGCCGTACTGTGCGCGCGCGCGTTGCAGCAGCTCTTGCCGAAACGGCGGCTGGCCCCAGTGCGCGGGCGACAGCAGCAGCGCAATGGGGTAGGGCATGGCCTGGGCCAGCTGGGCAAACACCTTGTCCTGAAACGCGCCAAACGGCTGTGCGCCCACCGACTCGGCCTGCAGCGGAAACTCGGGCGCGAAGCCTGCGGCGCCGAGCAGGCGGTTGGCTTCGCTCTCGGTCAGGCGCAGGTAGCGCGTGCAGGCCACCACGCGGCTGCGTGAACGCGGGTTGGGGGCAGAAACGCCGTTGCGCCAGTTGTTCACCGCCTCGCGGCTCAGGCCGATTTCGGTGGCCACGCCGGAGGCGCTGGCGCGGATGCGGCGCATGTAGAGCGAGAGCAGGTCGGCAAAGGAATCGGTGGCCATGGGCGGTGGAGTGGGGGGCGGTGCAAGGGGCCAGCGCCCCGAAAGCGGTTCAGACAGAAAAATGCGGCGGTGGGCTGGCACGGATTGTCATCGGTTCCAGAGCCTCCGCTGGCGGGTAACTGGCGGCAGACAGCCTGCAGCCTGCTACACCAGCCCTTGCACCATGGGCCACGCCTTGGCGCAGCCCAGCCCGCAGGCCACGAGCACCGGGCTGTACAGCACCGCAGCGCCCAGCACAGACGCCCACCCGCCAGACGCTTCGGCTTCGGCTTCTGCGGGGGTGGCCTCGTCCCCGCTGGCGTCGCCCATCAGCTCCTGCGCCAGCATCACCAGCACCATCCCCAGCGATGCCCCCAGCACGGCCAGGTAGGCGTACTGCAGCGCTGCGCGCTCCAGCGGATAGAAGTAGCCCGCCAGCACCACTGCGGGCAGCAGGTAGAACGCGTGCATCTGCAGCCGGTACCAGGGGATGCCTTCGTCTTGCTGTTCCAGCGCGCCCATCACCATCCGGTAGGTCAGCGCGCCCACCACAAAGATCAGCCCGCCCCACCATTCGATTTGCGTCAGCATAGGTGTCTGTCTCCAGGGCTCAGTGGCTGGCCATGACGGTGACCGGGCCGCCGTCGTCGCTGCCATCGCCATCCGCATCGCTGCGGTCGTCATCGCCCTTGAGGGCCTTGTATTCGCTGAGCATGTAGTACAGCGGCAGGACCACCGCCAGCACCAGCCCCAGGCCCAGCCAGAGCCAGAAGCCCTTGAACAGCAGCACCGCGAGCACCGTAAAGATGAACGCCTGCAACAGCCCTTTGAGCCCGGCGCGCAGCAGTAGCACCGCAATCAGCCCCTGCACCGGCGATGTGCCGCTTTTGCCCATGGCCTGGGCCAGGCCGACAAAGGCCTCCACGGCTTCCTGGGCCTCGCGCTTGCGCTGTGCCTCCTGCTTGCGCAGCTGGGTGATGGAGACGGGCTTGGCCGGGTCTTTGGAGCAGCCATGGTCTGCATCCCCATCGCCCTCGGACTTCGGCCCCACCACGGGCAGCCACTGCGGATTTTTGTCAAAGAACGCCTGGCGCGACACCCATTGCCCGGCATCGAAGTGCATGTGCTCGGTCTCGCCCACCTGGTCGTAGAACACCTCCAGCACGGCTGCCTGCAGGCCGTGGGCAAACAGGGTTTCCAGGGCGTGCAACGGCAGGTCGTCGCTCGTGCCGGTGTCAAAGCGCAGTGTCAGGTGGTCGGGCCTGGCAAACACCTCCTGGTTGAACCATTGCGCATCCCACAGCGCCTGCAGGTCGGAGGCGCCGAGTCTGTCGGCCCAGCGCTGGGCCTGTTCGGTATGGCCCGTCGCCAGGTAACGGTAGATCAGCTGGGCGAGCTTGAGCTTGACCGGGTCTTGAAAGAAGAGGTGCAGGGTATGGGTGTTCTGGGACATGGCTCGGCGGGGGTGTTGGGCTGCAAAGGGGGTGTGCGTTGATGAGGTCCATTGTTCCGGGCGGGGCTGAGCTTGTCCTTCGCGACCTTGTCCATGGGTGCGCTGCCCGGTCTTGACAAAACGTCCACCGCTGGCGGGCTAGAGCCATCCAGAGGCCATGCACACACCGGGGCGGCCCGCGTGGTAAGTTGGGGCCGACAGCCCTCGACCTTTTTGGAGGATTCGCTTGATCGCCCTTGCCACGGCCCTTGGCCGTTTTGTGCTGCGCCACTTCTTGACCTTTGTGCTGATCTGCAGCGTGCTGCTGCTCGCGCAGTGGGGCTGGGCGCAGTGGCGGGCGTGGCAAGCCTTGCAGGGTGAGGCCGCGCAACTGACGGCAGCCCAGGCGGCGCTCTCGGGCCACAT
>JANJVX010000293.1 GCA_024709845.1 Burkholderiaceae bacterium | reverse complement strand
CCGGGTGATGGGCAGCTGTCCTGGGCCGAGGGCGACATGTCGATGCGCCTGCGTGCCCTGAAATGGCAGACCCTGCAGGACGTGACGGCCCCCATCGTGCCGCCCTACGACCGCCTGCCGCAATGGCAATGGCGCTATGCCCCCTCCCGGCTGGGCGGCGGCTTCGATGCCAGCGTGGAACTGGATGCGACGCGTTTCCAGGCCGACCGCAGCCGCACCGGCCAGCCCAATGCGCAGCGCAGCTATGCGCTGGCGCAGATCAGCCGGCCGTTCCTGGCGCCCCAGGGCTTCATCACGCCGCGCGTGCAACTGCATGCCAGCCACTACCAGTTCGACAGCGTGCTGGCCAACGGTGCGCGCTCGGCCAGCCGCGTGCTGCCCACCGCCAGCCTCGACAGCGGCCTGTTCTTCGAGCGCGACACGCAGTATTTCGGCCGCAGCTTCCTGCAGACCCTGGAGCCCCGCGCTTTCTACACCTACACGCCCTACCGCGACCAGCGTTATCTGCCGGTGTACGACACGGCCGCCAATGACTTCAACTTCGCCACCATCTACACCGAGAACGCTTTTGGCGGGCAGGACCGCATCGCCGATAACAACCTGCTGACGCTGGGAGTGACCACGCGCCTGCTCGATCCGGCCACGGGCGCCGAGGCGGCGCGCTTGGGCATGGCGCAGCGCCTGCGGTTCTCCGACCAGAACGTCACCCTGCCGGGCGCCTCGCCGGTCAGCGAGCGCCTGTCCGACGTGATGCTGGGTGCGGCCGTGAACTGGACGCCGCAATGGGGCGTGGACTCCACGGTGCAGTTCAACCCCAAGACCGGACGCTCGATCCGCTCGACCATCGGCACGCGCTACCAGCCTGGCGACTACCGGGTGGTCAGTGCCGCCTACCGCCTGCAACGCGGCACCAGCGAGCAGATCGATGTGGGCTGGCAATGGCCGCTGAACGGCCTCTGGGGCGGCAAGGGCACGGAGAGTGCGGGCGGGCGCTGGTACAGCGTCGGGCGCCTGAACTACAGCCTGCAGGACCGCAAGCTCGTGGATACCGTGGTGGGCTTCGAGTACGACAGCTGTTGCTGGATCGGCCGCGTGGTGCTCGAACGCCTGCAGAACAGCCTGACCACGTCGAACACGCGCCTGCTGTTCCAGATCGAATTCGTCGGCTTCTCGCGCCTGAGCCTGGGCTCGAACCCGCTGTCCAGCCTCAAGCAGAATATCCCCGGCTACCGCTACCTGCGTGACCAGGTCAGCACCCCCAGCCGTTTCAGCAACTACGACTAACGCACACCGACAGACCATGAATCCACGTGCTTTCGCCATCGGCCTTGTCTGCCTGGCCTCTTTTGTGTCGCAGGGCGCTGGTGCGCAAGGGGTGCGTCTCCCCGGTGCTTCGGGCGTGGGGGCCGTGCGCCTGCCAGCGCCCGGCCCCGCCGCGCAGGCAGGGCCCCGGCAGGCCGACTTCATCGTTGCCGTGGTCAATTCCGAACCGGTGACCAACAGCGAAGTCCGCGCCCGCATGGAGCGCCTGCAGCGCCAGGTGGCCCGCCAGGGCGGCGCCCAGCCACCCCTGGAGCTGCTGGCACGCGAGGCCATGGAGCAGCTCATCCAGGAGCTTGCCCAGGTGCAGCTGGCGCGTGAAAGCGGCATCGTGGTGGACGATCTGGCCGTGGACCAGGCCGCGCAAAGCGTGGCACGGCAGAACGAAGTGTCCACCGACGAGATGTACCGGCGTCTGGCGGCCGATGGTGTGTCGCGCGACCGGTTTCGCCAGGAGCTGCGCCGCCAGCTGATACAGCAGCGCCTGCGCGAGCGCGAGGTCGATGCCCGGGTGCGGGTGAGCGAGCCGGAAATCGACCAGTTTCTGCGCGACCAGGCGGCCGGGGCCGCCATGCCGGCGGAAATCGAACTGAGCCATGTGCTGGTGCCGGTGCCCGAGGGGGCCAGCCCGGACCAGGTGGCCGCCGCCCAGGCCCGTGCCCAGGCCGTGGCCGACAAGGCCCGTGCGGGCAGCGATTTTGCGGCGCTGGCGCGGGAGTTTTCCGGCGCGCCCGAAGCCTCCGCGGGTGGCCGGATGGGGCTGCGCCCCGCCGACCGCTACCCGGATCTGTTCGTCGAGGCCACGAAGGCGCTGCCGGTGGGCGGTGTCGCCGGGCCGCTGCGCTCGGGTGCGGGCTTTCATGTGCTCAAGGTGCTGGAAAAGACCCAGACCGGCATGCCGGTCAGCGTGACGCAAAGCCATGCGCGCCACATCCTGTTGCGCACAGGTGCGCAACTGTCCGAGACGGCCGCCGCCGAGCGTCTGGCGGACTATCGCCGCCGCATCCTGGCGGGACAGGCTGACTTTGCCCAGCTCGCCCGCGAGCACTCGCAGGATGTCAGCGCCAAGCAGGGCGGGGATCTGGGGTGGTCCAACCCGGGCAACTACGTGCCGGAATTCGAGGAGACGCTGGATGCCCTCAGCCCCGGAGACATCAGCCAGCCGCTGGTGTCGCGCTTTGGTGTGCACCTGGTTCAGCTCATCGAGCGGCGCGAGACCCGGCTGACCCC
>JANJVX010000290.1 GCA_024709845.1 Burkholderiaceae bacterium | reverse complement strand
GCTGGGCGGCCTGTGGGCGCTGATGCCCTGGACGGCCACCCTGTCCATGGTGGCGGCGGCGTCCATGGCCGGGGTGCCGCTGACCAATGGCTTTTTGTCCAAAGAAATGTTCTTCACCGAAGCGGTGGTGGGCACCACCGGTGTATGGGCCTGGCTGGTGCCTGCGGCGGTGACGCTGGCCGGCATTTGCAGCGTGGCGTATTCGCTGCGCTTTGTGCACGACACCTACTTCAACGGGCCGCTGGGCGACGTGCCCAACACCCACCCGCACGAGCCCCCACTGGGCATGAAGCTGCCCGCCATGCTGCTGGTGACGATGTGCATCGCCGTCGGCCTGCTGCCCGCCATCACCTTTGGCCCGCTGGTGGACGTGGCGGCCACGGCCCTGGCGGGCAAGGCGCTGCCCGCGTACCACCTGGCCCTCTGGCACGGCTTCAACCTGCCGCTGCTCATGAGCGCCATCGCCCTGGTGGCGGGCGTGGGGCTGTACCTGCTGCTGGCAGCCAACAAGCGGCTGCACCGCATCGAGTCCGAGGCCTGGTTTGGCCCGGCCACCGGGCGCCAGATTTTCGACCGCCTGATCGACGGCCTGTTCGGGCTGTCGGGGCGCATCTCGGCGCGGCTGGAAAGCGGCTCGCTACAGCATTACCTGGCCTGGACGCTGGGCGCCGCCATCGCCGTGGTGGCCGTGACCGTGCTGGGCAGCGGCAGCCCCATGGGTACCGGGCCGCGCGCGCTGCTGCCTGCGTCGCCGCTGGCCATTGCCATCTGGCTGCTGCTGGGGGCCACCACGGTGGCGCTGGCGGTGGCGCACCACCAGCGGTTCCAGTCGGTGGTGCTGGTGGGCGTGGTCGGCCTGGTCACCTCGCTCACCTTTGTCAGCCTGTCGGCGCCCGATCTGGCACTGACCCAGTTGTCGGTGGAGGTGGTGTCCACCGTGCTGCTGCTCATGGGCCTGGCCTTGCTGCCCCAGCACTCGCCGCGCGAATCGGGCCGCCTGCGCCGCATGCGCGACGGCGCGCTGGCGCTGGCCGGGGGGGCGGGCATGTCGTGGCTGGCCTGGGTGCTGCTCACCCGCGACCATGACTCCATCTCCTGGTACTTCCTGGACAAGTCCATGCCGGTGGGCGGCGGCACCAATGTGGTCAACGTGATCCTGGTGGACTTCCGGGGCTACGACAACTTTGGCGAAATCACCGTGCTGGGCATTGCCGCCATCGGCGTGCTGGCGCTCATGGAAGGCATGCGCACGCGCCGCCCCACGGTGGACACCCTGGGCCGCCACTGGACCTTTGCCGAGCAACCCCTGCTGCTGCGCGTGGCGGCGGCGGTGGTGCTGCCGGTGGCGCTGGTGTTCACGCTGTACATCTTCATGCGCGGCCACAACCTGCCGGGCGGCGGCTTCATTGCCGGCCTGATCACGGCCGTGGCGCTGGTGCTGCAGTTCATGTCCATGGGGCAGGTCAAGGCCGAACTGCTGCTGCGCGGCCAGGCGGGCCGCCGTTTCGTGCGGTGGATTGGAGCCGGTCTGGGCATCGCGGGGCTCACCGGCGTGGGCGCATTCGTGTTCGGCCGCCCCTTCCTGACCAGTGCCCATGGCCACCCCCATGTGCCCGTGCTGGGCGAGCTGCCACTGGCGTCTGCCGCGCTGTTCGATCTGGGCGTCTACCTCGTCGTGGTGGGCGCCACGCTGCTGACCATCTCGGTGCTGGGCAACGTGAGCCGCGAGACCCAGCAGGCCGCAGCCCCGCACCCGCCGGAGCCCGCCGCATGACCGCCGCCACCCGCCACCACCCTTTCCCTTGCACCGCCGTGCGACGCACCAAGGAACCGACATGAGCATGGAATTTTTGCTGGCCACCGGCATGGGCTTTGTGACCGCCTGCGCCATTTACCTGATGCTGCGCGGGCGCACCTTTCCCGTCGTGCTGGGCCTGTCCCTGCTGGGCTATGCGGTGAATGTCTTCATCTTTGCCATGGGGCGCCTGTGGTCCAACGCCCAGCCCATCCTGGTGGGTGATGGCCCCGTGGCCGACCCCCTGCCCCAGGCGCTGGTGCTCACCGCCATCGTGATCGGCTTTGCCACCACCGGCTTTGTGATCGAACTGGCCCTGCGCAGCCGCCACGAAAGCGGCAGCGACCATGTGGACGGGCACGAGCCCGGTCACGCACCGGGCTACCGCGTCGGCGCCACCGCGCCTGCGGGCAAGAGCGGAGGTCAGGCCTGATGCTCGATGCGATCTCTGCTTTCTGGCTGCAGCACGCCCCCGTGCTGTCGGTGCTGTTGCCGGTGTTCACGGCCGTGGGCCTGCTGCTGATCGGTGACTCGAACAGCTCCGGCAACACAGCGGGGGACAGCCGCCAGCGCTGGGGCCGCAGGCTGGCCATAGCGTCGGTGCTGCTGGGCCTGTTCATGGCCGTGCAGCTGGTGCGCCACGCCAGCGGCGGTGAGCTGCTGGTGTACCAGATGGGTGAGTGGCCCGCACCGTTCGGCATCGTGCTGGTGCTCGACCGCCTGTCGGCCCTCATGGTGCTGCTGACCTACCTGGTGGCGGTGCCGGTGCTCTGGTATGCCACCGGCGGCTGGGACACACGGGGCCGCCACTTTCATGCCCTGTTCCAGTTCCAGCTGATGGGCTTGTGCGGCGCCTTCCTGACCGGCGACCTGTTCAACCTGTTCGTGTTCTTCGAGGTGCTGCTGATCGCCTCGTACGTGCTGCTGGTGCACGGCCAGGGCCGCGAGCGGTTCCGCATGGGCGTGCACTATGTGGTGCTCAACCTCGCGGCCTCGGGGCTGTTCCTGATCGGGCTGGCGCTGGTGTACGCCGTCACCGGCACGCTCAACATGACCGACGTGGCCCTGCGCGTGGGCCAGCTCACGGGCGACAGC
>JANJVX010000284.1 GCA_024709845.1 Burkholderiaceae bacterium | reverse complement strand
GGCCCTGCTGCGCGCCAGCGGCCAGGTGCTGACGCGCCAGCGGCTTGAAGAAGCGCTGTACGGCTTCGACGACGCGCTGGAGAGCAATGCCCTGGAGGTGCATATCCACCACCTGCGCCGCAAGCTCGGCAACGAACTGGTCCAGACGGTGCGCGGCGTGGGCTACTACGTGCCCCGCGCCGATGCGCCTGCAAAAGACACGGGACCCGCATGACTCCGGGTCAGACCTCCCTTCCTGCCTCCCCTCGCCTGCTGTGGCGGCACCTGTGGCTATGGACGCTGCTGACGCTGCTGGGCATCTGGCTGGCGCTGGCCGGTGTCGCCTATTACACCGGGCTGCATGAGGCCGACGAGATCACGGACGGCCAGCTGGTGGCGTTTGCAGAGCTGTTGCTGCGCACAGATACACCGCTGGACACGCATCCACCGGCTGCACTGCGTTCCTCGGGCAGGCATCCCCAGGCCACGGGCTATTCGCCCGAGTTGCGGGTCGTGGTGTGGGAAGACGAGCGCTTGGTCTGGGACACGCACGGCATGGCCGGCCTGCTGCCGGCGAACCTGGCTCCCGGCCACAGGACACTCGCACTGGATCCGGCCAGACCCGGCCACCCCTGGCGTAGCTTTGTGTCCGACACCGCCCCCACCGCACCGATCCAACGCCGCGTCGCCGTGCTCGTCAGCATGGGCTGGCGCCAGTCGCTGGGTCGCGACATCGCAGAGCATGTCGTGCGCCCTGCTCTGGTGCTTCTGCCGCTCGTGGCGCTATTGCTGGGCTGGGCCATCCGGCGGGGCATCGCCCCACTCGAGCGCCTGTCGCACCAGATCGCCGCACTCGACCTCGACGGCGGCCAGCAGTTGCCCGCGCAGCAGCCCTTCGAGGAACTCGCCCACACCGCCCACGCCATCAATGCGCTGGCGCAGCGCCTGCAGTCACAACTGGAACGCGAACGCCGCTTCACAGCCGACGTGGCCCACGAACTGCGCACGCCACTCACCGCCATGCTGCTGCAATCGCGCGTGGCCCGCGAGACGCACCAGGAAGCAGACCGCGCGGCAGCCCTGGCCTCTGTCGAGCACGATGCCCTGCGTGCTGGGCGCATCCTCGGCCAACTGCTCGACCTGGCCCGTGCACAGAAGCTGGAAGGCCAGTCCACCGAGCCGGTCGATCTGTGCGCGCTGGCACGTCAGGTGGTGGCCGCCCATGCACCCATGGCCTACGAACTGGGACAGGAGCTGGCCCTGGAGGCACCGCCGGGCCCGGTGGTGGTGCAAGGCCACGCCACCATGCTGGAACTGGCCCTGCGCAACCTGGTCGATAACGCCCTGCGCCACACGCCCGGCGGCACGCTGGTCGAGGTGCATGTCGGCCATGCCGCCGACGGCGGCGGCTACCTCTCGGTCCGCGACAACGGCGCGCGCGACGGCGCCCGGCCCAGCGCCAGCCCCGGCCTGGGCGTGGGCCTCACGCTGGTGCAGCGCATCGCCGACGTGCACGGGGCCGTGCTGGAGCAGGTCCAGGGCACGCCCGCCGAACCGCACCGGGTCACCCTCGCCTGGCCGCCGGATTAATGTTGAGATAAGCCTGGAGTCCAAGAATCGCCGCACCCAAGTGCACCCCGGTTCCCGACTCCATGCCCCTGACTGTCCCCCTCCGCGCTCCCTGGCACCCCACGGCCCTGCTGCTGGTGCTTGCCCTGTGGCTGGCCACCCTCGGCAACTTTCCGCTCTGGACCGTCCTGTGGAGGCTGCCCGAGATGCACGGCCCCCAGGCCGTCGCCACGCTGGGCATTCTGGTGCTGGTGGTGCTGGCGGCCACGCTGCTGCTGCTGAGCCTGCTGGTCTGGCCGCGCTGGCTCAAGCCCGCCGGTCTTCTGCTGCTGGCGGTGACGGCGTCGAGCAGCTACTTCATGGCCAGCTACGGCATCGTCATCGACCCGACCATGGCGACGAACGTGGTGCAGACCGACATGGGCGAGGCACTGGACCTGCTGTCCTGGCCGCTGCTCGTCACCCTGGCGCTCGGCGCCGCGCTGCCCGGCATCTGGTGGTGGCGCCAGCCGGTGCGCGCGGTCGGCATGGCGCGGCTCTTCGGGCAGCAACTGGGCACCGGCCTGCTGGGCCTGCTGGTCGCCGTGGCGCTGTTGTGGATTGCGTTCCAGGACGTGGCCTCGCTCATGCGCAACCACAAGCAGCTGCGCTACATGGTCAACCCGTTCAACACCGCCTATGCCGTGGGCCGGGTTGCCGTGGGCCGCACCGCGCAGGCCCAGACGCCGCTGCAAGCGCTGGGAGAGGACGCACAAGCCCCCGCAGCGAGCGGCACAGACCCCGACGCGGCCCCCCTCATCGTGCTGGTGGTGGGCGAAACGGCCCGCGCTGCCAATTTCGGGCTCGGCGGCTACGGGCGTGACACCACGCCCCGGCTCAAGGAACTGCAGGGCCAGGGCGGCCTGGTGTATTTCTCGAACGTGAGTTCCTGCGGTACCAACACCCAGACATCCGTGCCCTGCATGTTTTCGCACCTGGGCCGGGAAGGCTATGCGGACGCCTCCGGGCGCCACGAAAACCTGCTCGACGTGCTGCAGCGCGCCGGCCTGGCCGTGCTGTGGCTGGACAACCAGTCCGGCTGCAAGGGGGTGTGCGAGCGCGTGCCGAACGTGGACACCCGTGCCCTGGACCTTCCCGGCCTGTGCCCCGACGGCCAGTGCCTGGATGAGGCCATGCTGCGCCAGCTGCCGCAGGAGCTCGCCAAACTGCCCGCCGAACGCCGCGCCCGGGGCACGGTGGTGGTGATGCACCAGATGGGCAGCCACGGCCCGGCCTATTACAAGCGCTCGCCGCAAGCCCTCAAGCAGTTCCAGCCCGAATGCACCAGCCACGCGCTGCAGGAATGCCCCGTGGAGCACATCCAGAACGCCTACGACAACTCGTTGCGCTACACCGACCACTTCCTGGCCGAGACGGTGCAGTGGCTGCAGGCGCAAAAACGCCCCACGGCCCTGCTCTATGTGTCAGACCACGGCGAGTCGCTCGGCGAAAAGGGCCTCTACCTGCACGGCATGCCTTACCGCATGGCTCCCGTGGAACAGACCCATGTGCCCATGCTGGCCTGGGCCTCCAAACCGCTGCAGCGCGAGATGCGCTGGAACATGGCTTGCCTCCAGACCAAGGCCGCGCAGCCCTGGTCGCACGACAACCTGTTCCACACCGTGCTGGGCATGGCGCGCGTGGGCACCCAGGCGCATGTCCCGGCGCTGGACATCCTGTCGGACTGCGCCCCCCCAGCCTGAGCAATATCGGTGAAAATCGCGCACCGGCCGCCCGCCGGTGCCCTTGCCACCTTTTTGCCAGCCCGCCACCGCCGCATGTCCACCGTCTTCAACTTCACCTTCGTGCCCTGGTTCCGCTCGGTGGCGCCCTATATCCACAAGTTCCGCCACCAGACCTTCGTGGTGGGGCTCACGGGCGAGGCCATCGCGGCCGGCAAGCTGCACAACATCGCGCAGGACCTGGCCATGATCAAGGCCATGGGCGTCAGGATCGTGCTGGTGCACGGCTTTCGCCCGCAGGTGAACGAGCAGCTGGCCGCCAAGGGCCACGCGGCCAAGTATTCGCACGGCATCCGCATCACCGACCCGGTGGCGCTCGACTGCGCGCAAGAGGCCGCAGGCCAGCTGCGCTACGAGATCGAGGCCGCCTTCAGTCAGGGCCTGCCCAACACCCCCATGGCGGGCTCCACGGTGCGGGTGATCTCGGGCAACTTCATCACGGCGCGGCCGGTGGGCATCGTCGATGGCGTGGACTTTGAGCACTCGGGCCTGGTGCGCAAGGTGGATGTGGCGGGCATCCAGCGCGCACTCGACATGGATGCGCTGGTGCTGCTCTCGCCGTTCGGCTTCTCACCCACGGGCGAGGCCTTCAACCTGAGCATGGAAGAGGTGGCCACCTCGGTAGCCATCGCACTCAAGGCCGACAAGCTGCTGTTCCTCTCCGAGGTGCCCGGCATCCGCACCCACCCCGAAGCCCCCGAGGGTGACGACAACCCCATCGACACCGAACTGCCCCTGGCCCAGGCCAGGCAGTTGCTCGCCCGCGTGCCCCCCAGCCAGCGCCCCACCGATACGGCCTTCTACCTGCAGCACTGCGTGAAGGCCTGCCAGGGCGGCGTGGAGCGCAGCCACATCATCCCGTTCGCCGTCGATGGCGCGCTGCTGCTCGAAATCTATGTGCACGACGGCATCGGCACCATGATCGTGGACGAAAAGCTGGAAGAACTGCGCGAGGCCACGGCCGACGACGTGGGCGGCATCCTGCAGCTCATCGAGCCGTTCGAGAACGATGGAACCCTGGTCAAGCGCGACCGCACCGAGATCGAGCGCGACATCGCCAACTACACCATCATCGAGCACGACGGCGTGATCTTCGGCTGCGCCGCGCTCTACCCCTACCCCGAAAAACGCACGGCCGAAATGGCCGCCGTCACCGTCTCGCCGCAAAGCCAGGGCACGGGCGACGGCGAAAAGCTGCTCAAGCGCATCGAGCAGCGCGCGCGCAACCTGGGGCTCGATTCCATCTTTGTGCTCACCACGCGCACCATGCACTGGTTCATCAAGCGCGGCTTCGTGGTGGT
>JANJVX010000225.1 GCA_024709845.1 Burkholderiaceae bacterium | reverse complement strand
CAGCAGCGCGCGGTACACGTCGTGCAGGTTGAGCAGGTCGGGCACGCGCTCCTTGCGCTTGGCGGCCTCGGGGCCGCGCGTGTTGGCCAGGATGGCCGCCACCTCGGTGTAGGTGAAGCGCGCGTGGCTGAACATCACCGCCGGGTAGAACTGGTAGGCATGCACCTCGCCCTTGGCGGTGACCAGCATGTCGCAGACCATGCACAGGCGCTCGACCTCGGGGTTGAGCGAGCACAGGCCGTTGGAGAGCTTCTCGGGCAGCATCGGGATGACGCGGCGCGGGAAATACACACTGGTGGCACGGTCGTAGGCGTCGATGTCAATGGCGCTGCCAGTCTGCACGTAGTGGCTCACATCGGCGATGGCCACCAGCAGGCGCCAGCCCTTGGCACGGCCCACCTTGGCGGGTTCGCAGTACACGGCGTCGTCGAAGTCGCGCGCGTCCTCGCCGTCGATGGTGACGAGCGGCACGTCGGTCAGGTCGATGCGCTGCTTCTTGTCCTGGGCGCGCACCTTGTCGGGCAAGGCGCCGGCCTCGGCCAGGCAGTCCTCGGAAAACTCATGCGGCACGCCGTACTTGCGCACGGCGATCTCGATCTCCATGCCCGGATCGTCCACCTCGCCGAGCACCTCGGTGATGCGGCCCACGGGCTGACCGAACAGCGCCGGGGGCTCGGTAAGCTCCACCACGACGACCTGGCCCGGCTTGGCCAGCGCCAGCGCGCCACCGGGGATCAGGATGTCCTGGCCGTAGCGTTTGTCTTCGGGGACCACGATCCAGACACCACTCTCCTGCAACAGGCGGCCGATGATGGGCTGCGGGGGGCGCTCGATGATCTCGACGACGCGGCCCTCGGGCCGGCCCCGGCGGTCTTGCCGCACGATGCGGGCACGCACACGGTCCTTGTGCAGCACGGCGCGCATCTCGTTCGGTGGCAGAAAGATGTCTGACTGGCCATCGTCGCGGATCACAAATCCGTGGCCATCGCGGTGCCCCTGCACGCTGCCTTCGATTTCATCCGAAGAATGCGAAGACGTCGTGCCGGAGTTCATTTTTTTAATATACAATCTAAGTCTTTCCTGAAATGCCCAGGTGGCGGAATTGGTAGACGCCCTAGTTTCAGGTACTAGCGAGTAACATCGTGGAGGTTCGAGTCCTCTCCTGGGCACCAAGTTTAACGAAAAGCCGCTCCCCTCAGCGGCTTTTTTCTGAGCAAAAAAGCGCAAGCAGTTTCAGGAAGGCGCTTTCTTGCTATACAATTTGAAAATCCTGAAAGCCCAGGTGGCGGAATTGGTAGACGCACTAGTTTCAGGTACTAGCGGGTAACTCCGTGGAGGTTCGAGTCCTCTCCTGGGCACCAAAACAAAAAAAGCCGTTGTAATCGCAACGGCTTTTTTCATTTCTGGCCCCTCCTCTGCAAAAGGGCCTGATTCCGCTCAGCTCCCTGCCACCTTCATGCGATTGACAAGCACCGAGCCCACGGTCTTGGCGCCATAGGCGTAGGCATCGGCACCCACGGCCTCGATGCCTTTGAACATGGTCTTGAGGTTGCCGGCGATGGTGATCTCGTGCACGGGGAAGGCGATGCGGCCGTTCTCCACCCAGAAGCCGCTGGCGCCGCGCGAGTAGTCGCCGGTCACGTAGTTCACGCCCTGGCCCATAAGTTCAATGACGAACAGGCCGGTGCCAAGCTTTTGCAGCATGGCATCGAGGTCATCGCTCTTCTTGGTACGGCGCGAGGTCAGCACCAGGTTGTGCGAACCGCCGGCGTTGCCGGTGGTCTTCATCCCGAGCTTGCGCGCCGAGTAGCTGCTGAGGAAGTAGCCTTGCACACGCCCGGCATCCACCACCTTGCGCGCCTGCACGCCCACGCCTTCCTCGTCGAACGGCGAGCTGCCCTTGCCGCGCGGGATGAACGGGTCTTCAAGAATGTCGATGTGCTTGGGAAACACCGGCTTGCCCAGCGAGTCGAGCAGGAAGGTGCTCTTGCGGTACAGCGCGCCACCGCTTGTGGCCTGCACGTAGGCGCCCAGCAGGCCGGCGGCCAGGGACGACTCGAAAAGCACCGGGCATTCGGTGGTGGCGATCTTGCGGCTGCCCAGGCGCGATAGCGCGCGCTGGGCGGCATAGCGGCCCACGGCGGCGGGCGAGGCCAGCTCGTCCGCGCAGCGCTGCGAGCTGTACCATGCGTCACGCTGCATCTCGCCATTGCGGCCGGGCAGCGAGGCGATGGGAGCCACCGACAGGCTGTGGCGCGAGGTGGCGTAACCGCCCCGGAAACCCCGCGTGTGCGCGCTGAAGAAATGGCTTTGCTGGGCCGACACCGCCGCACCCTCGCTGTTGGTGATGCGCTTGCCGGTGGCGAAGGCTGCCGCCTCGCATTCGAGCGCCATGCGCGCGGCCTCCTCGCTGGTGATCGCCCAGGGGTGGAACAGGTCGAGGTCGCGGTGGCTGTCTGGCGGAGCGATGTCGCCGGCGTCAGGCAGGCCGGCCACGGGGTCTTCGGCGGTGAAGCGGGCGATGTCGTAGGCCGCCTGCACCGTGCGCTCGATGGCCGCGCCGGAGAAATCCGAGGTGCTGGCATTGCCGCGCCGGTGGCCGATGTAGACCGTCACGCCCAGCGACTTGTCGCGGTTGCGCTCCACGGTCTCCAGCTCGCCCTTGCGCACACCCACGGACAGGCCGCAGCCCTCGGAGGCCTCGGCGCCGGCATCGGTGGCACCCAGCTTCTTGGCGTGTGCCAATGCCTGGTCCACGAGTTGTTCAAAAAACGGGCGCGAATAGCTGAAGCCCGTGTCGGCGGAGGAATGCGTATGGTTCATGGCGACGGCTATGATACTTGCCGCAGTGGCAACCGCCCGGCGCGCGCCGCCGCCACTCGGGCCACCCCTCTCTCCCCCGGATTCCACCATGTCACGCAAACCCAAAAAAGGCTACTTCGTGAAAGGCCAGTTCGTTGCCGAAGGCAGCGAACTGGACCTGCAGCTCAAGGCCGAACTCAAAGGCACCCCGGATGCCAGCCGCACCGAACTCAAGCGCGAAAGCGACGAGCTGCAGGAGCTGGGCAAGGAGCTGCTGACCCTGCGCAGCGACCTGTTCAACCGCCTGGGCCTCCCCGACAAACTCGCTGAGGCACTGGCAGAAGCCAAGCGCATCACCAACTTCGAGGGCAAGCGCCGCCAGATGCAGTTCGTGGGCAAGCTCATGCGCAAGCTCGAACCCGAGGTGGTACAGGCCGTGCGCGACGCCCTCGACGAACAGCGTAGCGGCTCGGCCAAGGAAAAACTGGCCCTGCACCAGGCCGAGCAGTGGCGCGACCGGCTGATTGCCGAGGACGGAGCCCAGGCCGAATGGATCGCCCAATACCCCGGCACCGACATCCAGCAACTGCGCGCACTGATCCGTCAGGCGCGCAAGGACGCCCCCGGCGCGCATGAAGCCGCCGTGGCCGAATCCCAAGGCCAGGCACCGCGCAAGGGCCGCGCCTACCGCGAGCTGTTCGCGCTGGTGCGCGCGCAAATCTCCGGTGCCACCGTGGAGCCTGAAACGGACGTGGATGGAGAAGACAGCGATGAGTGAGGCCGCGCCCGCGCACGAGCCGGTGAAGATCGGCATCGTCTCCATTAGCGACCGCGCCAGCAGCGGCGTCTACGAGGACAAGGGACTGCCCGCGCTGCAGGACTGGCTCACACGCGCGCTGAAGAACCCCATCACCTTCGAGCCGCGCCTGATCCCCGACGAGCAGGACAGCATCAGCGCCACGCTGATCGCCTTGGTCGACGAGGGCTGCAGCCTGGTGCTGACCACCGGCGGCACCGGCCCGGCCCTGCGCGACGTGACGCCCGAGGCCACGCTGGCCGTGGCGCACAAGGAAATGCCGGGCTTTGGCGAGCAGATGCGCCAGATCAGCCTGAAGTTCGTGCCCACCGCCATCCTCTCGCGGCAGGTGGCCGTGGTGCGCGACCAGAGTCTCATCATCAACCTGCCCGGCCAGCCCAAGGCCATCGCCGAGACACTCGAAGGCTTGAAGGATGCCGCAGGCCAGCAGATCGTGCCCGGCATCTTCGCGGCCGTGCCCTACTGCATCGACCTGATTGGCGGGCCCTACCTGGAAACGCACGACGCGGTGTGCAAGGTCTTCCGGCCCAAGAGCGCGGTGCGGACCAAGACCGCCTGACACATCTCCCCTATTTCCATCGCACAGCGCCATGCCCATTTACCGCTGCAACCAATGCGGCTTCGTGTCCGAAGAAGCCAGCACCCCTATCGGCACCCAGATGCCCTGCGCCCGCTGCGGCACGGCTGCAACCGTCTTTGGCACCGTCTTCTATGTTGAAAAACTCGTAGAGCGATACTTTTCGGCCATGCGGGAGATCAAAGCCTTGCAGCAGCCCGAGGGGCTGCCCGATGCACACCCCGACTCGCAGGCATCACCGGAGCAGGAAAGCCAGACCGGCGAAACCTCTCCCCTTCAAGACGTCAATCTGCACAACACCAGCCTGCTAGCCACCGCAGAACAGCACGCTCCACTGCAGGCCTGGTTTGCCTCGCGCCAGATCGAAGCGCAGTTTGACTATGCGCAGGTCGATACCAGCGGTTTTTTTGACGACGCTGCGCGCATGGTGGGCAATGGCTATGCGCTTTTTGCCGAACTGATAGATCGCGTGCGTTTCGCCTACCGCAAGAGCCATAGCTGGGTGAACCTGGAACTCGCCAGCCTGTCCCAGAAAGATGCACAAGCCATCAACACCTTGTGCAGACAGCTCTACAGCCACACTTTTTTCGCTCGTTACCACTACCAGAAGCCAGAAAAAATCGTGCGGCTCACCTTGCAGACCGCACCCGCCGTCCGGCAGTTCTTCGACGGTGGCTGGCTAGAGTGGTACGCCTTCATTGCTCTGATCGAGCAAGCTCAGCAACGTGGCCGTGATTTTTCCTGCGCACGCGGCGTCAAAGTCGTATTCCCCAACGACGACCTGCATGAACTGGACGTGGTTTGCCTGCCTGCAGGCCAACTGCCCATCTGCATTGAATGCAAATCTGGCGAGTTCCGCCGTGACATCGACAAATACCTGCGTCTACGCAAACGCATGGGTATTGAACGCAGCCGCTTTGTCATTTGCGCGGCAGACCTGACGCAAGAGCAGGCAGCGGGCCTGTCGGCCATGTACGACCTGACTTTTGTCAATCTGGAAACGCTGGTGCCCCACCTGAGCACGTTGTTGTAAAACGCCTTTCCGCAGACGCTATCCAATTGATAGCTATTGACGCTTATAAATTATCACTTTCAGAAACATATATATCTGAAAACTAATGAATAAAAGCGTTAGCAGCTATCGATTCAGGAGCGACTACTTACCCACCAAATCATTGAGCTTCCCGGCCTCGAACTGCTCCTTGAGCGCCGCGTCGTCGGGCACGCAGTCGCCCTTCTTGACGCACTCCGACAGCTTTTCGATGGCCTGCCAGAGCAGCGCGATCTGGTGCTCCTGCGACGAGGCGTTGTTGATGAGGCCGCGCATGGCCTGGGACAGCGGGTCGTCTTCCTGGGTGATGCCGTAGGCCGAGAACTTGGGGGCGTGCGGCTCGGTCACGTCGGCGCTCTGGCCTTCCTTGGACGGGATGATGCGCGCCGGAATGCCCACGGCCGTGGCGCCCGCCGGCACGGGCTTGATGACCACGGCGTTGCTGCCAATTTTTGCTCCGTCACCCACCTCGAAGCCGCCCAGCACCTTGGCACCCGCGCTCACCACCACGTCCTTGCCCAGCGTGGGGTGGCGCTTGGTGCCCTTGTAGAGCGAAGTTCCGCCGAGCGTGACGCCCTGGTAGATCGTGCAGCCGTCGCCAATTTCGGCCGTCTCGCCCACCACGACGCCCATGGCATGGTCAAAGAACACGCGCTCGCCAATCTTTGCACCGGGGTGAATTTCAATCCCGGTCAGCCAGCGGGAGACATGCGAAATAAAACGCCCCAGCCACTTCATGCCGTGGTTCCAGCACCAATGCGCACGCCGATGCAGCACCAGTGCATGCAGGCCGGGGTAACAGGTCAGCACCTCCCAGTGGCTGCGCGCGGCGGGGTCGCGCTCAAGAATGCACTGAATGTCGGAGCGCAGGCGGGAGAACATGGGCAATGATGCTGTGCAACAAAAAGGGCGTTCAGTCTAGCGCTTCGGCTGGGCCGTCTCGATCATGGCTTTGGCGACACCGCGCAGGATGTGGATTTCCTCGGCGCCCAGTTGCGCGCGGTTGAAGAGCTGGTTCAGCCGGGGCATGAGCTTCTTGGGCGCCGCCGGGTCGAGAAAACCGATGGCCGTGAGCGCCTGCTCCCAGTGCGCGAGCATGCCCACCACCTGGGCGGCATCGGCCAGCAGGCGCTCGGGCGTGGCCTGCTCCACACCAAAACCGCCCAGGGCCTGGCGCCACTCGTAGGCGATGACCTGGATGGCCGCGCCCAGGTTGAGCGAGCCGAACTGCGGGTTGGTGGGAATGGAGAGCGCCACGTGGCAACGGTACACGTCCTCGTTGGCCATGCCGAAGCGCTCGGAGCCGAACAGAAAGCCAATGCCCGCTGCACCCGCCCGGGGCGCAGTCTCTAAAGCGTTATCGGGCTCCAGGGCAATGGAATCAAGCGCCATACGCTCCTGTTTCAATAGCATTTCGAAATGTTCACGCGGCGCACGCGTGGGCGGCCCGAAGTCGCGCGGCGTCATGGCCGTGGCGCACAGGTGGCTGATGCCGTCGAGGGCTTCGTCCAGCGTGTCCACGATGCGCGCGTTGGCCAGCACGTCGAGCGCTCCGCTGGCGCGCTGGATGGTTTCCTCGCGCCGCAGCACGTTGGCCCAGCGTGGCCTGACGAGCACCAGGTCGTCAAAACCCATGGTTTTCATGGCGCGGGCGCAGGCGCCCACATTGCCGGCGTGGCTGGTCTGGATGAGGATGAAACGGGTCTTCATGGGCGCGGGCCGCGGGGCCGGTGATGCGTTGGACGGGCGAGGCAGGTAAAATCCGGCGCTTATTGTCGCTGCCCGCATCGCCCGGCAGCGATTTCCCTGTTCCTGGCCCGCGCGCCACGCCACAAGCCGTGCCGCGCACACCTGCACAATCTATGTCGACCAACCTGCACCCCATGCTCAACGTGGCCATCAAGGCCGCCCGCGCCGCCGGCGCCATCATCAACCGCGCGGCGCTCGACGTGGAATCGGTGCGCATCTCGCAAAAGCAGATCAATGACTTCGTCACCGAAGTCGATCATGCGAGCGAGAAAGTCATCATAGAAACACTGCTCACTGCCTATCCCGGCCACGGCATCCTGGCCGAGGAATCGGGTTCGGAGCACGGCTCCAAGCATTCCGAATACGTCTGGATCATCGACCCGCTGGACGGCACCACCAATTTCATCCACGGCTTTCCCGTGTACTGCGTGAGCATCGCCCTGGCCGTGCGCGGCAAGGTCGAGCAGGCCGTGGTGTACGACCCCTCGCGCAACGACCTTTTCACCGCCACGCGCGGGCGCGGCGCCTTCCTGAACGAGCGCCGCATCCGCGTGAGCAAGCGCACGCGCCTGGGCGAATGCCTGATCTCCACGGGCTTCCCTTTCCGCCCCGGCGACAACTTCAAGCAATACCTGAACATGATGGCCGAGGTGATGCCCCGCACCGCCGGCCTGCGCCGCCCCGGCGCTGCCGCGCTGGACCTGGCCTATGTGGCCGCCGGCTACACGGACGGCTTCTTCGAGAGCGGCCTGTCGATCTGGGACGTGGCCGCGGGCGGTCTGCTGGTGACCGAGGCCGGAGGTTTGGTGGGCAACTTCACGGGCGAGGCCGACTACATGGAGCAGCGCGAATGCCTGGCCGGCGCGCCACGCATCTATGGCCAGCTGGTGACTCTGCTGGGCAAATACAGCAAGTTCGCCAGCGCGGGCGACAAGGCCGCGGTGCGCCAGGCCGCCGAGGTCACGGAAGTCGCTGACGTGGCCGGCGACGAGGCGGCCGCGCGGTCGCCAGACGACGCCACGCCCACCGCACCGGACAGCGCCGCCGAGGACACCCACACGCGCCCCCCGGCCGCGCCGTAACCCCCACACTCACAAAACAATAGCTGCTCGCGCTTGCTGCAAGCGCCTTAGCAGCTATTTTTATTTGAACTGCTGCAGCACTTCAATGGGGATCGGGGTAGCGCTGTGCGATGCCGCGGAAGTCGTCGGCCAGTTCCACGAACGCATCCACCATGTCCGGGTCGAAGTGCGTGCCCCGCCCCTTGAGGATGATGGTGCA
>JANJVX010000202.1 GCA_024709845.1 Burkholderiaceae bacterium | reverse complement strand
TGCAGGCCAAGTGGGAGCGCCTGCGCGCCTTGCGCGACCTGGTGAACAAGGAGATCGAGGCCCTGCGCGCCGCTGGGCAGGTGGGCTCGTCGCTGCAGGCCCGTGTGACGCTGACCGCAGCGCCTGAAGACCATGCGCTGCTGGCCAGCCTGGGAGATGATCTGAAGTTCGTCTTCATCACATCCGCTATTGAATTGATAGCTGGTGACGCTCTTCAAATAAGCGTCACGGCCAGTTCTGATGCTAAATGCGAGCGCTGCTGGCACTATCGGGCGGATGTGGGCCACGACGTGGCACACCCCACGCTGTGCGGCCGCTGCACGAGCAACCTGTACGGCACCGGTGAAAACCGGGCCTGCGCCTGAGTGGCCCGCACCATGGCGGGGGGCCGCGCCAGCCCGTGGCCCTGGCTGGCGTGGGCGCTGCTCATCCTGGTGGCCGACCAGTTCACCAAGACGCTGATCCTGGGCTACTACCAGCTCGGTGACAGTACCTATGTCACCAGCTTCTTCAACATCGTGCGCGCGCACAACACGGGCGCGGCCTTTTCCTTCCTGGCCAACGCCGGAGGCTGGCAGCGCTGGTTTTTCACGGGCATCGGCGTGGCGGCCACGCTGTTCATCGTCTGGCAACTGCGCCAGCACCCGGACCAGAAGCTGTTCGCCTTCTCGCTTGCCAGCATCTTGGGCGGCGCGGTGGGCAACGTGGTGGACCGGCTGCTGCACGGCTACGTGGTCGATTTTCTCGACTTCCACTGGAGCTTTCTGTCGGGCGTGTTCCATGGCGGGCATTTCCCCGCCTTCAACATCGCCGACGCGGGCATCAGCGTGGGTGCGGCCTGCCTGATCCTCGACGAACTGCTCCGAGTCCGGAAATCCTCTTGATCGACGGCGCATCGCCGTGATGGCGTTGGGCGCTTCCCACAGCGCCTGCAAGCGGCGCGGCCCAGACCAGCGGCCACCGTGCAAGGGCTGCCAGCATTCCCACATGCGGGCACCGGTGGCGTCCCCCTGCCCACATCGCGCAGCGATGCGAGAGCGGGGGGAAGGCGCAAAGCGCCTCAGGGGGGTGTTCCACCTATCGCGTTCAGCGGCCAGCGCGGCTTGACGTCGAAGGCGTAGTCGCAGTGGGCCTGCTGCTGGCCCGCCTGCAGGCGCATGGCGGCTGCCATGGCAATCATGGCGCCGTTGTCGGTGCACAGGTGCAGCTCGGGGTAGTGCACGCGCACACGCTGCTTTGCGCAGGCGGCATCGAGCTGCTCGCGCAGCTGGCGGTTGGCGCCCACACCGCCCGCCACGACGATGCGCTGGAGCCCCGTTTCCTTGAGCGCCGTGAGCGATTTCTTCACCAGCACCTCGACGATGGCCGCCTGCGTGCTCGCAGCCAGGTCGGCCTTGCGCGCCTCCAGCTCGCCCCCCAGCTTGCGCGCCTGGGTCAGCACCGCCGTCTTCAAGCCCGCGAACGAGAAATCGAGGTTGCCGCTGTGCATCAGCGGGCGCGGCAGCTTGAAGGCCGCCGGGTCGCCCTGCAGCGCCAGGCGCGAGAGCGCAGGACCGCCAGGGTAGCCCAGCCCCATGAGCTTGGCCGACTTGTCGAAGGCCTCGCCGGCCGCATCGTCAATGGTTTCGCCCAGCAGCTCGTAGCGGCCCACGCCGTCCACGCGCATGAGCTGGGTGTGGCCGCCGGACACCAGCAACGCGACAAAGGGAAATTCCGGCGGGTCGGCGCTCAGGAAGGGTGAAAGCAAATGCCCCTCCAGGTGGTGCACGCCCAGCACGGGCTTGCCCAAAGCCGCGCCCAGGGCACAGGCCACGCCCGCGCCCACCAGCAGCGCCCCGGCCAGGCCGGGGCCGCGCGTGTAGGCCACCACGTCCACCTCATTGAGCGCCCGGCCCGACTCGGCCAGCACGGCCGTGGTCAGCGGCAGCACGCGGCGGATGTGGTCACGGCTGGCCAGCTCGGGCACCACGCCGCCGTAGGCCTGGTGCATGTCGATCTGGCTGTGCAGCGCGTGCGCCAGCAGCGTGGGCACGGCCGTGCCTTGCGACTGCACCAGCGCCACGCCGGTTTCGTCGCACGAAGATTCGATGCCCAGCACCAACAAGGTTTGTTCTGCGTCCATGGTGGGCGCAAGTGTAGGGCTTGCGCCAGATCCTCCATCTGGCGGGTTCGTTCACACCTTCTCAGTGCCGCGGCAGCGCCTTCTGGCCCGCCCCCGCGAGCGCCGTGGACGCCTTGGGCTGTGCGGGGGCAGCAGGCGCAACGGGGGCTGTGCGCAGCATTCCGCCGCCCTGCTGGAGCCGGAACGTGGAGGCCAGGCCCGCCAGCGTGCGCGCCTGTTCCTGCAGCGCGCTGGATGCGGCCGAGGTTTCTTCCACCAGCGCGGCATTCTGCTGCGTCACGCCGTCGAGATGCGCCACGGCCTGGTTGATCTGCGACAACCCCATCGACTGCTCGCGGCTGGCCGACGCGATCTCGTCCACGATGTCGGCCACGCGCTGGATGCCGCTCACGATTTCCTGCATGGTCGCGCCCGCCTGGGCCACCTGCTCGCTGCCGACCTCGACCTTGGCGACCGAATCGGAAATCAGCGCCTTCACTTCCTTGGCGGCCTCCGCCGAACGGCCGGCCAGGCTGCGCACCTCGCTGGCCACCACGGCAAAACCCCGGCCCTGCTCGCCCGCACGGGCCGCTTCCACGGCGGCATTGAGCGCCAGGATGTTGGTCTGGAAGGCGATGCCATCGATCACGCCGATGATGTCCACGATCTTGCGCGACGAGGTGTTGATGGCCTCCATGGTGTCCACTACCTGGGCCACCACCGTCCCGCCGCGCTGCGCCACGCCGGTAGCCGATGCCGCCAGCTTGCTGGCCTGGGCCGCGCTGTCGGCGTTCTGCTGCACGGTGCCCGAGAGCTGCTCGGTGGCCGACGCCGTCTGCTCCAGCGCGCTGGCCTGCTGCTCGGTGCGCGAGGCCAGGTCGTGCGTGCCCGCCGCCACCTGCGTGGACGCTCCGGCAATGGTGTCGGCGCCGCCATGCACCTGCCCGATCACATGGTGCAGGTTGCCGCGCATGGTTTCCATCTGGGTCAGCATGACGCCAATTTCATCCTTGCCTTCGGACTCGATACGGTGCGTGAGGTCGCTGGCCGCGATGGCCGCCGCCGCCGCGTTGGCGGTGCGAAACCCCGTGACCATGCGTGCCAGCAGCATCAGCGCCATCACCGAGGCCGGCAGGCCGAGCAGGAACGTCGCCAGCGCGAAGACCACCAGACCGATCTCGTAGCGCTGCTGGGCGGCCTGATAGGCCGTGTTGGCGCGCTGGACCTGAAAGTCCCTGAACGCCGCCATGGCCTTGACCACCGCCTCGCCCTCGGCGCGGCCTGCGGCGAGAAACGCCGCCATGGTTTCGGGGCTGAAGTCCTCTTTCTGGATGGACGCCACCACCGCATTGAGCTTCTCACGCCACGCCTTGCATTGGGCCAGCGCCGTGTCGAACAGCTTCTTCTCGTCGCTGTCCGTGACGCCTTTCTCCATGTCCTTCTGGAGTGCATCGGCCTTGGTCTGGTTTGCCGCGATGGCCTCCAGGTGCATGCTGGTGGGGTGGCCGTGGATGCTGACCAGCGCGCTCTCGGGGGCGTGCTGGAAAGCCAGCAGCACCTGCAGGCGGTTCTGCACCGTCAACTCGATGGACTGATCGGCCATCAGGGCCCTGTGCATGGCCTCGTCGTGCAGGGTCTTGAGGCTGTCGCGGGCCGACGACAGGCCCCAGAAACTGACCCCGATCACCACGGCGCCGGATAACCAGAAGCAACAAAGCACAACGACAAAACGCTGGGTGATCCGCAGGTTGTTCAGCATGAACGCTTTCAATAGGTTACAACCTGATGATCATAGCGTTCGCGTTTACCCGAATACCAACACCAGAGCGGGGTACTCGGACTCTCGAACCGATGCGCGAAAAAGGGGGCGTGCATGGCATGGGACAATCGCCCCCCATGAATCCGGAACAGTACGTCCAGCAAAAGGCCGCCGCCTCGGGCAGCAGCTTCTATTACGCCTTTCTGTTCCTGCCTCGGCCCCGGCGCGCCGCCATCACCGCCTTCTATGGCTTCTGCCGCGAGGTGGACGATGTGGTCGACGAGGTGACCGACCCGGGCGTGGCCCAGAGCAAGCTCGCCTGGTGGCAGGGCGAGGTGGCCCAGTCGTTCCAGGGGCGGCCCACGCACCCCGTGATGCAGGCGCTGATGCCGCACACCGCCACCTACGGCATCGAGCCGCGCCACCTGCTGGCCGTCATCGAGGGCTGCCAGATGGACCTGGAACAGACCCGCTACCTCGACTACCCCGGCCTGCAACGCTACTGCCACCTCGTGGCCGGCGTGGTGGGCGAAGTGGCGGCGCGCATCTTCGGCCAGCGGGAGCCGGCCACCACGCAGTACGCCCACCGCCTCGGCCAGGCGCTGCAAATGACCAACATCATCCGCGACGTGGGCGAAGACGCCATGCGTGGCCGCATCTACCTGCCGGTGAACGAGCTGCAGCAGTTCGACGTGAAGGCGCACGAAATCCTCAAGCGCCAGTATTCCGAACGCTTCACCGCGCTCATGCGTTTCCAGGCCGAGCGCGCCCACCGGCTGTATGACGAGGCCCTGGCGCTGCTGCCCGCGGCCGACCGGCGCGCGCAGAAGCCCGGGCTGATGATGGCCAGCATCTACCGCACGCTCTTGCGCGAGATCGAGCGCGACGACTTCCAGGTGTTGCACCAGCGCATCAGCCTCACGCCGCTGCGCAAGTTCTGGCTGGCCTGGAAGATGCAGGCCCTGGGCAGGCTATGAGCCCCAGGGGTGCAGGGCGCCACTGGCACGCACTGCGGGCCGAAGCATGCGCATAGCGGTCATCGGTGCCGGCTGGGCCGGCATGGCTGGAGCCATTGCCGCGGTGCAGGCGGGCCACCACGCCACCGTGTTCGAGGCCGCACGCACCACCGGTGGGCGCGCGCGCGCGCTGCAGGGCTCGGCGGCGGACGGAGCACCGCTGCGGCTCGACAACGGCCAGCACATCCTGATCGGCGCCTACACCGAATCGCTGCGCCTGATGCGGCTGGTGGGCGTGGATGCCGATGCAGCCCTGCTGCGCCTGCCGCTGGTGCTGCGCTTCCCCGACGGCAGCGGGCTGCGCCTGCCCAGCCTGCCGCCCCCCTGGGATGCCGTGCTCGGCATCGCACGGGCGCGCGGCTGGAGCTGGGGCGAACGCCTGGCACTGCTGCGCAAGGCCCATGCCTGGCAGCGCGCGGGCTTTGCCTGCGGCCCTGGCGAGACGGTGGCCGGACTGTGCGCCGATCTGCCGCAACGGCTGCTGGACGGTTTCATCGACCCGCTGTGCGTGGCCGCCCTCAACACCCCCGCCCAGGAGGCCTGCGGCCAGGTGTTCCTGCGTGTGCTGCAAGACAGCCTGTTCAGCGGACGCGGCGGCTCCAACCTGCTGCTGCCGCGCGTGGACCTGGGTGCGCTTTTTCCCGAAGCGGCAGCGCGCTGGCTGCAGGGCCAGGGCGCCATGGTGTGCACAGGCCAGCGTGTGCAGACACTTGCCGCAGGGCCGCAAGACGGCTGGCGCGTCGATGGCACGGCGTTCGATGCCGTGCTGCTGGCCGCATCCAGCACCGAGGCCGCGCGCCTGGTGTCGCAGTGCGCACAGACAGCCCCCTACGCCCTGACGGTTCCCCTGTGCGACTGGGCGGCCTGCGCGCAGGCGCTGCGTTTCGAGGCCATCACCACCGTGTACGCCCAGGGCACACCGCATGCCGATGGCCGCCTGCTGCCCGAACCTATGCTGGCCCTGCAGGGCAGTGCCACCGACCCGGCACAGTTCGTGTTTGACCGGGGCCAGCTCGGCGGCCCGCCCGGCCTGCTGGCCTTCGTGGCCAGCGCCAGCCGGAGCGAGCGGGCGCAGACCGAGCGCCAGGTGCTGGAGCAGGCCCGGCGGCAACTGGGCCTGGCCGGCCTGCAGGCCGTGCAGACCGTGGTGGAAAAACGCGCCACCTTTGCCTGCACCCCGGGCCTGCAACGGCCCGCAGCCGCCATCGCCCCGGGCCTGTGGGCCTGCGGCGACTACATTGCAGGCCCCTACCCCGCCACCCTGGAAGGCGCCGTGCGCAGCGGCACGGCGGTGGCGCAGGCACTCACAGCCCCCAGCACGCCGCCAGCACCAGCGTAGCCTCCTGCGTGAACTTTCCCTGCTCCACCCACTGGCGCAGCGTCTCGGGCGGCAACCGCTCGAAGCGCTCCACCTCGCCATCCTGGTTGCATGGCTGCATGCCGAAGGGCACGGTGGCGCGGAACCAGTCGATGCGCTCGCGCATATAGCCCGCGCCCCCACCCTCGCGGCTGGGGCGCTCGAAATCGACCTGGCCGCCATGCACCACGTCCACGAGGGCGGACACCCGCAGGCCCGCCTCCTCCCAGGTCTCGCGCTCCAGCGCCTCGTGCAGCGTGTCGGCGGCCGACACCATGCCGCCCATCAGCGTGTCCCATTGCCCGGGGTTGTTGGGTTTGTCGAATGCGCGCTGCTGCACCCACATGCCGCCATCGGGCGCCAGCCCCACCAGGTGCACGGCCTGCGTGGCAATGCCCAGCACACGCACCAGCCCGCGCTCGACCGAGCCCAGGCGCTGCCCCTGCGCGGTGCACACGGCCAGCTGCTCGTTGCGCCAGGGGCCGCAGTGGCCCAGCGCGCGCAGGGCCCGCGCGAGCGCGTCGAACGCGGCCGTCAACTCGCCGGGCTGGGCCTCCAGGCACCAGGCAGGCGAAGCAAATCGCTCTTGAATTGATAGCTTATAGCGCACATCCAGCAAGCCATGGAGCACGATTTCGTCCAAAATACCGGGCTCCACCGAACCCACCTCGTAGCCGTCGGCGAACAGCGGCAGGCGTGCGCGGCGTGGCGGCTGGTGCGCGCTGGTGCGGGCCTGTTCGAGCCAGCCGGGCAGTGGCACGCTCACAACGTGAGGATGGTCGAGCCCGTGGTCTTGCGCGCCTCCAGGTCACGGTGCGCCTGCTGCACGTCGCGCAGCGGGTAACGCTGGTCGATATGGATCTTCACCTGGCCGCTGGCCACCATGGCGAACAGCTCATCGGCCATGGTCTGGGTCGATTCGCGCGTGGCGATGTGGGTGAACAGCGTCTGGCGCGTGACGTAGAGCGAGCCCTTGGCGCCGAGCGAACCCGGCGCGAACGGCGGCACGGGGCCCGAGGCGTTGCCGAAGCTGGCCATCAGGCCGAAGGGGCGCAGGCAGTCGAGCGACTTGTCCCAGGTGTCCTTGCCCACCGAGTCGTACACCACCTTCACGCCCCGGCCGCCGGTGATCTCCTTCACGCGTGCGGCGAAGTCCTCGGTGTTGTAGTTGATCGCATGCGCCGCGCCGTTGTCGCGCACGAGCTGGCACTTGGCATCGGACCCCGCCGTGCCGATGAGCTGCAGGCCCAGCGCCTTGGCCCACTGCGTGGCGATCAGGCCCACGCCGCCGGCGGCGGCATGGAACAGCACATGGTCGCCCGGCTGCAGGCCCTCGACGGGCAGCGTCTTCTTGAGCAGGTACTGCGCCGTCAGGCCCTTGAGCATCATGGCAGCGCCGGTCTCGAAGCCGATGGCGTCGGGCAGCTTGCACACGCATTTGGCGGGCATCACGCGCACCTCGCAGTAACTGCCGGGCGGCTGGCTGGCATAGGCAGCGCGGTCACCCGCCTTCAGGTGCGTGACGCCGTCGCCCACCGCCTCGATCACGCCTGCGCCTTCCATACCGATGGTGGCGGGCATGCTCAAAGGGTACAGCCCCGTGCGGTGGTAGACATCGATGAAGTTCAGGCCGATGGCATGGTGGCGAATGCGGATCTCGCCCGGGCCGGGTTCGCCCACGGCGACGTCAACAATGTGGAGTTCTTCGGGGCCGCCGTGCTGGCGGATCTGGACGGCAAGGCTCATGGGGGTTTCTCTCCTGCAAGGCGTTCAAGTAAGGCTTGCGCCATCCTGCCATGTTTCTGCAAGCAGTGCGCGGCGCGGCCCGTTAAAGTCACGGCATGACACAAAAAATGACGCCCGGCACGGCGGGGTTGCTCGTGCTCGCGCCGCTGCTGTGGGCCGGCAACGCCGTGGTAGGCCGGCTGGTGCACGACCTCGTTCCGCCGCTCACGCTCAACTTCCTGCGCTGGGTGCTGGCTTTTGCCATTCTGCTGCCGCTGGCGCACCGCGTGCTGCGCCCGGACAGCCCCCTGTGGGCGCACTGGCGCCGCTACGCGCTGCTCGGGCTGCTGGGCATCGGCCTGTACAACGCGCTGCAGTACTTGGCGCTGCAGACCTCCACGCCGATCAATGTGACGCTGGTCGGTTCGAGCATGCCGGTGTGGATGCTGGCCGTGGGCGCGGTGTTCTTTGGCGTTTCCGTCACGCGGCGCCAGTTCGCTGGCGCCGCGCTGTCGATGGCGGGCGTGCTGCTGGTGCTCAGCCGGGGCGAGTGGAGCCAGCTGCTGGCGCTGCGCCTGGTGCTGGGCGATGTGTTCATGCTGCTGGCCACCATTTCGTGGGCGTTCTACAGCTGGCTGCTGGTGCGCACCGGCGAACCGGCCAGCGTGCGCGCCGACTGGGCAGCCTTCCTGATGGCCCAACTGGTGTTCGGCCTGGGCTGGTCGGGCTCGCTCGCGGGCCTGGAATGGGCCAGCGGGCGCACGCACATCGCCTGGGGCTGGCCGCTGGCGGCGGCGCTGGCCTTCATCGCCGTGGGGCCCGCCGTGGTGGCCTACCGTTGCTGGGGCGTGGGCGTGCAGCGCGCCGGGCCGGCCGTGGCTGGATTCTTCTCCAACCTCACGCCACTGTTTGCCGCGCTGATGTCGGCCGCCTTCCTGGGCGAGCCGCCGCGCCTGTTCCATGCGGCGGCATTCGCGCTCATCGTGGGCGGGATCGTGGTGTCCTCACGCCGCTGAAGCGGCCTCGCTGGCCAGCCGGGCATCCAATGCGGCCACCGGCATGGGCCGGGCCAGCAGGTAGCCCTGGTACAGGTCGCAGCCGTGGCACGCCAGAAAGTCTTTCTGCTCCGGCGTTTCCACGCCCTCGGCGATCACTTCCAGCTCCAGGTTGCGCGCCATGCCGATGATGGTCTGCACGATCACGTCGTCGGTGGCGCGCGCGCCCAGATTGCGCACGAAGGACTGGTCGATCTTGAGCTGGTGCAGCGGCAGCCGCGTGAGGTAGGCCAGCGACGAGTAGCCGGTGCCGAAATCGTCCACCGAGAAGCGCACGCCCTTGGTGCGCAGCTGGTGCATCTTGTCGATGGCGTCGTCCACGTTGTCCAGCACCAGCGACTCGGTCAGCTCCAGTGTCAGCAGGTGGGCACGGGCACCCGTCTCCTGCAGGGTCTCGGTCACCTGGCGCACGAAGTCGGGCTGCCGGAACTGGCGCGCGCTCACGTTCACCGAAAGGTTCAGGTGGCTGGAATGCGGCTGCTGCTGCCACTGCGCAAGTTGCAGGCAGGCCGTGCGCAGCACCCACTGCCCGATGCCAAGAATCAGGTCGCTCTCCTCGGCCACGGCGATGAACTGCGCGGGCGAAACCATGCCACGTTCCGGATGCTCCCAGCGCAGCAGCACTTCGGCGCCCACGATGCAGCCCTCGGGCGTGAACTGCGGCTGGTAGTGCAACGCGAACTGGCCCTGCGCCAGCGCCTCGCGCAGGTCGGCCTCCAGCTGGGCGCGGTCGTTGATGGCCACCTGCATGCGGGGGTCGAAAAAGCACAGGCCGTTGCCACGCCGCGCCTTGACCTGGTACATGGCGATGTCGGCCTGCTTGAGCAGTTCGGTCGATGTCTGCAGGCTGGCGCCAAACAAGGTGGCCCCGATGCTGCAGCCGCTCTGGTGCGAATGGCCCTTGAGGACATAGGGCTCGGCCAGGCTGTGCAGGACTTTTTCGCCGATGCGCTGGGCCAGCTTGGCAGCCTCATCGGTGCTGGTGGACAGCTCGTTGAGCATGATGACGAACTCATCGCCGCCGAGCCGGGCCACGGTATCGGCCACGCGCACGCAGGCACGCAGGCGCTGGGCGACCTGGAGCAGCAGCTCGTCGCCCACCTCATGGCCCAGGGTGTCGTTGAGGGCCTTGAAATGGTCCAGGTCCAGAAACAGCAGCGCCCCCAGCTGTCCCGAGCGCTGTGCCAGCACCGACGCCTGCCCCAGGCGGTCGAGCAGCAGGCGCCGGTTGGGCAGCCCGGTCAGCGGGTCATAGAAGGCCAGGTTCTCGATCTCGGCGTTGGCACGGCGCAGGTCGGTCACATCGTGATAAGTGATGACCAGGCCGCCTTCCGGCGTGGGCCGCTCCACGATCTGGATGCAGCGCCCATCGGGCAGCTCCTGCTCATGGGTGCCGTCGGAGACGCGCTGCCGGGCCAGGCGCAGTTCGACCCATTGCTGCAGCTCCCGCTCGCTGGCCTGCGGCAGGTGGTGCCGGACGGTCTTCTCCAGAACCGAACGAAACGGCAGCTGCGGCGCCATGATTCCTGCCACCCACGGAAAGATTTCATCGAAACGCCGGTTCCAGTGGAGCACCCGGTGCTGCTGGTCCAGCAGCACGAACCCGCTCACCATGGACTCCAGGGCCTGGTCCAGCATGGCCTTGGACTGGGCCATGGCCTGCCGTGCCGCCGTGATGTGGTTGAAAAAGGACACCACCACCGCACCGGCGGCCACCACCATCAGACAGACCGCCAGGGTGATGGACACCAGCGTGTTGCGCTCCTGCCGCCAGTCCGCCAGGGCCGCGGCCTCGGGCAGGCTCGCGGAAATGCGCAGGCTCTGGTAGATGAGGGGGCGCGAGACCACCAGCGCGGATTCACCACTGAGCCGCGCCGGGACGCCCCAGGCACTGTCGGGCATTTCCTTGAGGGGCATCACGGGCTGAAGGTGCGCCTGATCCCCCAGATCGGGGATGGTGAGCAGCGCACGGCCGTCGCTGCGCTCGAGCACCACTTCCAGGCCCGAAACATCCGCACCCTGCATCAGCACGGCCGTGAGTTTGGAACGGGGCACCTCGGCCACGACCACCAGGCGCGCGCCATTGGCCAGCTTCAGGGGCCGGGCGAAATACAGCACGCTCTGCGTGCTGTTGAAACTGACCGCCGGCGCGCTGACCAGCAGGCTGGTGGCGGACGGCGACAACGCCGCCTGCAGGAACCCGGCCGGAAGCTGCAGGGCGTTGCGGGTTTCGGCCGGCTCGGACGAGGCCAGCACGCGGCCGTCGGCATCGATCAGCGCCGTCAGACTGACCAGCAGGTTGCCGCGCGTCACGAATCCCAGCAGCTGACTGGAGGTGCTGGCGTCGATCCACTCGGCCATCGAGGAGGAGAGTCCGAGCATGCTGTCCGTCCCCGACAGCAGCAGATCGACCGACAGGAAGCTGCGATTGAGCGCCACCTCGGCCCCCGAGACGAAGCGCGACACCTGCTGCTCGCGGGCCTCCAGCGCGGCCCCGCGGTTGGACCAGGCCAGCAGGCCTGCGGCGGACACCAGCACCAGCAGGAACACCGCCACAAGGGCCCAGACCCAGATCTTGGTGCGCGAGGGAGTCAGCGGCTTCATGGATTCTTCTGTGTCCCCAGGCCGCGCGCGGCCCCGATGGTCTGGTTCCAGATGTCGGCGCAGCGCGCACCGCAGCGCTGCAGCCAGCGGGGCAACACCGTTTGCTGGAAGATCTCCTGGCGCCTGCGTTCGTCCTGCTCGGACACGGGCACCACCACCATCTGGCCCTTGCGCCCGGCCGTGCAGGTGGCCGCGCCGCTGTTACAGGCCATGCCCTGGGCGGTGTCACGCTCGGACTCCTCCCAGATGGAGGCTTCCAGCCGGGGCAACTCCTGCCGCAGAAGGGCCCGCAGATCCGGGGGCAGGGCCTCCCAGGCCGTGCGGTTGGCGCCAAAGATCGCCAGCCCCCAGGTGATGGGCAAGGCGTGCAAATGCGTGGTGATGGCGTGCAGCCCCAGCGTGTTGCCCGACATGGTGCCGGTGATGGCGCAATCCATGCTGCCCGCCTCCATGCTGCGCACGATCTGGGCAAAGGCCGTATGTACAGGCACCGCACCCAGCGCACCGACGAAGTCGGCCTGCCCGGCCGAAGACACGCGCACCCGCCGCCCCGACAGGTCGGACAGCCCGGCCAGCGGCTTGCGGCAAAAAAGCACCTGCGCCGGATAGACATACAGCGCCAGCACCTCCACGCCCTGCTCCTTGCGCAGGGTCTGCTCCAGATAGGGGCGAAACGCCGCCACGCTGGCGCGCAGGCTGGCGATGTCGGGGTTGAGCCCCGCCAGATCGGGCGCGGTGTACTGGGGGAAGGTGGCCGTCAATGAACTGAGCAGCGCGGTGCCGAACGGCACCACGCCCAGCTGCACCAGGCGCAACATTTCCTCGCCAGGGACGCCCGCGCGATCGAAGGGAACAATGTCGGCACGGAACCGGCCGCCACTGAGGCGGGGCAGCTCGCGGGTCCAGAACGGCTCTTCCCAGCGGGTGTACTGGCTGATACCGGCCAGCCCACCTACCACGCGGAACTGGTGCACGGCGGTGGATGGCTGCGCCCAGACCGGCACGCTCCAGGCGATGAGCGCGCCTGCCAGCCCCACGGCCAGGGAGTGCAGGAGGCGGCTCTTGCCCCCACGGCGCCTGCTGGATGACGGCTCACGCATTTCCATGCTCCCCTTCAAGACCTGTTCACCCCGGCCCCGGCCCGCCCGGGAGTCTGGCGCCAGCCACGGCGGGGTTCAAAACGCACCAGGATACGCACCACCATCGGCCAGCACGTTCTGGCCCGTCATGTAGCCCGCATGCACGCTGCACAGAAAGGCGCAAATGGCGCCGAACTCCTGCGGCGTGCCGAAGCGCCCGGCCGGAATGCTGGCCTGCTGCGCCGCGCGCACTTCCTGCACCGTGCGCCCACTGCGCGCGGCGGCCGTCCCCATGGTGGCGGCCAGACGGTCGGTGTCGAACTTGCCCGGAAGCAGGTTGTTGATGGTCACGCCCCGGGCGGCGATGCTGCTGCGCGCCACGCCCGCCACGAAACCGGTCAGGCCGCTGCGCGCGCCGTTGGACAGGCCCAGGATGTCGATGGGGGACTTCACCGCGCTCGACGTGATGTTGACGATGCGGCCGAACCCGCGCTCGGCCATGCCATCCACGGTGGCGCGGATCAGTTCGATGGGTGTGAGCATGTTGGCATCGACGGCCTTGATCCAGGCATCGCGGTCCCAGTCGCGGAAGTCGCCCGGCGGCGGCCCGCCCGCGTTGGTGACGACGATGTCAAAACCCCGCCCCGGCCCGCCGGGCGCGCCGAACACGGCGGCACGCCCTTCGGGGGTGGTGATGTCGGCCGCCACTGCCAGCACCTGTGGTTTTGAATGTTTTTGGCCTCCAGCGCTTTCCCACTGTGCGCCAATAGCTATTAATTCTGCAGCAGAGGAATGCAACGGCCCCGGCTGGCGCGCGTTCACGACCACATTCACCCCTTCGCGCACCAGTGCCTGGGCGCAACCCAGCCCCAGCCCCTTGCTGGCGCCGCACACCAGCGCCCATTTGCCCGCCAAGCCCAAATCCATAACAATTCCCGGTGACCCGCTGAGCCATACTGTCAGCACTTTCTCATCATAAGTGGAGAACCCCATGCGCACATGGTTGCACCGAGGTGCCCTTACCGCCGCTCTGGCGGGCTTCCTGCTGGCGGCCCCGGCGATGGCGCAGCAGGACGCGGCCGTCATCAAACGCGCCACCGAACTGCGCCAGGAGCCCGCCGAATCGTCCACCAGCCTGGGCGCGCTGGCGGCCGACAGCGCCGTCTCGCGTACTGGCGAGCGCAAGGGGTCGTGGGTCAGGGTGCGCACGGCACAAGGCACCACGGGCTGGGTGCACATGTTCGACGTGGGCGCGCCCACGGGCGCGGCGGCGGCAGGCTCCGGCACCGCCACCAGCGGGCTGCGCAGCCTGGGCGGACTGCTGGGAGGCGGCAGCTCCACCACGGCCACGGCCACGGTGGGCATTCGTGGCCTGAGCGCAGAAGACATCGCCAACGCGCAGCCGAACGCGGCCGCCGTGCAGCAGGCCGAAAAACTGCGTGTGAGCGCCGACCAGGCCCAGCGCTTTGCCAGCGCTGCCGCCCTGCGCAAACAGAACGTCGAGCCCCTGCCCGAGCCGCCCCGCCCCACCGCACCGTCAGGCAGCGGCGAGTTCACCCCCGACAACCAAAGCTTCAACTAAGGAGCACCGCCATGCGCATGCCCTCCCTGCTCTCACGCA
>JANJVX010000166.1 GCA_024709845.1 Burkholderiaceae bacterium | reverse complement strand
CGAGTTCGCCGTTGTTGGTGCGGTCATGCCAGAGGCCCTGGGCGATCATGCGCTCACGGCGCGGGGGAAGCAGTACGGCGTCGAATTCCATGGTGTGTCTCCGGTGGTGTGTCTTAAAAACAGGAGCGCTTCGCGCTTGTCAACAAAGGGTTTCAGGCACTTTTCTCATTCAAATCCAGCAAACACAAGCGCTGTCAGCTATCATTTTTGACAGCGCCGGCGGCCTCATGCCGGCACGAACTTCCGCCCCGCCCGCGTGCGGGCAATGATGGTTTTCATGATCTGGGCCGTGCCGTCACCGATCTGGAAGCCCAGCACGTCGCGCAGGCGCTGTTCCATCAGCCCCCGGTCGTAGCCGCCATGGCCGAAGCACAGCAGGCACTGGTGGATCACGTCGTAGGCCAGCTTCGGGCCCCACCACTTGGCCATGCCGGCCTCGGCGGTGTGGGGCAGGCCCTGGTCCTTGAGCCACAGGCCCTGCAGGCACAACAGGCGCGCACCCTCCACCTCGGTGTCGTACTGCGCGAGCGGGTGCGTCACGCCTTGGAAGCTTGATAGCGGCTGGCCGAAGGCCTGGCGCTCGGTGATGTATTTCCAGGTTTCTTCCAGCGCCACGCGCGCCACGGCCAGGCACTGCAGGCCGATGAGCGAGCGCGAGAAGTCAAAGCCGTGCATCACCTGCACGAAGCCCTTGTTCTCGTCGCCCAGGCGGTGGCTGACGGGCACGCGCACGTTCTCGAAGAAGATCGAGCCGCGCCCGATGGCGCGCTGGCCGTGGCAGTCAAACCGGTTGGTGGTGATGCCCGGGGTGTTCATCGGCACCAGCAGGGCCGTGACGCCATGCGCGCCCGCTTCGGGCGTGCCGGTGCGGCCGAAGACCACGGCGATGTCGGCCTGGTCGGCGGCCGAGATGGAGGTCTTCTCGCCGTTGATGACGTAGTCGTTGCCCACGCGTTCGATCTTCAGGCGCAGGTTGGCCGCATCCGAGCCGCCGCGCGGCTCGGTCAGCGCGATGGCACAAATGGCCTGGCCCTGGATCAGCTTTTGCAGCCAGGGCTTGACCACCTCGGGCTGCCCGTACTTGGACAGGATCTGCGCGTTCAGCGAGGCCAGCAGGTTCAGGTACGAGAAGCTCAGGTCGGCGCGCGCCATTTCCTCGTGGATCACGCCGGCCGCCAGGCAGCCCAGCCCCAAGCCGCCGAACTGCTCGGGCAGCTCGGGCACGATGAACCCGAGCTCGCCCATCTCGCGCAGCAGGGCGCGGTCCAGCACGCGGGTGCGGTCGCGCTCCTGAAAGCCGGGGGCGACCTTCTCCTGCGCGAAGCGGCGCACCGATTCGGCCAGCGCCTGCAGGTCTTCGTTGATATAGGGGTTCGGGTTCATCGATCGGTCTCCGTGGCTTACTTGACGTATTTGCGGAACTCGGGCTTGCGCTTGTCCTTGAGGGCATTGACGCCTTCGCGCGACTCTTCCGTGTCGTAGTACAGCTTGAGCGCGTACATGCCCAGGCCCGCGATGCCGGCCTGGTGGGCGGTGTCGGCGTTGAAGCTGCGCTTGGCAATCGCCAGCGCCGTGGGGCTGCGCTCGCACAGCTCCTCGCCGATCTTCTGCACTTCGGCGTCGAGCTGGTCGTGCGGGAAGCAGAAGTTGGCCAGGCCCATGGCCACGGCCTCGGCACCGCTGTAACGGCGGTTCAGGTACCAGATCTCGCGCGCCTTCTTCTCGCCGACCACGCGGGCCAGGAAGGCCGTGCCGTAGCCGGGGTCCACCGAGCCCATCTTGGGACCGACCTGGCCGAACTGCGCCTTGTCGGAGCAGATGGTCAGATCGCAAATCGTGGCCAGCACGTTGCCGCCACCGATGGCGAAGCCCTGCACGCGGGCGATCACCGGCTTGGGCACGTCGCGGATGGCGGTGTGCAACTCTTCCATCGGCAGGCCGATGGTGCCGCGCCCGTCGTAGTTGCCGTTGTGGGCGGACTGGTCGCCGCCAGTGCAAAACGCCCGGTCACCCGCACCGGCCAGCACGATGGCGCCAACTTCACGGTCGTAGCCAGCCTTGTTCAACGCCTTGATGATCTCGTCGCAGGTCTGGCCGCGAAACGCGTTCATCTTGTCGGCACGGTTGATGGTGATCCAGGCCACGCCGTTGCGCACTTCGTACAGGATGTCTTCAAAGTTCATGGTGTTCTTTCGGTAAAAAGTTAGGTGGTGTCCAGGAGCTCACCCATGCATCGTCAGGCCGCCAGAGACGCTGAGCACCTGGCCGGTGACAAAGCTGGCGTCGTCGCTGCCCATGAAGGCGATGGCGGAGGCCAGGTCGTCGCCCTGACCCAGGCGGCCCAGGGGAATGGCGCTCTTGAAGGCTTCGATCAGCTTGGCCGGGTCGCGGGCGCCTTCGGCCACACCGGCCAGCAGGGCGGTGTCGGTCGGGCCGGGGCAAACCACGTTCACAGTGATGCCCTGGCGGGCGTGTTCGCGCGCCAGCGTCTTGGACAGGGCCACCAGGCCGCCCTTGCAGGCGGAGTACACGGCCTCACCCGAGGAGCCGCCGCGCGCGGCATCGGACGCCACGTTCACGATGCGGCCGTATTTGCGCTCGGCCATGCCAGGCAGCACGGCGTGCAGCATGTGCAGCGCGCCGGTGAGGTTGATGGCGATCAGCTTCTCCCATTCGGCGGGCACGGTCTTGACGAAGGGCTTGAAGATGTCCCAGCCCGCGTTGTTGACCAGCACATCGATGGCACCGCGTTGCGCCAGCACTGCGGCAACGGCGGCGTCCACCCCGGCGCGGTCGGTGATGTCGCAGCGGAAGGCGGTGGCCTGCCCGCCAGTGGCGCGGATGCCGGCGGCCACTTTTTCTGCGGCATCCAGATTCATGTCGAACACGGCAACCTGGGCGCCCTCGGCCGCGAAGCGGCGCGCCGTGGCGCCACCGATACCGCCGCCGCCGCCGGTCACGATCACGGTCTTTCCATCAAATCTTTGCATCTTGCTCTCCATCAACTGGGGGGTGGGTTGGTATGCTTGCCTGAATCTTCAAACACGCATTTATGTAAACATGTTGTCGTATAGTAGGCATCGGCGTTTGTTTTTGCAAGAAGAATTTTTAAGGACAACACATGGTTAACCCTAATGAAAACAGCGAAATAGTGCGTATGGAGCTGGCCAACAGGCTGTTCTTCCGCCTCTACCAATGCGCAAATATGTTGCATAAAACAGGCACGCGCGCCGTGGAGGACGAGGGGCTCACGACACAGCAATGGGCCGTGCTGGGTGCGCTGTCGCGCCCCGAGGCTGCAGGGGGCATGAGCGTGGGCGACCTGGCGCGTTACCTGATGGTCAGCCGCCAGAATCTTTCAGGCCTGATCAGCCGGATGGAGCGCGACGGCCATGTGCACAGCACCCCCGATGGACGCGACCGCCGCTCCAAACGCATCCAGATGACCGACACGGGCCGCGAGGTCTGGGTGGTTCAGGCGCAGCCCAAGATCCATGCGTACTACGCACAGGCGCTGGCGGACTTCTCGATCGGCGACATCACGCACTCGCTGCACTACCTGCTCAAGCTGCTGGAGAACATGAAGCGGCTCGATACCGAGGAAGAGTCCGCCGCCCCGTCCATCGACTGATCCCGCTCGCGCGGCAAGACCCCAGGCACACAGGGCAGCCCGGGCGCTGCAAGAATGCGGAGACATTCACTCGACCCGCACATGGACTCCATCAGCCAGGCCGCCCTGGGCAGTGCCGTTGTTCTGGCCACCCTCGGGCGACGCACCGCCGCCTGGAAGGCCGCCCTGTGGGGTGCCGCCGCAGGCACCCTGCCCGACCTGGACGCCTTCATCGACCATGGCGACCCGCTGCTCAACATGGTGCGCCACCGGGCCGAGAGCCATGGCCTGGTGCTCCTTGCGCTGGCGTCGGCCCCGCTGGGCTGGCTGGCCGCCCGTCTGACGGGTCAGCCAGACCTGTGGCGGCGCTGGTGGCTGGCCATGGCGCTGGCGCTGGTCACCCACCCGCTGCTCGACACCCTGACGGTGTACGGCACGCAGTTGCTGCAGCCGTTCAGCAACCACCCCTTTGCCGTCGGCAGCATCTTCATCATCGACCCGCTCTACACCCTGCCGCTGCTGGCAGGGGTGATGGCCGCCGTGCTCTGGTCATCCTCCAAGGGACTGCGCTGGAACGCTGCGATGCTGGCGCTGAGCACCGCCTACCTGGGCTGGAGCGTGCTGGCACAACAGCATGTGCGCGGCGTGCTGGAAGCCTCTTTGCGGCAGAACGGCATGGAGGCCAGCCAGATGCTGGTCACCCCGGCCCCGTTCAGCACCGTGCTCTGGCGCGCGGTGGCCATAGGGCCCGAGCACTACCATGAGGCGTATTACTCCTTGCTCGACGGCACACACCCCGCCACCTGGACCTCCCATCCGCGCGGCACCGGTCTGCGGAGACAGCACGCAGACAACCCCCATGCCCGGCGGCTGGCCTGGTTCAGCCACGGCTTCATGCGCATGCAGGCGAGCAGCCAGGGGCGGCTGACCATCACCGACCTGCGCATGGGGCTGGAGCCGTGCTACTCCTTCCACTTCGACATCGGCCCCCTCCCGCCCGAGATCGGCGCAACACCCCCGGCGCGCCAGCATTGGGAGCGCCCCAGCCTTCCGTTGACCCTGCCCTGGTGGTGGCGCCGCCTGACCGACCCCACGGCCGGCCCGCTTTCTGCGCTGCCGGGCGGCGCGGGCTGCGGCACAGCGCCCTGAAGGCGCACGCCCGGACCACCAGTCCCGCCGTCGCACAAGAAAAAAGGCCAGCGCATGCGCTGGCCAAAAACTACCTTGGAGAAGATCCGATGCGCTGCTTCATGCAGCGCGGGCGCTCAGAAACGCCAGCCCAGGCCCACGCCCACGAGCACGGGGTCGGCCTTGAAGGTGCCCAGCTTGGCGCCGCCAGCACTCACGTCGGTCTTGATGAACACCTTCTTGACGTCGAGGTTCAGGTACAGGTTTTTCTGGAGCGGAATGTCCAGCCCCACCTGCAGCGCCGCACCGAAGCTGTTGCGGTCGATGTCCACGCCCGCCGGTGCGCGCACGCTGGAGAAGCGCGTGTAGTTCAGGCCCGCGCCCACATAGGGCTTGATGCCGGCCGTGTTGAAGTGGTACTGCACCAGCAGCGTGGGCGGCAGATGCTTGAACGAACCAATGGCCGCACCGCCCGCGCTCAGCGTGTGCTTTTGCGGCACGGTGAGGATCAGCTCGGCGGCGATGTTGGGGGTGAAGAAGTACGACACATCCACTTCGGGGATGGTCTTGTTGTTGATCGTCAGACCCAGGGGGGTGCTGTCCTTGTTGGCGCTGTCCAGATGCACGGCGCGGGCGCGGACCATCCACGGGCCTTCCGTCTGCTGCGCCAGCGCAGCACCAGAAGTCAGAGCACAGAGAACGGCCACAGCCAGCAGGTTCTTTTTCATGGTGATTTCAATCAGGTTTCACGGGGACGGCCCCCGTGAAACCATTAGGCCTACTTTGATTGTGGTCTTTCTTGCTTTGCATCAACCGTCGGTATTAACCCTAGTTTTTGAAGTTGATTGAGATCAACCACACTCACAAAATGGTCATTGAACCGCGTGCACTGCGCGGGCTTGCGCCCTTTGCCACACCCCTGTCATCTTCGTTACAGCGCGGAGCGCAAGGCCTCTTGCAATTTAAGACGACTGGTCATATTATTTGACCATGTCCCGCACCGCCGACAAGACCGACATCCCCAACCGCCTGACCCAGGCGGGCCGCGACCTGTTCTCGCGCCAGGGCTACAACGCCACGGGCATCCAGCAGATCACCGACCACGCAGGCGTGCCCAAGGGCTCGTTCTACAACCACTTCGAGAGCAAGGAAGTGTTCGCCGTGGCCATCATCGAGCAGTACGCCGAGCACCTTCAGCGCTCCTGGGAGGCCATGATGGCCGCCGCACCCGCGCAGCCCATGGCCGCCATCCGCTACGTCTTCGATCAGATGATTGCGTACCACGAGCGCAAGGAACTGCAGGCCGGCTGCCTGGTGGGCAACTTTGCCGCCGAGATGGCCCTGGCCAGCGACGCCTGTCGCCAGGGCCTGCTGCAGGCGCAACTGGCCTGGCGCGAGCGCCTGGCCGGCATGATCGAACGCGCCCAGGCCGTCGGCGAGGTCCGCGCCGACCTGCCCGCCCCCGTGCTCTCGGCCCTGGCCTGGGACACCTGGGAAGGCGCCCTCCTGCGCATGAAGCTCGAAAAATCCACCACGCCGCTGCGCGACAGCATGGCCCTGGTGCTTGACCACCTGTTCCAGCCCGCCGCGCCCGCGACGGGCATTCCCGCCACCACCAAGGAGTAAGCCCCCATGGGTACGCAAAACGAAGCCTTCATCACCGACATCCTCTTCCAGCCGGTCAAGCTGGGCAAGATCGAGCTCGCCAACCGCATGGCCATGGCCCCGCTCACGCGCAGCCGCGCCAACGACGCGCTGGAGCCCACCGACATGGTGGT
>JANJVX010000138.1 GCA_024709845.1 Burkholderiaceae bacterium | reverse complement strand
GCCCACCGAGATGCGCTTGCCCTTGAGGTCGGCCAGGGTCTTGATGCCCGAGTCGGCGTTGGCCACGATCTGGATGTAGTTGTTGTAGGTGCCCGAGAGGCCGCGCAGCTTGTCCAGCTTGGTCTTGAAGCCCGCTTCCTCGTTGCCGGCCCATGCGTCAGAGAGGGCATCGGCCAGCGTCAGGCCCAGTTCGCCCCGGCCTGCCTGGAGCAGGTTGAGGTTCTCGGCCGAGGCCTTGGTGACCTGTGCGGTCGAGCGCACGTTGGGGATGGACTTGGCGTACACCTGAGACAGTGCCACGCCCAGCGGGTAGTACACGCCGCTCTGGCCACCCGTGAGGACGTTGACGAACTGCTGTTGCTGGGCGTTTGCGGCCCCGGCAACGAGGGCGGCGCAGGCGAAGGCGGCAAGGGTGCAGGCGCGTTTGAGTGAGGTAAAGAGTTGCATTCATTGTCTCCTGGGTTATGGGATGCAGGCCGCACAACCATGGTCGTGCGGGCGCGTCTTTCAGTGCAACTTGCATGCCATGGCCCCGGCATGCGTAAGTGATTGATTGGTATGGCGGATGTGGCGTTCTTTGTGCGGTTTTCCGGAATGGTTGGGTGGGCCGTGTGCGGTTTTCCGCGCGGTTGGCTATCGGAACCGGGCGGGATCGAGCTGGTGGCGCAGGAGTTTGTCGTACAAGGTCTTGCGCGGCAACTGCAGCCGCTCGGCCGCGGCGCCCACGTTGCCCTGGCAGTCTTGCAGCGCCTGGGCGAGAAGCTGTTTTTCAAATCGCTCGATCTGCTGGCTCAGCGTGGGCGCGGTGGCGGCTGGTGCAGCCGCGGAGGCGTTGTCCGGCTCCAGCCCCAGGCACAGCCGATCCGCCAGGTTTTTGAGTTCGCGCACATTGCCGGGCCAGGGCTGTGCCACCCACTGCGCAATCTGCGCGGATGTGCAGGCTGGGGGCGTGGTGTTGTAGCGTTCGGCGGCCTGGCGCAGGCAATGGGCCATCAGCAAGGGGATGTCCTCGCGGCGTTCGCGCAGCGGAGGCAGTTCGATGCAGGCCACATGCAGGCGGTAGAACAGGTCGGAGCGGAACTCCCCTTTGTCCGCGAGTGTGCGCAAGTCAACCTTGGCAGCGGCAATGAAGCGGCAATCGATGCGGGTTGATTCATTGCCTCCCAGCCGTTCGATGGATTTCTCCTGCAATACCCGCAGCAGCTTGACCTGCTGCGCCAGTGGCAGGCTTTCGATCTCGTCGAGGAACACGGTTCCACCTTGGGCGTACTCCAGCTTGCCAATGCGCCGCCGCGTGGCGCCGGTGAAGGCACCGGCCTCGTGGCCGAACATCTCGCTTTCGAAAATGCTTTCGGGCAATGCGCCGCAATTGATGGCCACGAAGGGGCCGCTGCGTCCGGACGCTTCATGGATGGCACGCGCCACCAGTTCTTTTCCGGTGCCGGTTTCACCGCGCACCAGCAGATCCACCTGGGTGGGCGCCAAAGACGCAATGCGCCGGCGCACTTCCACCATCCCGGGTGCCTGGCCAATCAGGCCAAAGTCCTGCTGGGACGCCACCAGCGCATGCAGTCTGCGATTTTCAAGAACGAGCTTGCGCTTCTCCAGGGCGCGGCGCATCACCTCCACCAGGCGTTCGGACGAAAACGGCTTCTCCAGGAAGTCGTAGGCGCCCAGCCGCATGGCTTCCACGGCCATGCGGATATCGCCGTGCCCCGTCATGAGAATGACTGGAATTTCGCGATCCAGCTCCTGCACGCGCTTGAGCAGCCCAAACCCGTCTTCCTGCGGAAGCCGCACGTCGCTGAGTATGGCCGCAGGGGCGCACTGGGTCACCAGCGGCATGGCCGCTTCCACGCTGGTGGCTTCGAGCACGGGTATGCCGGACAGCTGCAGGGCCTGGCGGGCGCCGAGCATGACGGTGGGGTCGTCTTCAACGAGCAGTACGTTCATCGGGGGCAGTGCAATGGTGTGCGGGCACACGGGGGAGAAGAATCCTGAAGATGGCTCCGGGGTTCGCATTGTCGGCATGGATGCTGCCCGCCATCTCATGCACGATGGCGTGCGACAGCGACAAGCCCAGGCCCAGGCCCTTGCCGCTGGGCTTGGTGGTGAAGAAGGGCTCGAAAAGGTGCTCCAGCACGTCGGCGCTGAGGCCGGGCCCATGGTCGCGCACGGAGATTTCTGCCTGGTCCCCGTGGGCCCGCAATTGCAACTCCAGCGAACGCTCGGGCTGCGCTTCCATGGCATCCATCGCATTGCGCAGCAGGTTGACCAGCACCTGTTCCAGCCGGATGGGGTCGCCCCGGACGAGGACGTCCTCTCCATCGACGTGGATCTCGGTTGCCGTGGTCTTGCGCAATGGCTCGACCAGCATGAGCGCGCCGGCCACGGCCTGCCGGACGGAAACCTCCTGGAGCCGCACCGGTTCCTTGCGCGCGAAGGCCTTGAGTTCACCGACGATGCTGCCCATGCGCGTGCACAGCTCACCAATGATCCGCAGGTTGTCACTGGCATTGGCCGCATCGTTGCGCGCCAGAAAGGATGTGGCGTTGTCGGCCAGCGTGCGCAGTGCCGTCAATGGTTGCGATATTTCATGGCTGATGCTGGCGGCCATCTGGCCCAGAACGGCCAGCTTGCCGGTCTGCACGGCGATGTCGTTGGCGGCGGTGAGTTCTGCCGTGCGCACCGCGATCCGGTGGTCGAGCTCTGCGGCGACGCGGGCCAGGGCACGCTGGGATTCACGGCGCTCCGTCTGTCTGCGCCGGTACTGCCAGACCAGCGCCAGCGACAGATAGACCAGCGCCAGGCTCAGGCCCGCGATCTCCGCGGCGGCGAGCCCCTTGCGATGGGGCTCGGCGGGTTCCGAGAACAGCAGCATCTGCCAGTCGAACCGTCCCATGTCCTGGACTTTGAGCAGGTAGGTCTCGCCATGAATGTCCAGGGCCTGCAGCTCCTGGATGGGCAATGGGCGGTTCTGGCTGCCCAGGGATTGCAGGGCCACATCTCCGTACTGCCGCGTGCTGCCCAGCAGGTCCATCGTGGTGGCGGACAAAGGCCGCAGGCTGCGGTAGCGCCAATCGGGTTGCGTGGTGAGGAAGATCACCCCCAGCGCGTCGGCCATCGCGATGTGCAGGCCGGCTTCCCGCCATTGGGTTTCAAAGGGCGTGAGGTCGATCTTTACCGCCACCACGCCACGGACCTGCCCATCGACCCGCAGTGGCGCGGCAATGAAGGCGCCGGGTGTTCCCGTGGTGACGCCGATGCCATAGAACATGCTGCTGCGGCCCTCGATCGCCTCTTGAAAATAGGGCCTGAATCGGTAGTTTTTACCAACGTAGCTGGTTTCCGATTGCCAGTTGCTGGCCGCGAGTGTGGTGCCTTCGGTGTCGATCAGGTAGATCGCAGCGACCTCGGTCTTGTCCTTGGCGAAGGCCAGGTAGTGGTTGGCCTGCTCCAGCAGAGCCGCGTTCTGCGGTGACAGGAGCAGATCTGACAGCGTGCGCTCGGCACCCGCCAGGTGGGGAAGGTGTTCAAACTTTTCGACGGCGCTCAGCAGGTACTGGGTCTGGAGCTGTGCCGTGACGGTGGCTTTCTGCGCTGTTTCCTGGAGCGCGCGCGTGTAATAGCCGTGGTAGGTGAACCATACGACGGCAATGAGCAGGGCAACGCATGTGCCGAGAGCCGTTGCAAGGAAATATCGACGCATGGGGAGCGGGGGAATGCCTCGCGCAGCGAGGCATTCCCGGTACGCCGGCCGGCTACGGCTGATGATGGCAGGCGGGTGTCACGTGGACGGGCCGCGTGACCAAGGAAAGAGCCGCATGGCTGCTTGGCGCGGTCACTTGATCAGGCCCACTTCCTTGTAATAGCGCTCGGCACCGGGGTGCAGCGGAACGGGCATGCCCTTGATGGCGTTCTCGCGCTTGATGGCCTTGGCGGCATTGTGCGCGGCGTAGAGGGTGTCGATGTTCTCGTACATCTGCTTGGCCATCTGGTAGGCCAGCTCGTCGGACACGCCCGAGTGCGTGACCAGGAAGTTCGGGATGGCGGCCGTTGCCACGTCCTGCGTCTGGCCGTTGTAGGTGTTGGCCGGGATCACGGCGGCCTGGTAGGCGGGGTCGCCCACCTTGGCCACCACGTCGGCGGGCACGGGGATCACGACGATC
>JANJVX010000105.1 GCA_024709845.1 Burkholderiaceae bacterium | reverse complement strand
CTGGCAGAATGGCCGCCGTTGCCTTGTGGCGCTTTGTGTACTGACCAGGAGAATCCTTCGTGCCCGTCGTCTATTCCGTGCTTGCGGTCGTTGCCGCATACCTTTTGGGCTCTCTGTCCTTCGCCGTCATCGTGACGCGCGTCATGGGCCTGAGCGACCCGCGTACCTATGGCAGCAAGAACCCGGGTGCTACCAATGTGCTGCGTTCGGGCAGCAAGGCGGCGGCCGTCGTCACGCTGCTGCTCGATGCCGTCAAGGGCTGGCTGCCCGTGGTGCTTGTGCGCTGGTTTGGAGAGCCCTACGGCCTGGGCGAGGGTACCGTGGCCCTGGCTGGGCTGGCGGCCTTTCTGGGACACTTGTGGCCGGTGTTCTTCCGCTTTGAAGGCGGCAAGGGGGTCGCCACGGCACTGGGGGTTCTGGTAGGTATCAGCGGCTGGCTGGGGCTGGCGGTCGCGCTGGTCTGGCTGGTGGTGGCTGCGGTGTCGCGCTATTCGTCGCTGGCATCGCTGTCGGCGGCGGTGCTGGCACCGGTCATCTATGTACTGGCCGGCGGCCTGCTGTGGTACTCCGAGCGGAGCATCGTCGCGGCCATCGTGGTGATGTCGGCGCTGCTGGTCTGGCGCCACAAGGAAAACATCACCCGACTCATTCAGGGCAAGGAGTCGCGCCTGGGTGGCAAGGGCAAGGATCAGGCTGTTGCAGCGTCAGCCGCCGAGCCCGTTCAAAAGAAAAAGCCGCACAAGCGGCATTGATTGATGGGCGCGGGAGCGAGGCCTGGGCTGCCGCAGGCAGCACAAAAGAAAGAAGTTGACGAGCCTTACCCCCGGCACTGGCTCCACAGTTAGGGCTGCTTGGTTCCCCACCTGACCCGGTTGGCCGCTTCACCATGCGGGGAGGCCCGTCAGCCCGCATTGTACGCCGAGTTCTGGCATGGGCTGCCGCAGGCCCGGGGCCCAGCCCGTAGAATCGCCCGCATGTCCTACCTCGTGCTCGCCCGCAAATACCGCCCGCGCAACTTCACCGAAATGGTGGGGCAGGAGCATGTGGTGCAGGCCCTCACGAACGCCCTCACGCAGCAGCGGCTGCACCATGCCTATCTGTTCACGGGCACGCGCGGCGTGGGCAAGACCACGGTCTCGCGCATCCTGGCCAAGTCGCTCAACTGCCAGGGGCCGGACGGCCAGGGCGGCATCACCGCCACGCCCTGCGGTGTGTGCCCGGCATGCCAGGATATCGACAGCGGCCGCTTTCCCGATTACACCGAACTTGATGCCGCTTCCAACCGCGGCGTGGACGAGGTGCAGAGCCTGCTGGAGCAGGCCGTCTATAAGCCGGTGCAGGGGCGCTTCAAGGTTTTCATGATCGACGAGGTGCACATGCTCACCAACACGGCTTTCAACGCCATGTTGAAGACGCTGGAGGAGCCACCCGAGTACCTCAAGTTCGTGCTCGCCACGACCGACCCGCAGAAGGTGCCGGTGACGGTGCTCTCGCGCTGCCTGCAGTTCAACCTGCGGCCCATGGCGCCCGAGACCGTGCTCGAACACCTGACCCAGGTGCTGGCCACCGAAAACGTGGTGGCCGAGCCCCCGGCTCTGCGCCTGCTGGCGCGCGCCGCGCGCGGCTCCATGCGCGATGCGCTGTCGCTGACCGACCAGTCCATCGCGTTTGGCAGTGGCCGCATTGCGGAAGCCGCCGTGCGCCAGATGCTCGGCAGCGTGGACCGCACCTACGTGCTCCGCCTCATCGGTGCGCTGGCGGACGGCGACGGCCGCACGGTCGTCGAGACCGTGGATACGTTGCGCCTCAACGGCCTGTCGGCTGCCTCCACGCTGGAGGACATGTCTGCCGTGCTGCAGCGCATGGCGGTGCTGCAGGCGGTGCCCGGCATGGGCGGTGACGCCAGCGACCCAGACGCCGCCGAAACCGCGCGCCTGGCAGCGCTGATGCCGGCAGACGAGACGCAGCTGCTCTATAGCCTGTGCCTGCACGGGCGTGGCGAACTGGGCCTGGCGCCCGACGAGTACGCGGCACTCACCATGGTGCTGCTGCGCTTGCTGGCCTTCAAGCCCGGTGGTGGCGCGGCAGAAAAAAAAACACTGACGCGGCCTGAAGCCCCGGTCGCCGCGCCGCCGCAGGCGCCTTTGGCCGCACCTGCCCTGGAGCGCGCGCCTGCAGCCCCCGTGGAGCAAGCAGAGCCCAGGTTAGAAGAATTTGAAGAAAAACGGGCTGTGGCGCCCACTGATTCAGCGTTACCAGCTATTGATTCGATAGCGCAAGAGCCGGTGCCAAAGAGCGGTGCGCCTGTGGTCAGCGGGGCTGTTCCGGCTCCGTCCCCGGCGGGGCGACCCGCCCAGGCTCTGCCGGTGCGCACGCCCGAGGGCATGGCTGCGGTTCCGCCGGAGGGAACCCGCACGGCGGTGCCGCAAGCACCACCGGCGGTGCTGGCCATTCCCGTGCGCCAGGCCCCCGAGCCGGGTGCGCGCCTGCAGCCGCAGGCCGCCGAGGCGGGCCGCCCGGCGTCGCGCTTCACCCCCACCGAGGAGGGCGAGGGCTGGCATGCCGCTGTGCAGCAGCTCATCGCCAGCGAGGCCATCACCGCGCTGGTGCGCGAGCTGGCGCTGCAGTCTCAACTGGTGGCACGCGACGGTGAGCATTGGCTGCTGCGCGTGGAGCGTGAATCGCTCAATCAGCCCGCGGCGCGCGAGCGCCTGCGCGCGGCCCTGGCGGCGGCGGGGTTTGCGCAGCAGATCAGCGTGGAGTTGGGCGTGGTCATCGACAGCCCCGCGCGCCGCAACGCCGCCATCGAGAACGCCCGCCAGCAACGGGCGCAGGACATCGTGATGAACGACCCGTTCGTGCAGACCATGGTGCGCGAGTTTGACGCCCGCGTCGTGCCCGGCAGCATCAAACCCTTCTGAACCCTTATTCCAACGAAAGGTATTTTCATGTTCAACAAAGGACAACTCGCCGGCCTCATGAAGCAGGCCCAGGCCATGCAGGACAACCTCAAGAAAGCGCAGGACGAGCTGGCGAATGTCGAGGTCGAAGGCGAGTCGGGCGCGGGCCTGGTCAAGGTGCTGATGACCTGCAAGCACGACGTCAAGCGTGTGACCATTGACCCCAGCCTGCTGGCCGAGGACAAGGACATGCTCGAAGACCTGGTGGCCGCGGCCTTCAATGCCGCCGTGCGCAAGGCCGAGGAAACCTCGGCCGAGAAGATGGGCAAGATCACCGCGGGCATGCCGGGATTGCCGGGTGGGATGAAGTTCCCATTCTGATGCTGGCTACTGCGCGGGCCAACTGCGTCGTTGGGCGGTGCTCGGAATCCTCACGACCAGGGAGGTCGCTCCGGTTCCTGTGCTCCGTCCGCCTGGCAGCTGATCCCGCTCGCTACGCCCTTGAGGGCAGAGTTGTTACCCCACACCATGTCCTCCACCAACACCCTTGACGCGCTGATCCAGGCCCTGCGGCGGCTGCCGGGGGTGGGGGTGAAGTCGGCGGCGCGCATGGCGTTCCATCTGCTGCAGCATGACCGGGCCGGTGCCCAAGTGCTGTCGCAGGCGCTGGCGCAGGCGGCGGACCATGTGCACCACTGCACGCGCTGCCATACCTTCACCGAGGCCGAGGTGTGCGATACCTGCCTGGACCCGGAACGCGACGCCACGCGGCTGTGCGTGGTGGAGACGCCGGCCGACCAGTCGGCGCTGGAGCGCACGGGCGCCTTCAAGGGCCTGTATTTCGTGCTGATGGGGCGGCTGTCGCCGCTCGACGGGGTGGGGCCGCGCGACATCGGCGTGCAAAAACTCCTGCATCGTGCCAGTGATGGCGTGGTGCAGGAGGTCATCCTGGCCACCAACTTCACAGCCGAGGGTGAAACCACGGCCCATGTCATCGGCGAGGCGCTCAAGGCGCGGGGCCTGCAGGTCACGCGGCTGGCGCGCGGTGTGCCTGTGGGTAGCGAGCTGGAATACGTGGACCTGGGCACCATCGCCCATGCTCTGGCAGATCGGCGCTGAATGCTATTAAATTAATAGCTTTAGGCGCTCTAGAATACTGCGTTTAAAGCTGTTTTCATTCATATGAATACCTCCCCTCTGGCCCATTTCACGGTAGCCTACTGGTGCGTCCTGGTGGCGGCACTTTTGCCTCTGGTGTGCTCCGTCATTGCCAAGCGGGCCGGTTGGGGCAAGAAGCGCTCTGCCGGTGGCTATGACAACCACAACCCGCGTGCCTGGCTGGCGCAGCAAACGGGTGCTGCTGCGCGCGCCAATGCAGCGCAGGCCAACAGTTTCGAGGCGCTGCCCTTCTTCATCGGCGCGGTCATCGTGGCGCACCAACTCGGTGCGGGTCAGACGGCTCTGGACCTGCTGGCCCTGCTGTATGTGATGCTGCGGTTGTTCTACATCATGATGTATGTCTCCGATATGCCCACGGCCCGCAGCGCTTTCTGGGGCGCGGCGTTTTTCGTCAACATCGGTATCTTCTTCCTCGGCTACCGTTGATCTCCGTGCTTGGGTTGAAGGGTCAGTAGAAACCCGCACGGGCTCACCCTGATGCGCGGGAGCCTTGTCAGAGGCAGAATTGCTGCACCGCATCAATTTTGAACCCGTCACAGTGGATTTTCTGCTCTCCCGCCGCCACGTCCTGGGCACGCTGTCCTCCATCGCCCTGGCAGGGCACGTCCGCGCCAGTGCGCCCGCCGCCCGCGTGCGGGTGGCCGTGGGGGCGCGGACGGCTTACGCGTTCCGGCATTTGCCGCTGAGCGTGGCCACTCGGCTGGATTTCTTCCGTGCGGAGGGTGTGAACGTCACCTGGTTTGACTACGCCGACGATGCGCAAGCCCTGCGGGCGGTGCAGGAGGGGGTGGCCGATGTGGGCGCCATGGGTTTCGAGCAGACCCTGCTGGCGCACGATGGCCGCGCAGCCGTGCGGTCGCTGGTGCTGCAGGCGCGCGCGCCGCAATTGGTGCTGGCGGTGTCGGTGCAGGCCATGCCGCAATACCGGTCGTTGGAGGATCTGCGGCGTCGCACGATCGGGGTCTGCGCGCTCGGTTCCATGGCGCATGCCATGGCCTGCATGGCGCTGACACAGGCGGGTGTCCCGGTGGACGGCATCCATTTCGTGGCCGTGGGCGATGGCTCTCCGGCCGTTGCGGCGTTGCGCTCGGGGCGGGTTCACGCCCTGTGCCATGCTGATCCGGTGATGTCCCTGCTGGAACGCCGGGGCGAAGTGCGCGTGGTCAGCGATGCCCGCAGCCTGGCCGGTGCGCAGGCGCTGTTTGGGGGCACCATGCCGGGTAGCTGCCTGGTGGCACCTGCGGCCTTTTTGCAGAAGCGGGCGGCTGATGCGCAGGCGCTGGCCCATGGCGTGGTGCACGCCCTCAAGTGGCTGCAGACGGCCGCTCCGGCCGATATCGTCAAGACGGTACCGCCCGACGAATTCATGGGGGATCGCAGCCTGTACCTGGCCGCGCTGGCCCGTGTGCGCGAGGCCATCTCGCCCGATGGCCTGATGCCGGAGGGCGGGCCCGAGACATCTTTGCGTGCCCTGGCGGCGCTGGATCCCGCACTGGCGGCCCGGCGCCCGGACCTCGCGCGCACCTTTACTCAGGACTTCGCGCGCAAGGCCAAGCAGAAATTCAGCGCGTGAGGCAGCGGCCGCCCTCTGCTGCGCGCTTTCTGCCTCTGGCATTGCTGCGTGATGCTAAAGGGGGGGCGGCATGCTCCCATCGGCGCGGAAGAGGCTTTCGTTCTGAATAGCTGGTACGCTGGGCGCCTCAACCCATCCTTGCTTTCTCGTACCCATGACGCTTCACCTCAGTCTCGCACCGCTCGTTTCCCTGGTGGCGGGCATCCTGATCCTTGTGTTCCCGCGCCTGCTCAGCACCATCGTGGCGCTGTACCTCATCGTCATCGGTGTTCTGGGCCTGCTGGGCGTCCACCAGCTGCGTCTGTGATCCCTGGAGGGTCAGCGCCGCTTCACTTTTGACGGCTTGCCGCCGCGGCGTGCAGGGGCCCGTGTGTCGGTGCCTTTCTTGGCCGAAGCCGCACGGGCTTTGGGCCCTTGGCGTACCGGAAGGTAGAGCACCACCTGTTGGCCGGCCTTGAAGGCGTCATTCACTTTCACATCGTTCCACCCGGCCACGCTGGCGGCGCTCAGTCGGTGGCGCCGGGCGAGGCTGGCCACGGTGTCGCCCTTGCTGGCGCGCACCACGGTGCGGCGCGTCACCACTTCGGGGGTCAGGGCGATCTGGCCATTGTCGGCCACCTTCTCGGCCACGTCGGCGCGCGAGGTGGTGGCACGCGGCACGATGAGGGCCGAACCGGCCTTGATCAGCATGCGCGGTGGAATGCCATTGACGCTGCGCAGGTCCGATTCGTCCATGCCCACGCGGCGTGCCACCTCGGCGACGTTCATGGTCGAGGGCAGGGTCCAGACGGTCCAGCTCGCGTATTGCCCCTCGTTGTAGGCAGCGAAATTGCGCTCGAACACCTTGGCGTTGTCCCACGGAAGCAGGATTTGGGGCGTGCCAGCGGCCATGATGATGGGGCGGTGCAGCGAGGGGTTGAGCGCGCGGAAGTCCTCCTCGCGCACACCCGCCAGCCGGGCGGCCAGCGCCACGTCGATGTCGCGCGTGATGTCCACGGTCTGGAAGTAGGGATGGTTCTCGATCAGGGGCAGTTCGGTGCGGAATGCGTCCGGGTTGGCCACGATGTTTTTCACCGCCTGCAGCTTGGGGACGTACATGCGCGTCTCGGCGGGCATGGTCAGGTCGGTGTAGCCGGTGCCCAGGCCCGCCTTTTGGTTGCGTGCGATGGCACGGCCCACGCTGCCCTCGCCCCAGTTGTAGGCGGCCAGGGCCAGGTGCCAGTCGCCAAACATGCCGTGGAGCTTTTGCAGGTAGTCGAGCGCGGCGCGTGTGGAGGCCAGCACGTCGCGCCGGTCGTCACGGAAGGCGTTCTGCTTGAGGTCGAAGTAGTTGCCCGTGGCCGGCATGAACTGCCACATGCCGGCGGCCTTGGCCGTCGAGACGGCCTGCGGGTTGAACGCGCTCTCGATATAGGGCAGCAGCGCCAGTTCGGTGGGCATACCCCGGCGCTCCAGCTCTTCGACGATGTGGAACAGGTACTTGCGCGAGCGCTCGGTCATGCGCTGCATGTAGTCCGGGCGGGTGGCATACCACTGCTCCCGGTCCTGCACCAGCGGGTGCTGCAGGTCGGGCATGGCAAAACCACGGCGGATGCGGTCCCACAGGTCGGAAGGCGTGAACAGCGGCATCACCTGTTGCCCGTTGGCATGCGCAGCTGTGATGGGCTGCAGCGGGCCGGCGGGGATGACGGGCGTGTGGGGGCGGGCTGCCGGGGCTGCCGGTGCATCGGTGGAGGCAGTGGCGGGGGAAGGCGTGTCCGGTGCGGGCGTTGTGGTCTGGGTGGCGCAGCCCGAGAGAAAGATCAGCCCCGCCAGGCAGGCAACAGTGAGGAATTTCATCGGAACTCGTTTTTCCATTCGCGCAGCGCGGCCAGAACGGCTGCGGCATTACGCGTATCGGTCGTGGGTGCAAAACCTGCGGCAGCGGCCGCCACGGCGCTTTCGCGGGTACGCAGGAAGGGGTTGATGTCGCGCTCCAGTGCGATGCGTGAAGGCAGTGTGGGCAGCCCCTGTGCGCGCAGCGCTTCGCAGTGGCTGATGTACTGGAGCAGTGCCGCATTGCCGGGTTCCACGGTGCGGGCAAATTTCAGGTTCGAAAGTGTGTACTCGTGGGTGCAGCACACCCGGGTGTCTCCGGGCAGGGCGGCAAGCTGGTCCAGCGAAGCCTGCATCTGCGCCGGGGTGCCCTCGAACAGGCGCCCGCAGCCGCCGGAAAACAGCGTATCGCCGCAGAAAAGCAGCGGTCCGCCGTCCATCTGTGGACAAAAATAGGCAATATGCCCGGCCGTGTGGCCCGGCACGTCCATCACCTCGAAACCCAGACCCAGCACCTCCACCCGGCTGCCCTGCGACAGGGGGATGAAGGGAGCCGGAATGCACTCGCGCGCCGGGCCGTACACCGGAGCGCCAGTGGCCTTGCGCAGGGTATCCACTCCGCCGACATGATCGGCATGGTGGTGCGTGACTAGAATGGCCTGCAGTTGCAGCCCCCGTTCTTGCAGGGCCTGCAATACGGGCTCTGCCTGCCCGGGGTCGACCACCACGGCCTGGCGCGTGTCATGCAGCAGCCAGAGGTAGTTGTCGGTGAAGGCGGGTAACGCAAGCAGGTTCATGAGCACTGAAATTATAGGTTTGCACCATTGGTTCGATTCCCCGCCCGGGCGCTACCTGCTGGCCTGGGAGCAGGCGCGTTTCGACGAGGCGGTTGCAGACATCTTCGGCTACCACAGCCTGCAGATCGGCATGCCGCTGCTCGAAGGCCTGCGCGCCAACCGCATGCCGCACCGCTGGCTTGCGATGGACGAGATGCGGGCACCCGAACCCGGCACCGGACCGGCGCCGGACCTGCTGGCCCATGCCGTGGCCCTGCCGTTCCCCGAGAACAGCCTGGACCTCGTGCTGCTGCCCCATGCGCTCGAACTGAGCCACGATCCACATGTGGCCTTGCGCGAGGTGGCGCGGGTGCTGGTGCCCGAGGGGCGCGTGGTGATCACCGGACTCAACCCGGTCAGTCTGTGGGGGCTGCGCCAGCAGCGTGTGCGCCTGTACCAGCGCATGAGCGGCGGCCGGGGGCGGCTGTATCTGCCCGATGTGGGCGAGTTCATCGGCTCCTGGCGGCTGCGCGACTGGCTGCGCCTGCTCAACTTCGAGGTGGAAGCGGTGCATTTCGGCTGCTACCGCCCGGCGGTGCGCACCGAGCACTGGATGGAGCGTTTTGCCTGGATGGAGCGCGTGGGCGAGCGCTGCTGGCCGATTCTGGGTGCCGGGTATTTCATCGTGGCCGTCAAGCGCGTGCATGGCACGCGCCTGCTCGAACCCGCGTGGCGTACCCGCCGGCAACGCGCTACGGCCACCATCCCGGTGGCGCGCAACGCCACAGACATGACATTGACCGACAGGAACATTGAGTGAACCAGGTACAGATTTACACCGACGGGGCATGCAAGGGCAACCCGGGCCCCGGCGGCTGGGGCGTGCTGCTGCGCTCGGGCCCCACCGAGAAGGAGCTTTTTGGCGGCGAGCTGGGCACCACCAACAACCGCATGGAACTGCTGGCGGTGATCGAGGCGCTTTCGGCGCTCAAGCGGCCGTGCGCCGTCACGCTCTACCTCGACAGCGAATATGTGCGCAAGGGCATCACCGAATGGATCCACGGCTGGAAGGCACGCGGCTGGCGCACGGCGGCCAAGCAGCCGGTGAAGAACGTGGAGCTGTGGCAGCGCCTGGATGCGCTGGTCGCCCAGAGCGGGCATCAGATCGACTGGCGCTGGGTCAGAGGCCATTCGGGTGACCCTGGCAACGAGCGTGCCGATGCGCTGGCCAACCGGGGTGTGGAGCAGGCGCTCGGCCGCCGTTGATGCGCACCTGTGCCCTGCTGGGCGGGCCGGATTCTCTGCCTGTGTAAAGCCTGGGTAAATGAGCCGTTCTTGCAGGGGTCTTGACCGTCCCGAGGCGTCCGCAGTGCAGGCGCGCTGCTACATTGGCGGGTTGCAACGTGCACATCGTATTGGTCCCCATGGCTATCAGAGCAACCTATCTCATTGTCGCGGTCCTTGGCCTGGCTGGCGCCGGTACGGCTGCCTGGTGGCTGCAGCGGGCAGCGCCACCGGCTGCGTCAGGGGCGGCAGCGCCCCAGGGGCCCCAGAACGGAGCGGGCAAGGGTGCGGCAGCGCAACCCGTCAGCGTCGAGGTGGCGCGCGTGCGCACCACGGTCATCCGTGACGAAGCACAGGCCGTGGGCAGCCTGCGTTCGCGCCGCAGCGTGGTGCTGCGTCCCGAAGTGAGCGGGCGTGTCACGCAACTGCATTTCAGCGATGGCGAGCGTGTGCGCAAGGGGCAGGTGCTGGTGCAACTGGACGACCAGTTGCCCCGTGCCCAGGTGCAGCAGGCCCAGGCCGAGCTGTCGATTGCGCGCGCCAACCACCTGCGCAACCAGGAACTGGTGGCGCAGGGCTTCGTGAGCCAGCGCTCGCTGGACGAAAGCGCCGCCAGCCTGCAGGTGGCGCAGGCCAAGCTTGCCCTGGCCGAGGCCACGGCGGCGCGGCTCAAGCTGGTGGCGCCGTTTGACGGCATGGCCGGCCTGCGCAACGTGCATGTGGGCGACTACCTCAAGGATGGCGCAGACATCGTGAACATCGAGGACATCGACAGCGTCTTTGTCGATTTCCGGCTGCCCGAGCGCTACCAGGGCCGGATTCGCACTGGCCAGATGGCGCAGGTCGAGCTCGATGCCTTGCCCGGAGAAACCTACCAGGCGCAGGTGCGGGCGATTGACCCGCAGATCGATGCCAATGGCCGCTCGGTATCGGTGCGCGCCAGCATCGACAACCGGGGGCTGCAGTTGCGGCCCGGGATGTTCGCCCGGGTCACGGCCCGGTTCGACTCCCGCGCGGATGCGTTGGTCGTGCCCGAGGAAGCCATCGTGCCCCAGGGCTCCAGCCCCTATGTCTTTACGGTGGTGCCGGGAGCGGCCGCCGGAAGCCAGGTGGTGCACCGCGTGCCCGTGCGGCTGGGCCTGCGGCAGGGCGGCATGGTCGAGGTCAAGGAAGGCCTGGCGCTGGACGACGTGGTGGTCACGGCAGGGCAGCAGCGGGTGCAGCGCGATGGAGTTCCGGTGCGCGTGGTCGAGTTGCCGGCGTCTCCGGCAAACGCCGCCTCGGCCGCCAAATGAGTTGGCATCACTCCCGGCCACACCATGCAACTCGCTGAACTCTCCATTCGCCGCCCGGTGTTTGCCACCGTGCTGTCACTGCTGGTGCTGCTGGTGGGCGCGGTGAGCTTCACCCGCCTGTCGGTGCGCGAATACCCCAAGATCGATGAGCCCGTGGTCACTGTCAGCGTGACCTACGCCGGTGCGTCGGCCGAGGTCATGGAATCGCAGGTCACCAAGCCGCTGGAAGACTCCATTGCCGGTATTGATGCGGTGGATGTCATCACCTCCATCAGCCGTGCCGAGCGCAGCCAGATATCGGTGCGCTTCCGGCTGGAAAAAGACGCCGACAACGCCGCCGCCGAGGTGCGCGACCGCACTGCGCGCGTGCGCAACCGCCTGCCCGACGCGGTGGACGAGCCCGTGATTGCCAAGGTCGAGGCCGATGCCTTCCCGGTGATGTGGCTGGCCTTCAGCAGTGACACGCATACTCCCCTGCAGATCAACGACCTGCTCAACCGCATCGTCAAGCCCCGGCTGCAGACGGTCAGCGGCGTGGCCGATGTGCCCATCTATGGCGAGCGCCGCTATGCCATGCGCGTGTGGCTCGACCCGCAGCGCATGGCGGGCTATCGGCTTACCACGCAGGACGTCGAGGACGCGATCCGCCGCAGCAATCTGGAGTTGCCTGCGGGGCGCATCGAGTCCCAGCAGCGCGAGTTCAGCGTCACCTCGCAGACGAGCCTGGTCACGGCCGAGCAGTTTGCCCAGATCGTGGTGCGCAATGTCAACGGTTTTCCGGTCCGCCTCTCCGATGTGGCACGGGTGGAAGAGGGCCCCGCCAGCGACCGCAGCCGGGTGCGGCTCAACGGGCGCGATGCCATCTCGGTCGGCGTGATCCGCCAGACCACGGCCAACCCGCTGGAACTGTCGAATGGTGTGCGTGCCATGCTGCCCACCCTGCAGGCCGACCTGCCCGCCGGGGTGACGGTGGACATTGCCAACGACAACTCGCGCTTCATCGACCGGTCGGTCAAGAGCGTTTACACCACCATTGCCGAAGCAGTGGTGCTGGTGGCGCTGGTGATTTTTGTTTTTCTGCGCACGGTGCGCGCCTCCATCATTCCCATCGTCACCATCCCGGTGAGCCTGATCGGCAGCTTTGCGCTGATGCAACTGGCGGGCTTTTCCATCAACACCCTCACACTGCTGGCGCTGGTGCTGGCCATCGGGCTGGTGGTGGATGATGCCATCGTCATGCTGGAGAACATCTTCCGCCACATCGAGGAAGGGCTGGACCCGTTTTCTGCCGCCATCAAGGGCGCGCGTGAAATCGGCTTTGCCATCGTGGCCATGACGCTGACGCTGGTGGCGGTGTATGCGCCGCTGGCCTTCACCCCGGGGCGCACTGGGCGGCTGTTTGTCGAGTTCGCCCTGGCGCTGGCCGGGGCGGTGCTGGTGTCGGGCTTCGTGGCGCTCACGCTCTCGCCCATGATGTGTTCGCTGCTGCTCAAGCACAACCCCAAGCCGCACTGGTTCGACCGCTCCATGGAGCGCTGGCTGACCGCGCTGTCCGATGGATACGGCCGCCTGCTGCGCTGGCTGGTCACCGCGCGCTGGACGGGCGGGGGCTTGCGTGGCGCGCTGTTCCAGGCGCGCTGGCTGGTGCTGGGCGTGATGGCGCTCAGTGGCGCCGGGCTGGTGCTGGTGTACCCCACCATGCGGCAGGAGCTCTCGCCGCTGGAAGACCGTGGCACGATTCTGGCGAGCGTGACCGCGCCCGATGGCGCCACGCTCGAATACACCAACCGCTATGCGCTGGAGCTGGAAAAAATTGGGCGTGACTACCCCGAGTTCGACCGCATCTTCGCCAACATCGGCAACCCCATGGTGTCGCAGGGGAGCGTGGTGTACCGCACCGTGGACTGGGAAGACCGCAACCGCAGCACGCTGCAACTGGCGCGCGAGATGCAGTCGCGCATCTCCAGCCTGCCGGGGGTCAATGCCTTCCCCATCACGCCGCCGTCGCTGGGGCAGGGCTTCCGGTCGCGGCCTTTGAACTACGTCATCCAGACCTCGGACAGCTACGAGAACCTCAGCGCCACGGTCACGCAGATGCTCGACGAGATGGCGAAAAACCCCGGCATCCTTTCGCCCGACGTGGACCTGCGGCTGAACAAGCCCGAGTTGCGCATCACCGTCAACCGCGAGCGCGCTGCCGACCTGGGCGTGGGCGTGGATGTGGTGGCCCGCGCCATCGAGACCATGCTGGGCGGCCGCGCCGTGACACGCTACAAGCGCGACGCCGAGCAGTTCGACGTGATCGTGCAGACCGCTGGCGAGGGGCGCGCCACGCCCCAGGACATTGATGCCATTTATGTGCGTGGCCGGGCCGATGCGATGATTCCGCTCTCCAGCCTGGTCAGCGTGCGCGAGAGCGTGAGCCCGCGCGAGCTGAACCACTTTGGCCAGCGCCGTTCGGCCACCATCACCGCCAACCTGGCGCCCGACTATTCGCTGGGCGAAGCGCTCACCTTTATGGACCGCACGGCCGCGCAGGTACTCAAGCCGGGCTACACCACCGAACTCAATGGCATCTCGCGTGAGTTCAAAAGCTCGCAGGGGGCGCTGGGCATCGTGTTCGTGCTGGCGCTGGTGTTCATCTTCCTGGTGCTGGCGGCGCAGTTCGAGAGCTTCATCGACCCGCTGGTCATCATGCTGTCGGTGCCGTTGTCGATGATCGGCGCGCTGCTGGCACTCAAGTGGAGCGGCGGGTCGATCAACGTGTACTCACAGATCGGCCTGATCACGCTGGTGGGGCTGATCACCAAGCACGGCATCCTGATCGTCGAATTCACCAACCAGCTGCGCGAGCAGGGCCTGGAGATGGTCGATGCCCTCGTCAAGGCCTCGGCCCAGCGCCTGCGCCCCATTCTCATGACCACAGGCGCCATGGTGCTGGGCGCCATTCCGCTGGCGCTGGCCAGCGGCGCGGGGGCCGAGAGCCGCATGCAGATTGGCTGGGTGATCGTGGGGGGCATGTCGCTGGGCACGCTGCTGACCATCTTCGTCGTGCCCACCATGTATTCGCTGCTGGCACGCCCGGCCGTGCCCGGAGCCCGGACCGCCGAGGCCCGCGAGCTGCCGGGAAGCGCCCGCTGAGCCCGAAGGATGGTTGTAGTGTGCTATCGATAAGATAGCTTTAGGCGCTTGTGAATAGGGCGCTGAAACCGTTTTTGATTGGTATTTCCTGCTCTGATGCGCTGTACCAGGGCCGACCTGCGCGCTGGACCTGCCCGCATCGGAACGTGACTTCGCGCAAGGGGCGGGGGGGTGCTGCTTCTATGATGGACCGTGTCGTCGTACCACGCGGAGTGCTCATGAATCTGCTCACCAAAATGGCTCTCGGTCTGATGGGGCAAATGCGCCCCGAAGCGCCCACGGGCGATGGCAGCCCGGCCAGGGTGCTTCCACCCCCGCAGACCCAGGGCGGACTGCCGCTCATGCAGGCACTGGCACGGCGCCAGTCCGCACGGACCTTCGATACCGCGGCTTTGCCATCGCAGACCCTGTCGGATCTGCTGTGGGCGGCGGCCGGAATCAACCGCCCCGAACAGGGCGGCCGCACGGCGCCCAGCGCCATGAACAGCCAGGAGGTGGACCTCTACGTGGCCCTGCCCGAAGGGCTGTACCTCTACGACCCGCAGGCCCATGCGCTGCAACGCGTGCTGGCGGCCGATGTGCGCCGCGTCACCGGCTACCAGGACTTTGTGGACGATGCCCCCCTGGACCTCGTCTTCGTGGCCGACCATGCACGCATGAAGCTGGTGCCGGCCGCGCTGCGCGAATCCTACGCATCGACCGCGGTCGGGGCCATGGCGCAAAACGTCTATCTGTATTGCGCCAGCGCTGGCCTGTCCACCGTGATCCGGGCCTGGATCGACCGCCAGGCGCTGGCCACGGCCATGGCCCTGGGCACCGACCAGCAGGTCATGCTGGCGCAGACGGTGGGGGCTCCGCCACCATGAGTCCGGTTTTCGACCTGCTGCGCCTGTCCAGTGTTTCGATGGATGTGATCGCGGCCCAGCGCGGTACGGCCCAGGGCATTGCCCAGCGCCAGCAGGTGCGCCTGTCTCAGTTGCTGTCGGCAGCGTTGCGCGACTCGCGCCTGTACCAGGAGTTGATGCCCCAGGGTACGGACGCCCGTACGCCCCTGGATCAACTGCCGGTGGTCACGCGCGGCCAGCTCATGGAGCGTTTTGACGACTGGGTGACCGACCCGCGCCTCAAGCTGGACGCGTTGCGCGCCTTCACCGCCGACCCCGATCGCATTGCCGATCCCTGGCTGGGCCGCTACATGGTGTGGGAAAGCTCGGGCACCACCGGGCAGCCCGGTATTTTTGTGCAGGACGCGCAGGCCATGGCCGTGTACGACGCGCTCGAAGCCCTGCGTCGCAGCGCGCCGCGCCCGCTGGCCCACTGGATGGACCCGCTGCACCTGTCCGAGCGCCATGCCTTCGTGGGCGTCACCGGCGGGCATTTCGCCAGCCATGTCTCGCTGCGGCGGCTGCGCAGCCTCAACCCCTGGCTGGCGGCCACCACGCGGAGCTTTTCCATCCAGGAGCCCACGGCTGAACTGGTGCGCTCGCTCAACGAATTTGCGCCCACCATCCTCATCACCTACCCCACGGTCGCCGCGTTGCTGGCGCAGGAGGCCGAGAGCGGACGCCTGCGCATTGCACCGCGCGAGATCTGGACGGGCGGTGAAACCCTGGGCGCCGGCGTGCGCGCCTACATCGAGCAGCGCCTGGGCGGCGTGCTGCGCAACAGCTACGGGGCTTCCGAGTTCCTGGCCATGGGGTGGGAGTGCGCGCATGGCCAGATGCACCTGAATGCCGACTGGGTCATTCTGGAGCCCGTGGACGAGCGCCACCGCCCCGTGCCCCCTGGCGAGCCGCCTTGTGCCGTGCTGCTGACCAACCTGGCCAACACGGTTCAGCCGCTCATCCGCTACGAGCTGGGCGACCACGTCACCGTGCATGCAGAGCCCTGCAGCTGTGGTTTGCCTTTGCCGGTGATCACGGTGTGCGGCCGACAGGATGACCCGCTGCGCATGGCGGGCCGTGAGGGAGGCACCGTGACGCTGCTGCCGCTGGCACTGACCACGGTGCTTGAAGACGACGCAGGGGTGTTTGATTTCCACCTGCGCCAGATCGACGGCCGCACCCTGGTGCTGCGTCTGCCTCTGGAGGGAGAGGCTGGCCAGGAGGCCATGGCCCGCTGCCGCAGGGCGCTCAAGGCGTTTGCCGCGGTCCAGGGGCTTGCGCCCATCCGGGTGCGCGCCGAACTGGGTCAGCCCGTGCCGCGCGGGCGCAGTGGCAAGGCCTGCCGCATCGTGGCGTGCGGCGGTTCACATCAGGGCATGGAAGACACGTAGGCCACCACCGCCTCGATGTCGGCATCCGTCATGTTCTTGGTATTGGGCGTCATGATGGAATTGGCGCGCACGTCGTTGCCATCGCGGTAGCGCTTGAGCGTCAGGCGCAGGTACTCGGGCTGCTGCCCGGCGATGCGAGCGATCTGTTCATTGCCGCGCCCCACGTTGCCATGGCAGCGAAAGCAGATCTTGCCGTAGTACTCCTGCCCCTTGTGGACCAGCGCGGTGTTGGCCGAGGGCTTGTGGGTGACTTCCTGCGCCGCGTAGAACAGCACCATGCCGATTTTTTCATCGCTGTTCATGGCGCGGATCATGCCTTCCATGAACTCGTTGCGGCGCCGGCCATCGGCAAACTGGCGCAGCTGTTCGAGCAGGTAGGCCGGGTTCTGGCCCGCCAGGTTGGGAATGGAGGTGGTGGGGCTGTTGCCGCCCTCGCCATGGCAGTGGGCACACACGGCAGCCACCTTGCGGCCGGTCTTGTACAGGCTGTCGGCCAGCGTGGGGTCGGCTTGCACTTCCTTGAAGCGGGCCTCCAGGTCCACCTTGGCGGTCGCGCGGGCCTTGGCCGTCTGGGCCGCCGCCGGCTGCCACGTCAGCACCGCTGCCAGTGCCACTGCCAAGACCACAGGAAGACGCTTTGCCATGGTGAAAATCCCTTTTCCAAAAATGGTCATTTTAGGCCCGGCAGGGATGGGGGCCGTGGCCTGCGGGGTGGAGCTAGATCAAAGACCGTGCGGATTGGGGGCGGGCTGGCGTCCACAGGCCCGGTGCGTGAAGCGGTGCCTTCCATCGTGCCCGGCTTGCGCCGGGGTGCATGGGCGCGGCCTGTCATGCAGGCCCATGCAGGCGTCTTCATCGGCTGGGATGTATGGAAATATTGCTATCAAAATTATAGCTTCTTGCGCTTGAAGGATAAGCGCTAGAGGCCATTTTCATCTGAAATTCTATGGATGGAGCGCGTCCTGCAGTGCCTGCACGTTCTGCGGGCGTACCAACCGGGCGATCTCCTGGCCATCGCGCAGAAAGATGAGCGTGGGCCAGAGCTTCACGCCGTAGCTGCGGCCGAGCGGGCGGCCCGGGCCGTCCTCCACCTTGAGATGGGTCAGGTCCGGGCGGTCTTGCAACGCCTGTTCGATCAGTGGCTGGGCACGCTGGCAGTGGCCGCACCAGGGTGTGCCGAACTCGAGCACGGTGTCGCCCGGCAGGTGGGTGGTCTGCTCGCGGGTGGGAGGCTGGGTGAGGTACTGGCGGGCGTAGGGCATGGGGGCACAGTCCGGAGCGGGTCAACACACCGCGCAGTGTCGCCCAGGGCTGCGAGATCGTAAATACGTTCTCAGGTCGATCCCACCTTGAACTGGGCCACGGTCTGGGCCAGGTGCTCTGCTTGGTCTTTCAGGCTGGAGGCGGCGGCCGCGCTTTCCTCGACCAGGGCGGCGTTCTGCTGGGTCATGCGGTCAAGGTTGTTGATGGCATCGCCCACCTGGGCGATACCGGCACGCTGTTCCGTGGCGGCGGTGGAGATCTCCTGCATCAGCTGGGCCACCCGGCCCACGTTGGACACGATCTCCTGCATGGACTGTCCGGCATCGTTGACCAGGCCCGATCCGGCCTCCACGGCCGAGACCGAGTTCTGGATCAGCGCCTTGATCTCCTTGGCTGCTTCGGCCGAGCGCTGCGCGAGGGTGCGCACCTCGCCCGCCACCACCGCGAAGCCCCGTCCCTGGTCACCGGCGCGCGCGGCTTCCACGGCGGCGTTCAGCGCGAGGATGTTGGTCTGGAAGGCAATGCCATCGATGACCGAGATGATGTCGTTGATTTTGCGCGAGCTGTGGGTGATCTCCTCCATGCTCTGCACCACCCGGGCCACCACGTCGCCCCCGCGCTGGGCCGACTTGGCCGCCGTGGCCGCGATCTGGTTGGCTTCACCGGCGGTCTGCGCGGCCTGGCCGACGGCGCTGGTCATCTGCTCCATGGAGGACGCGGTCTCCTGCAGGTTGGAGGCCGTCTGTTCGGTGCGTGCCGAAAGGTCGTGGTTGCCTGTGGCGATTTCTTCCGACGCCAGGTGCACGGATGCGCTGGTGTTGCGGATGTCCACCAGGGTCAGCCGGATCTTTTCGACGAACTGGTTGAACGCGCTGGCGATGCGGGCCAGTTCGTCCTTGCCCTGGATGTCGAGCCTGCGTGTCAGGTCGCCATCGCCCGAGGCCACGTCCTGCATGGCGCGCTCCAGGCGGTTCAGTCCGGCCATGGACCGGGCGACGACGGCGGCGGCCACGAGAACGCTCAGCCCGGCCACTACCAGTCCGCCGATGATCGAGTTGAGCAGCAATTGCGTCACGCCCGCCAGTGCCTCGCCACGGTGCAGCGAGATCATCAGCACCCAGTCGGTGCCCGCGATCGGCTTGCCCAGCAGCAGGCGCGGTGCGCCGCCGATCGATACCGGTGTCAGCGCAGAGGCGTTCAGCATGGCGCCGATGGCCGCCGGGGAAAGGTCGGGCGAGAGGGCCGTGGCTTCCTTGAGCACCAGGTCAAGGTTCTTGTGCACCAGCACCTTGCCGCCGCGCGAGACCACGAAGGCGTCGCTCGACGGTGTGGGGCTGATGGCCGTCACGCTGTGGGCCACCACGTCCATGAAGACATCGGCGGCCGCCACGGCCACGGTGCTCCCGGCGTCCTTGACCGCCGATGCAAAAGTCATCACCAGCTTCTTGCTGCCCGCGTCGATGTAGGGCTCCGTCAGGGCGATGCCCTGGGTGGCCTCGGCCTGCTTGTACCAGGGGCGCCCGGTCGGGTCCCAGTCGGGGGGCAGGTTCTGGGGGGTCGAGAAGACCGCCGTTCTGTTGGCGTAGCCGATGTAGGTGGTGTCGAAGCCGCCGCTTTTCACGCCTTGCGTCAGGGCGGGCAGCGGGTCGCTCAGTCGGGTGGCGGGTTCGAGGGATTGCACCACCGCCGCGCGCGTCTTCACCCACTCGGCAATGCCATCGGCGCGGGCCTGGGCCAGCCCCGAGGTGCTCTCGGTGAGCGTTGCCATGGCCGATGAGCGGACGGTGAAGAAGTTGAAGGCGGAGAGGATGGCGACGCCCGTCACCACCAGCGCCGCCGTGGTGATGATCAGCCGCAGTTTGAGCGACAGGGTGGCAAACAATGACATGGCAGAACTCCCTCGCAGGATGGCGTGCATGGGCTCCAAACAGGATGGGGCAGCCGGAGCCTGTTGCCGGTATGGCCAGATACTACGCTTGCGCGAAAAAAATTGTTGCGATTTGTGTGCAGGGAAAACACGGAAGCCGTTGGCTGTTCCGTTTCGCTCGCGTCAGGCGCGTGGCTCCAGCTGGCGCAGTTCGTCCAGCGTGTTGGCGTTGAAGAAGGCGCGCGGATCATCGCCGGGCAGATTGAACGGGACACGGGCGCAGCGGTGCTGCGCTGCCCAGGCACCCACCTTGCGGCCACCGTCTGCGACATAGCGCGCCAGGCTGTCCCGCAGGCCCGCGCGCATCAGGCAGAACACGGGCTGGGGGCGCAGGACCGTGTCCGCGCTGGCGTCGCCGCTGCAGGGCGCCAGGGGCAGGGCGATGTCGGCATGCTGACCGGTGACCGCCTCGGCCAGGCGGGCCGCCAGGTCGGCGGGAAACAGCGGGGTGTCGCATGGCACCGTGAGCAGCCAGGGCGTGTGGCACAGCGCCAGCCCGGCCAGAAAACCGGCCAGCGGGCCGGCGAAGCCAGGCACGGAGTCCTCGCAGACAGGGACGCCAAACGCCTCGTAGGCTGCCCGGTTGCGGTTGGCGCTGATCAGCACAGTGCCCACCTGGGGCTGCAGCCGCTGCAGCGCATGCCATGCCAGCGCAGAGCCGCCCAGGGTTTGCAGGCCCTTGTCGGTGCCGCCCATGCGGGTGCCCTGGCCGCCTGCGAGCACCAGGCCGGTCAGGTCATGCCGGGGAATCATGGCGGACAGGACGGTGCCACGTTCAGCCACCGATGTAGCTCATCTCCACCCGGCGGCCCGCCTGGCGGGTATCGGCGGGCAGGGTGCTGCGCAGTTCCGAGTAGCGGTCGCTGCGGCCCTGCCAGATGGGCGCCAGCGCCGACGCGATGTCCGCGTCGCTGGCGCCATCGCGCAGCAGGCTGCGCAGGTCGTGGCCCTGTGTGGCGAACAGGCACAGGTAGAGCTTGCCCTCGGTGGACAGGCGTGCGCGGTTGCAGTCGCCGCAGAAGGCCTGGGTCACGCTGCTGATGACGCCGACCTCGCCCAGCGCCGGGTCGTGCCGGCCCGAGGCATCGGCATGGCCCCAGCGCTCGGCCGTCTCGCCGGGGGCGGTGGGGTCGAGCGGCACCAGCGGCAGTTCGGCACGCAGGCGTCCGATCACTTCGGCCGAGGGCAGCACCTCGTCCATGCGCCAGCCATTGGTGGCGCCCACGTCCATGTATTCGATGAAGCGCAGCGTGGTGCCCGTGCCGCGAAAATGCCGCGCCATGGGCAGGATCTCGTGGTCGTTGGTGCCGCGCTTGACGACCATGTTCACCTTGATCCGCGAGAGTCCCGCCGCGTGCGCTGCCTCGATGCCCGCGAGCACGTCGGCCACGGGGAAGTCCACATCGTTCATGCGGCGGAACACCGCGTCGTCCAGGCCGTCCAGGCTCACGGTCACGCGTTGCAGGCCGGCGTCTTTGAGGGCGCGCGCCTTGCGTGCCAGCAGCGATCCGTTGGTGGTGAGGGTGAGGTCGGGCGGGAGGCCGTCGACGGTGCGCAGTTGCGCGAGCTGGGCTATCAGGTCTTCCACATTGCGGCGCAGCAGGGGCTCGCCCCCCGTGAGGCGGATCTTGCGAACACCATGGGCCAGGAAAAGCCGGGCCAGACGGGTGATTTCCTCGAAGCTCAGCAGCGCGCTGTGCGGCAGGTAGGCGTGTTCCTTGTCGAACACCTCCTTGGGCATGCAGTAGTTGCAGCGGAAATTGCAGCGGTCGGTGACGCTGATGCGCAGGTCGCGCAGCGGGCGCCCCAGGGTGTCGGCCAGCAGGCCCGTGGGGGCCACGGGCCGGGCGGGCAGCAGGGCCTTGAGCCCCGCCGCGCGGTGGTCCACCAAAGGGATGACGCGTTCGGACATGCCCGGATTCTGCCCCACTTGGGCCTCAAGGGCGCGGGCTGGCCGTGGTGGCCCTTGCTCCGTGTCAATACCTGAACGGATCGTTCGCCGTGGCGGTTCGGGGCCGCTCGGTCTGCCGTGGTTAATGTGGTACGTGGCATGTGTTTTCTTGATTTCCGTCATGACGTGAGTGGCGGGCAATGGTCAGAATGGCGTCTCATTTCACCGAGGCTGCCCATCCATGAAATCCCTTGCTTGCCGCGCAGGCCGCCATTCCAGCCGCCGCGCCATGATCCAGACCGTGGCGGCCGTGCTGCTCGCGCCAGCGCTCACCCCCGCCCATGCGCAGCTGGCCATTTCGACGGCCATCAACCGCGTGGCACGTTTCCGGGCTTTGTCGCAGCGTATCGCCAAGGCGTATTGCCAGATTCACCTGAACGTGCTGCCCGATCAGACGCGTGCGGTGCTGACCACCGCACGGCAATTGGTGCATTCGGGGTTTGAAGACCTGGCCAAGGTGCAGTGGCCTGCCGATCTGAGCAGCATGGTGGCCGACGTCAAGAAACAGGCCGACGCCCTGGAGGCACTGCTGGTCATGCCGCCCACCCGGGAGTCGGTGGTCGCGGTGGCAGCGCAGTCCGACAAGATGATGACAGCGGCGCATACCACGACCGAGGCTTTCGAGAAATTCGCCAAGATGGGGACGGCCAAGCTGGTGAACATGGCGGGCCGCCAGCGGGCCTTGTCGCAGCGTCTGGCCAAGAACTACTTTCTGGTGGCCGCAAAGCTGGAGGGCAAGGGCATACAGGAGCAGATGAAGGCCGACGCAGCCGAATTCCGCCAGGCCATGGCGACGCTCGCGGCGGCCCCGATCTCCACGCCTTCCATTCGCAACGAACTGGCGCTGGGCGATTCGCAATGGATCTTCTTCGACGCTGCCCTGCAGCGTAAACCCGATGACCGCGGTCTGGAAATCGTGGGCAGCACCAGCGAGCGCCTGCTGGAGGTGATGGACCGGCTCACCGGCCTGTACGACGCCGCCCTCAAGGAAGTGCTCGGCTGACGGGCGGCGCCAGGCGCGCCGCATGGTGCCCGGGCCCGAGGGGTCTGGAAGACCATTTTTCATTCATGGTTGTTCGGTTGATGTGGGTCAGAACGCCGGTTCCCGGTGATTCGAGAATCGGGCCGCTTCCAACAACAAGACCCTTCGACCATGTCCGTGACTTTGCCGCCCTGGAGCCCCGGGCTCCATCGCCGTACTCTTCTTCTGCGGGCTGCCGCCACCGCGTTGCTGGCGCCGCACGGCGCAATCGCTCTGGCCCAGGCACCCGTTGCCGCGCCGTCCACGCCACCGGCCTTGGCTGCCGCCATCAACCGCACGGGCCGTTTCCGTGCCCTGTCGCAGCGCATTGCCAAAGCGTACTGCCAGATTCACCTCAACGTTGATCCTTCCGATGCACGGCAGGTCGTGGAGACGGCACGGCGGCTGGTGCGCGCAGGTTTTGACGAGCTGGACAAGGGCCAATGGCATATCGACGTCGCCAGTCAGCTGGCCGATGTGCGCACGTTCTTCGAGGGACTGGATTCCCTGCTGGTCATGCCTCCCACCCGCGAAGCGGTGGTGGCCGCCTCGGCGCAGGCCGACAAAATGCTGGCGGCGGCCAATCGCGCCACGGAAACCTTCGAAAAATTGTCCAAGACCAGTTCCGGGGCCCTGGTGAATACGGCAGGGCGTCAGCGCTACCTTTCGCAGCGCCTGGCCAAGAACTATTTCCTGCTGGCGGCCGGCGTTGACGACAAATCGGTGCGTGAGCAAATGGCGGCAGACGCGGCTGCGTTCAAGCAGGGCATGGCCAGCCTGGCGGCTTCCCCGGTGACGAACGCGGCGATCCGGGGCGAGCTGGTGGCGGGCGAACAGCAGTGGATCTTCTTCAGCGCCGCCCTGGATCGTGCGCCCGACATGCGCGGCCTGCGTGCCGTGGCCACGACGAGCGAGCGCCTGCTTGAAGTCATGAACAACCTGACGGTGCAGTTCGAGGCAGCCGTCAGGTAGGCGAAGCCGGTGTGGCGCCGCTGCAGAACCCGGGCGCGGTTTTCAGGTGCGGGGCACGTGGCCAAAGAACATGGGGTAGTACTCCTTGACGCCCCGGCCGTTGAAGTCCCACCCGGTGCACTGGCCCAGGTGGCGTGGCGGCTCCTGCGCATCGGCGGGGCGGAAGGCGGCGGGCAGGGTCTGGAAGGTGGCCGTCGCCAGGTTGAACAGCAATTCGCGCAGATGGGTGCAACCGGCCACGCCACCCAGGTGCTTCTGGATGGACTGGCGCCAGCCGCGTGCCATGGAGCAGCCCACCATCTGCTGCAGGGCCGCACGGGCCAGCGGGCACTCGTGCAGCGGCACGGTGTCCATGGCGGCCTCAATGGCGTGCACGGTCAGATCCCGGTGCACGGTCACGCGCAGCCACATATGGTGAATCGGGGCGCCAGCGGGCCGGAGGCTGCCATCGCGCAGCGATGTTCCGTCGAACGTCTTGCTGTCGTGGAGTTCGGCTTCGATGTCCCACAGGCCATCTTCGCGTTCATAGCCTTGGTAGATGACCCGGCGCACATGGCTGGGCTTGCGGGGGGCGGGGGGGCTCAGGGGCATGGGAATTCTTGGTTGGGGGGCCGCGCGTGGCACGCGGGCTGGCGGGCAGGGCCCGCCGGGGTCGCTGCGTCAGCCGTGGCGCACGGCCACGGTCTTGAGCGTGCTGAGGGCATCAAGAACCTGGAGGTCCTGCGAGTGCGCACAACCGGCCGACGGTTCTGCGGCAAATGGTAACTCCACGCTGCCGTCCGTGCCGTAGTGGTTGATGAAGACCTTCCTGGCGAGGAGGCGCCTGGCCATGCGGAACTGGCGCGCGCCATCGCGTGTCCACACCCCGGCGGCAGGGCATGCATGCACGGCATTGCCCAACTCGACGGCGTGGTCCTCGTCCTCGAAGGGCATGGCGCAGAGCACCGGACCGGCGATCTCTTCCTGCGCCAGACGGTGCTCCACCGGCACGTCGCGCAGCAGCGTTGGTGCCTGGTAGAAGCCGGTTTCCGGCGCATCGTCCGCGATCTGGCCCTGGGCCACCATGGGAATGCCGTCCACCTGCGCGTCCGAGAGGAAGTCCCACACACGTTGCTGCTGGCGGGCGTGGATGAGCGGGCCGAGGTCCGGATCCATGGTGGCCGGACCCACGCGCAGTTGTTCGAACGCCTTGCCCAGGCGTTCCAGCAGGGGTTCGTAGACCAGCGCGTCAACGAGCAGGCGCGAGGCAGCGGTGCCGGACTGGCCGGCGTTGTGCACGATGGCATGGACGATCACCGGCAGGGCGGCATCGAGGTCGGCGTCGGCAAAGACAATCTGCGGGCTTTTTCCACCCAGCTCCAGCACCACGGGGCAATGCCGCTGCGCGGCGGCCTGCTGGATGAGTGTGCCCACGGCGGGGCGGCCCGCGAAGCTCAGGTGCGCGACGCCGGGGTGGCGTGCCAGGGCGTCGCCTGCCTCGTGGCCGTGGCCTGTGACGATGTTGATCGCCCCTGCGGGCAGGCCGGCCTCGGCCGCGAGCTGTGCCACGCGCAGCAGGCTCAGGCTGGCGCTGCCCGAGGGCTTGACCACGCACACATTGCCCGCCGCGAGGGCCGCGCCCACGCTGCGGCCGAAGACCGGCATCGGGTGGGTCCAGGAAATGAGGTGGCCCGTCACGCCGTGCGGTTCGCGCCAGGCCAGAACGCCGTCGCTGTCCAGGGGCAGCGCCAGCGGGGCCTCCTGCAGCGTGCCGCAGGCCTTGGCATAGAACGCGAGGGCGCCTGCCAGCGCCCGCACCTCGGTGCGGGCCTGCCGGGCGGGTTTGCCGCCATCGCGCTGCTCCAGCGTGGCCAGCTCGTCGGCATGGGCCATCACCTTGCCGGAAAGCTGCAGCAGCAACCGGCCGCGCTCGGCGGCGCCCAGCCTGTGCCAGACCGCGTCCTGGCATTGGCGCGCGGCGTGGACCGCATGGTCCACGTCCTGCGCATTGCTGCGCTGTATCTCTTCAAAGGGCTGCCCATCGGAAGGGTCGATCACCGCCAGCGTGTGGCCGCTGGTGGATGCGACAAAGGCGTTGGCGATGAAGTTCAGCGGCATTCGCCCATTGTCCGGCAATTGGTTTGTCCTGTGAATTATTGCAGGAAAAACAGGTTCAAACGCTTGTCAGTAAAGCGCTGAAAGCTATCAAATCAGGAGTTTTGATATGCATACACATTTATATGTTTATATTTTTTTGGTTTTTATAAGAAACATTAATGTCCCTCCTGATCTTCGGAGATACGGCCACGGGATGCCCGTGGAGCATGGGGATTGACTAGCATTGCAGGGTTAATACCTATCGGTGCTGCGGCGGTCAGGCGTGGGCCTGCGCCAGGGCTGTTGTTCCTTTTTTTTCACCCCAGGAGTGATGTCGATGTCCGTGCGTTCCACCCGTTTCCGCTTTTCCCTGCAACTGACGGCCGCGGCTGCCCTGGCCGCTGTTTGCGGCATGGCCGCCGCGCAGGACGTCCAGGTGGTCAAGATCGGCCATGCCGGCCCCATCTCCGGCGGCATCGCCCACATCGGCAAGGACACCGAAAACGGCGTGCGCCTGGCGATCGAGGACCTGAACGCGCAGGGTCTGGTGATTGGCGGCAAGAAGATCAAGTTCGAGCTGGCCGCCGAAGACGATGCGGGTGATCCGCGCCAGGCCACGGCCGTGGCGCAGAAGCTGTGCGACCAGAAGGTTGCGGGCCTGGTGGGCCACCTGCAGTCGGGCACCTCGATCCCGGCCGCCTCGGTTTATTCCAAATGCGACCTGCCGAACATCACGGCATCGGCCTCCAACCCCGATCTGACCAAGCCTGGCTACAAGACCACCTTCCGCCTGATCGCCAATGACAACGCGCTGGGCGCCGCACTGGCCGTGTTTGCCGCCGACACGCTCAAGCTCAAGAACGTGGCCGTCATCGACGACCGCACGGCCTACGGCCAGGGCGTGGCCAACGTGTTCAAGGCCACGGCAAAGCAAAAGGGCATGAATGTAGTGGCCGAGGAGTTCACCAACGACAAGGCCACGGACTTCATGGCCATCCTCACCTCGATCAAGAACAAGAAGCCCGACGCCGTCTTCTACGGCGGCCTCGACGCGCAGGCCGGCCCCATGCTGCGCCAGATGGTGCAACTCGGCCTGGGCAACGTGAAGTTCTTTGGCGGCGA
>JANJVX010000099.1 GCA_024709845.1 Burkholderiaceae bacterium | reverse complement strand
GTCCATGCCTTTCTCGAACAACACGAAACGGCAGCGGTGGGAAAAGGGGCAGGTTGTACCCGAGTAAAGCACCATCATGGCTAGAGACTCCTAAAAACCAAAAGAGTGGAACGCAGGGATGCGTCCACTCTAGAAAAACAGCGCCGCACCCTGGGGGTGCGGCAGGGCAAGGCGAACCTTATTTGACGTCTTTCCAGAAAGCTGCGTTGAGCCTCCAGGCAAAGAAGGTCATGACCGCGAGGAAGATCAGCACGCCCACGCCAATGCGCACGCGTGCGTTCTGGGCAGGCTCGCCCATCCATTGCAGGTAGCCCACGAGGTCGGCCACTTCCTTGTCGTAGTCCTGCGCACTGAGCTTGCCGGGCGTGATCTGCTCCCAGCCCTTGAAGGCGTGGGTCTTTTCATCGAACACGGCGCGGCGCTCTCCCTGCAGCTCCCACAGCGCGTGCGGCATGCCCACGTTGGGGAACAGCACGTTGTTCCAGCCAGTGGCCTTGGCTTCGTCGCGGTAGAAGGTGCGAAGGAAGGTGTACAGGTAGTCGGCACCGGTGCCGCCATGTCCGGCACGCGAGCGGGCGATCACGGTCAGGTCGGGCGGGTTGGCGCCGAACCATTCCTTGGCCTGCTTGGGGTCGATGTTGGCCTTCATGGTCTCACCGATCTTGTCGGTGGTCAGCAGCAGGTTGTCCTTGATCTGCTGCTCGGTCAGGCCGATGTCCGTGAGGCGGTTGTAGCGCATGAACGCGGCCGAGTGGCAGCTGAGGCAGTAGTTGACGAACAGCTTGGCGCCGTTTTGCAGCGCGGGCAGGTCGTTGGTCTTGTTGGGCGCCTTGTCCCACGCAATGGTGCTGCCGCCGGCGGCGTGCGCGGCCCCTGCGGCCAGACCCAGCGCGGCAATGAACGAGAGAATGATTTTTTTCATGGTGTTCGGCTCCAGCTCAGTGCGCGGCAAAGGTGACGCGGTCGGGCACGGGCTTGGGTTCGCCCAGGCGGCTCCACCACGGCATCAGCAGGAAGAAGCCAAAGTAGAACAGCGTACCGACTTGCGACACGCGCTCGCCGATCGGCGACGGCGGCTGCACGCCCAGGTAGGCCAGGATCACGAAGTTGACGACGAAGACGGCGTACACATACTTGTGCCAGCTCGGACGGTAGCGGATCGACTTGACCGGGCTGCAATCGAGCCAGGGCAGGAAGAACAGGATGATCACGGCGCCACCCATCACCACCACGCCCCAGAACTTGGCGTCGATGGCAAGCATCAGTGCCACGCCCACGGCGGCAGCGGCCACGACGACACCCTTGAAGATGGCGGGCATGCGGCCCTTGAGCACGCCGAAGGCGGCAGCGAGCACCACGCAGGCGATCAGGGCGTACATCATTTCGGTGGTGATGGCACGCAGCATCGAGTAGAACGGCGTGAAGTACCACACCGGGGCGATGTGCGCGGGCGTGACCAGCGGATCAGCCGGGATGAAGTTGTTGTACTCCAGGAAGTAGCCGCCCGCCTCGGGGGCAAAGAACACCACGGCACTGAAGGCCATCAGGAACAGGCAGACACCCAGGATGTCGTGCACCGTGTAGTACGGGTGGAACGGGATGCCGTCCAGCGGCTTGCCCTTGGCGTCCTTGGGGGCCTTGGGGCCCTTGATCTCGATGCCGTCGGGGTTGTTGGAACCCACATCGTGCAGGGCCAGCAGGTGGGCCACCACCAGACCGAGCAGCACCAGCGGCACGGCGATGACGTGGAAGCTGAAGAAGCGGTTCAGCGTGGCGTCGCCCACCACGTAGTCGCCACGGATCAGCAGGGCCAGGTCCGGGCCGACGAAGGGAATGGCGGCGAACAGGTTCACGATCACCTGGGCACCCCAGTACGACATCTGGCCCCAGGGCAGCAGGTAGCCCATGAAGGCTTCGGCCATCAGCGCCAGGAAGATGGCGCAGCCGAAGATCCAGACCAGCTCGCGGGGCTTGCGGTAGCTGCCGTAGAGCAGGCCGCGGAACATGTGCAGGTAGACGACCACGAAGAACGCCGAGGCACCGGTGGAGTGCATGTAGCGGATCAGCCAGCCCCAGGGCACGTCGCGCATGATGTACTCGACCGACTCGAACGCCTTGGCGGCATCGGGCTTGTAGTGCATCACGAGGAAGATGCCGGTGACGATCTGGATCACCAGCACCAGCAGCGCCAGCGAGCCGAAGATGTACCAGAAGTTGAAGTTCTTCGGTGCGTAGTACTCCGACATGTGGACGCGGTAGGCGTCGAATGCCGTGGGGAAGCGGTTTTCGAACCAGTTCGTGAGTTTGGCACCCGCCGAAGCGTTGGGAGAGATTTCCTTGAATTCAGCCATGGCGTGGTCCTTCAGGCTTTCTTGTCGTCGCCGATGAGCAGGCGCGTCTCGGACAGGTACATGTGCGGAGGCACTTCGAGGTTGTCAGGCGACGGCTTGTTCTTGTACACGCGGCCCGCCATGTCGAAGGTCGAACCGTGGCAGGGGCAGAGGAAACCGCCCTTCCAGTCGTCGGGCAGCGAGGGCTGGGCGCCCATGACGAATTTTTCCGTGGGCGAGCAGCCCAGGTGCGGGCAGATGCCCACGGCCACAAGGATTTCGGGCTTGATGGAGCGGTGGCCGTTGCGCGCGTAGGGCGGCGTGAACTCGGAGGGCTTGCGCTCGGAATTAGGGTCGGCCAGCTGGGGGTCGAGCTTGGACAGCTCGGCCAGTTGCTCGGGGGTGCGCTTGATGATCCAGACCGGTTTGCCGCGCCACTCGACGGTGACACGTTCGCCGGGCTTGAGCTCGGAAATATCCACCTCGACTGCAGCACCGGCGGCCTTGGCCTTTTCCGATGGCTGGAAAGTACTCACGAAAGGAACGGCGGTTGCCACGCCGCCCACAGCGCCCGCGCAGCCGGTCGCGATCAGCCACGTCCGTTTGCTGGAGTCGATTGGAGTGTCACTCATGGGGGTCCTCGATGAACATCGCTAGGGGTTGGGAGTCAACCGTAAATTGTAGCGGACAGAAAAGCGCGTTCTTCGCGGGTCCGGGCCCATGCGCACTTTCAACCGGTTACGGACTGCTCTGCAAGCACGCGGTTTTTGGCCGATACTGAGTGCAACAGTGACTGAAGGGAGATTTTTCATGGGCATGATGCAGGAGTTCCGCGAGTTCGCGGTCAAGGGCAATGTCATCGATCTGGCCGTGGGCGTGATCATTGGCGGCGCGTTCGGCAAGATCGTCGATTCGGTCGTCTCCGACCTGATCATGCCGGTGGTCGGCCTGGTGTTCGGCAAGCTCGACTTTTCCAACCTGTTCCTGGTGCTGGGTACGGTGCCCGAGGGCACGGCCATGACGCTCGACGCGCTCAAGAAGGCCGGCGTTCCGGTGTTTGCCTACGGCAGCTTCATCACCGTGGCGGTCAACTTCACCATCCTGGCGTTCATCATTTTCATGATGATCAAGCAGATCAACCGACTCAAGCGCGAGGCCCCGGCCGCACCGGAAGCACCGGCCGCGCCCGCCCCCACGCCCGAGGACATCGTGCTGCTGCGCGAGATCCGCGACAGCCTGAAGAAGTAAGAACGTTTACGTTCCGGGCACGGCACCCGGCACCGCCGGCGTGCTACATTTTAGATAGCTGCATGCGCTTTATCCATAAGCGCTGAGAGCATTTTTTATTTGGAAAGAACGCGCGCCATGCGCACGGCCTCGATCAGGCTGGACGCATCGGCCACGCCCTGGCCGGCGATGTCGAAGGCGGTGCCATGGTCGGGGCTGGTGCGCACCAGCGGCAGCCCCAGCGTGACGTTCACGCCCTTGTCCACCCCGAGGTATTTCACGGGGATCAGGCCCTGGTCGTGGTACATGGCCAGCACCACGTCGAACTCGCCGGGATGCCCGGGCGCGTTGCGTGCCCGCATGAACACCGTGTCAGGCGGCAGCGGGCCGGTCACATCGAGCCCCTGCGCGCGCGCGGCCGCGATGGCGGGCGCGATCACCTCGATTTCCTCCCGGCCGAACAGGCCGCCCTCGCCCGCATGCGGATTCAGCCCCGCCACGGCGATGCGGGGTGCACGCGCCAGGCTGCGCTGCAGCGCTGCATGGGTGATGTGCAGCGTCTGCAGCACGTTGTCGCAGGTCACGGCGTCCAGCGCCTCGCGCAGGGCGACATGGATGCTCACCAGCACGGTGCGCAACTCGTCGCTGGCCAGCATCATGCGCACGGGCATGTCCCGCAGCGCCACGCCCTGGTGCGCGGCCGCCTCGGCCTGCAGCAACTCGGTGTGTCCGGGGAACTCGACCCCGGCCGCGTGCAGCGACTTCTTGTGCAGCGGCGCCGTCACCAACCCGGCAATGCCGCCATGCAACGCCGCCCGCGCCGCCCACACCACGCATGCGGCAGCGGCACGCCCGGCCTCGGCCGAGAGGACGCCAAACGGCACGGGACCGGGCAGGTGCGGCAGTTGCAGCACCGGCAGGCAGCGCGGCGGTGCCGCCTGCGCCTCTTCGGGCGACGCGATCAGCGCCACAGGCAGCTCGGGTTCGCCCGGCCGCGCGATGCACTGCGCTGCACGGCGCAACGTGGCCAGATCGCCCACTGCAAAACAGCCCTGCAGATCGGCGGGCGCATCGCGGAAGGCCTTGGCAACGATTTCCGGGCCGATTCCGGCCGGGTCGCCCTGGGTGATGGCCAGCGGGCGCAGCATGGTGGACATAAAAATTCAGATAAAAAGTGCCTTCAACGCTTATACATCAAGCGCTTACAGCTATTAAACACATAGCAATCCAATCAGGCGGGATTGTCGATCTCGACAAACTGGTGCTCCAGCCCGAACTGTGCCGCGATGTGCTCCGCCACGGCGGGCGCGCCATAGCGCTCGGTGGCATGGTGCCCGGCGGCGATGAAGGCGACACCGGTTTCGCGCGCCAGGTGGGCCTGGGGCTCGGAGATTTCCCCGGTGATGAAGGCATCGGCACCCGCAGCGATAGCGGCCTCGAAGTAGCCTTGCGCGCCGCCGCTGCACCAGGCCACGCGGGCAATGCCACGCCCCTCCGCGGGCTGCACCAGCGTGGCGGGGCGGCCCAGCACCTGCTCCACATGACGGGCCAGCGCCTGCGCGCTGGCGTAGTGCACCGGCGCCACGCAGCCCAGGTCCTGCTCGCCAAAACGCGCGTCAGCCGCCCAGCCCAGCTCCTGGCCCAGGCGGGCGTTGTTGCCCAGCACGGGGTGCGCATCGAGCGGCAGGTGGTAGGCAAACAGGTTGATGTCGTGCGCCAGCAGGCGTTGCAGGCGCTGCTTCATCCACCCGGTGACGCGGCCATCCTGGCCGCGCCAGAACAGGCCGTGGTGCACGAAGATGGCGTCGGCCCGCTGGGCAATGGCGGCGTCGATCAGCGCCTGGCTGGCCGTCACGCCGCTGACGATGCGCGCGATCTCGCCCTTGCCTTCCACCTGCAGGCCGTTGGGCCCGTAGTCCTTGAAGCGCTCGGGTTGCAGCAGCGCATCCAGCGCCTGCCGCAGGGTGTCTCGGGTGATGCTCATGCGC
>JANJVX010000171.1 GCA_024709845.1 Burkholderiaceae bacterium | reverse complement strand
CAGCTTGTAGGTCTTGCCCTTTTCCAGTTCAAGAATGGGCCAGAAGTTCCACAGGCGGGAGATCAGGTACACATCGGAACCCTCGGGCGGTGCCACCACGGGGATCTTTTCATCGGTTTCGGTACGCACCGTGTATTTGTCCACCATGGCCTGTGTGGCCGCCGTGAACTTGTCCGGCGTGGTCTTGTAGGTCTCGGTCGACAGATTCTGCTTACCGTAGATGTGCCAGCCCACCATCATGAAGAACATGACCATGCACCAGACGAAGGCGATGCCAATCCACAGGGCTTCGAGGCGGTCCAGCGGGTGTTTCCACCACAACCGCTCTGAGGGAGGAAGAATTGCGCTCATGGGAAAGGCTCCTTTACTTGGCCAGTGGAATGGTCAGGATGTCAATGACGCCCCAGAGGTTGTACACAATCATGGGGATCATCACACCCAGGAACAGCAGCAGGAACGGGTTGTCCAGCAACTGTTGCATGAGCGGAACTTTCTCATTCTCATCGTCATGGTGGTTCATGTCTTCTCCTTGGTAAACCTGAAAGTACCTTACATTCTTGACCCTAAACATCGACGAAAGCATGATTTGAATCAATAGTTAATGGTGCCCGGATAGCGGCGAACACCAGAAACAAGACGTAAGAACATGCCGCAAATCGTGTTTTCTCGTATGCAGGATGCATCTTTTGACAGTCTCGCCCGCTTGTCCATGCGCGGGGTCTGAAATATGCATTCGCTGTGTTTTTTTAACAACGATTTCCCTGGGATATTCCCGCATGCATACCCCTATCGCGCCCTATTCAGCCCCTGGTGCAAGCAAACGGCTGGTGCTTCTGCACCGCATGGCGTGGATTTGCGCGGTGCTGGTTCTGGTCATCACCAGCCTCAGCGCGTTCCTACGGCTATCGAAGGCAGGGTTGGGCTGTGAGCCCTGGCCACAATGCTATGGGCAGGAGTTGCGCGCCCAGCAGCAGGGTGCCGAGCCCGCCCAGGCCAGCGCGGCCACCGCTGCAGCACGTCTGGCGCACCGCGTGATTGCCTCCACGGCGCTGCTGCTGATCCTGGTGATGGTGATGACCGCCCTGGCGTCCCGCCCGGCCCTCTGGCCCGAAGGCCGGTTGACCTTGTGGCTGCTGTTTCTTGCGCTGTTCCTGGCGGTGCTCGGGCGCTGGACATCGGACGCACGCCTGCCTGCCGTCACGCTGGGCAACCTGCTGGGCGGTTTTGCGATGTTCGCGGTCAGCGTGCGCCTGGCATTGATGACGTCCGCAGCCCCCGCCCCCCACCCCACGCCCGGGCGGCTGACAGGCTGGGCCTGGATTGGCGCCCTGGTGCTTCTGGCCCAGGTGGCGCTGGGCGGCATGGTCAGCGCCGGGCAGGCAGGCCTGAGCTGCACCGGGTTCGGCGGCTGCGATGTGAGCGCCGGAACCTGGCAGGCCCTCAACCCCTGGGTGGAGCCGCTGACCGATGCGGCACAGCCCACCCACCCCGCAGGCGCCTTGGTGCATGTGCTGCACCGTGCAGGGGCCCTGCTGGTCGTGGCCGTGCTGCTGCCCCTGGCATTTCTGGCCTGGCGCCTGGGTCACCGCGCCTCAGCCAGCCTGATCGTGGTGCTGCTGGGCGCGCAGGCTGCGCTGGGGGCGGTGCTGGTCACCAGCGGCCTGCCGCTTTCCGTGGCGTTGGCGCACAACATGGTGGCCGCAATCCTGCTGGCGGTGCTGCTCGGCATGGGCACCCCGCGAAGCCGCGCCACGCACACGCTGTCACCTGCGTTGTGACACACCCCATGCCGCTCTTCCACAATGCGGCATGGACTTTGCCCACACCCCCCGGGCGCAGGCGCTGCGCCAGCGCCTGGACGCCTTCATGCAGCGCTACCTGCTGCCCCACAACCCAGCCTGGCACCGCAGCGTGCAGGACGGCGTCTATCCCCCGCCCTTTCTCGATGACCTCAAGGCCCTGGCGCGCGACGAGGGCCTGTGGAACCTGTTCCTGCCGGGCCTGAGAGACGGCGAACCCGGAACCCGCCTGAGCAACCTCGAATACGCCCCGCTGGCAGAGTCCATGGGGCGCCTGCCCTGGGCGGCCGAGGTGTTCAACTGCAGCGCGCCCGACACCGGCAATATCGAGTTGCTGCACCGCTTTGCCAGCACGGCACAGCGTGGCGAGTGGCTGGAACCGCTGCTCGATGGCCGCATCCGCTCGGCCTTTGCCATGTCCGAGCCCGATGTGGCATCGTCCGACCCGACCAACCTGCAGACCACCGTGCGGCGCGACGGTGACACCCTGGTCCTCAGCGGCCGCAAATGGTTCATCACTGGCGCCGCCCACCCGCACTGCCGCCTGCTGATCGTGATGTGCCGCAACGCTCCGGACGGCAGCGAAGCGGCTGAAGACGCCCGCCACCACCGCCACAGCATGGTGCTGGTGCCGCTCGACACCCCCGGCGTGCAGGTGCTGCGCAACATCGCCGTGCTGCACCACCACGCGCCCGAAGGGCATTGCGAAATCCTGCTGCAGGGCGTGCGTGTGCCGGCCAGCCACCTGCTGGGCGGCTGGGGCGAAGGCTTTGCCATGGCACAGGCCCGCCTGGGGCCCGGGCGCGTGCACCATTGCATGCGCACCATCGGTCAGTGCGAACTGGCCCTGGCGCTGGCCACCGAACGCGCGCTGGAGCGCCAGACTTTCGGCCGCTACCTCTCGGACTATGCCAACGTGCAGGACTGGATTGCCGAATCGCGCATCGACATCGACCAGGCCCGCCTGCTGGTGCTGCAGACCGCCTGGCTGCTGGACCAGGGCGACGCCGCCGATATGGGCAGAACGCGCGCACAGGTCGCCGCCATCAAGGTGGTGGCCGCCCGGCTGCAAACCCGCGTGGTGGACCGCGCCATGCAGGTGTTCGGCGCCATGGGCCTGTCGCCCGACACGCCGCTGGCCCAGTTCTGGTCCTGGGGCCGCGCCCTGCACCTGATGGACGGCCCCGACGAAGTGCACCTGCGCAGCGTGGCGCGGCACGAACTGGCCCAGGTGCGTGCGCGCATGGGCGAAGGGAGTGCCTGGTTCACCACCCCGGAGCAGCTTCAAGCGCCGACACGCATTCGCTGAATGCTATTGATTGAATAGCTACCAGCGCTTAACCATCAAGCGCCATGGCCACTTTTTGCTTGTAAAACTAGGCGGCTTCGCGGTAGAACAAAGGCCGCGTTTTGACCGGCCCCACGGCCTGCGCAATGGCACCGATATGGTCAGGCGTGGTGCCGCAGCAGCCGCCGACGATGTTCACCAGGCCCTCGGCGGCGAACTCGTGCACCAGGCGGCTGGTGACCTCGGGCGTCTCGTCGAAGCCGGTGTCGCTCATGGGGTTGGGCAGGCCGGCGTTGGGGTAGCAGCTGATGAAGGTGTCGGGCGCGGCCTTGGCCAGCTCCTGGATGTAGGGGCGCATGAGCGCGGCGCCCAGCGCGCAGTTCAGGCCCACGGCCAGCGGGCGGGCGTGGCGCACGCTGTGCCAGAAGGCGGTGACGGTCTGGCCGCTGAGGATGCGGCCCGAGGCGTCGGTGACGGTGCCGCTGATGAGGATGGGCAGGCGCTCGCC
>JANJVX010000154.1 GCA_024709845.1 Burkholderiaceae bacterium | reverse complement strand
GGGCCCAACCGGCTGGAGATGGCCGAAGGCCCCAGCCTGTGGAGGCGCTTGCTGGCACAGTTCAACAACCTGCTGATCCTGGTGCTGCTCGCTGCCGTGGCGGTCACCGCGTTGATCGGTCACACGCTCGACTCGGCGGTCATCCTCGCGGTGGTGTTGCTGAATGTCTCAATCGGGGTGCTGCAGGAGGGCAAGGCCGAAAAGGCGCTGCAGGCCATCCGGCACCTGCTCGCACCCCACGCCAACGTCTGGCGCGACGGCCGCCTGCAAGACATCGATGCGGCCAGCCTGGTGCCCGGTGACGTGGTGCAGGTGGCCTCGGGGGACAGTTTGCCAGCCGATCTGCGCTGGCTGCAGGTCAACAATCTGCGCATCGACGAGTCGGCCCTGACCGGCGAATCCGTCCCGGTGGAAAAGACGGTGGCGCCGGTGGAACCCGGCGCCGCGCTCGGCGACCGCCTGTCGATGGGCTACGCAGGCACCCTCGTCACCCAGGGCCAGGCGCGGGGCGTGGTGGTGGCCACCGCCAGCGCAACGGAGATGGGACGCATCGGCCGGCTGCTGGAGTCGGTGGAGCAGGTGACCACGCCGCTGGTGCGCAACATGGGACAGCTGGCGCGCTGGATCACGCTTGCGGTGGTGGCTGCGGCCGCTGCACTGTTCGCCTTCGGCACCCTGGTGCGCGGCATGCCGGTGGCCGAGATGTTCATGACTGCGGTGGGCCTGGCCGTGGCCGCCATTCCGGAAGGCATGCCCGCCATCATGTCCATCACCCTGGCCATCGGTGTGCAGCGCATGGCTGCGCGCCACGCGGTGATCCGCCGCCTTCCGGCGGTCGAGACACTGGGTTCCGTGACCGTGATCTGTTCCGACAAGACCGGCACGCTCACGCGCAACGAAATGACGGTGCAGCAGGTGGTGCTGGCCGACGGCGTGATTGACGTCGAGGGCGCGGGCTACGCACCCGAAGGCGCCTTGCGCAGCAACGGGCACCACCTGCAGCCCGCCGAGCTGTTTCGCGAAGCACCTGTGCTGCTCGCCCTGGCCGAGGCATGCGCCCTGTGCAACGATGCCAGCCTGCACCGGGAAGACCGGCATTGGCAGCTGGCAGGCGACCCGACCGAAGGCGCGCTGCTGACCCTGGCCATGAAGGCAGGCATCGACCCGGTGGAACTGGCGCGTGAACGGCCCCGCACGGGCGCCATTCCCTTCGAGTCGGAGCACCGCTACATGGCCACCGCCCATGCAGCGGACGACGATGCACCGGCGGGCCACGACGTGCTGCTCAAGGGCGCACCCGAGCGGGTGCTGGCCATGTGCAGCCACCAGCTCACGCACGACGGCCAGCCGGTGCCGCTTCGTGAGGCCCATTGGCAGCGCGCCATCGACGAGCAGGCCCGGGCCGGACGCCGGGTGCTGGCGCTGGCGCGCGGCCATGTGGACACCGCCAGCGCCCTGGACAGCCGCAACGAGGTCAGCGGACTGACCCTGCTGGGGCTGGTGGCCATCATCGACCCCCCACGCCAGGAGGCCATCGAGGCGGTGGCCCAGTGCCGGGCGGCGGGCATCCGCGTCAAGATGATCACGGGCGACCATGGCGTGACGGCCAGTGCCATTGCAACCCAGCTGGGCATGGGCGAGGATCTGCGGGCGGTCACCGGCCCCGAGATCGAGGCCATGGACGATGCGGCGCTGCGCGACGCCGTGCAGCAGACGGACGTTTTCGCCCGCGCCAGCCCGGAACACAAGCTGCGCCTGGTGCAGGCCCTGCAGGCACGCGGCGAGGTGGTGGCCATGACCGGCGACGGCGTCAACGACGCACCGGCGCTCAAGCAGGCCGACGTGGGCGTGGCCATGGGGCGCAAGGGCACCGAGGCAGCCAAGCAGGCCGGCGCCATCGTGCTGGCCGACGACAACTTTGCCTCCATCGCCCATGCGGTCGAAGAAGGCCGCACCGTCTACGACAACCTGCGCAAGACCGTCACCTTCCTGCTGCCGATCAACGGCGGTGAGTCGATGTCGCTGCTGGCGGCTGTGCTGTTCGGCCTGGCCCTGCCCATCCTGCCGGTGCAGATCCTGTGGGTGAACATGGTCAGCTCGGTGGCACTGGCCATGGTGCTGGCCTTCGAACCGACCGAACCCGATGTGATGAAGCGCGCGCCGCGGCCACCCGGCGAGGCCATGCTCAGCCCCTTCGTGGTCTGGCGCATCGTGCTGGTCTCAACCCTGTTTTCTCTGGGCATCTTCGGCATGTACCAGTGGTCGCTGTCCAGCGGCGCGCCAGTGGAGGAAGCCCGCACCATGGCCGTGAACACCCTGGTGGCCATGGAGGTGTTCTACCTGTTCAGCGTGCGTTACCTCAAGACCCCTTCGTTCACCATGGCGGGCGTGCAGGGCACGCCGCGCGTGCTGGTGGCCGTGGGCGCGGTCGTCCTGCTGCAGGCACTGTTCACCTACGCGCCCTTCATGCAGCACTGGTTCGGCACGCGGGCCCTGCACCCCGGTGAGGTGCTGCTGTGTGCGCTGGCCGGGCTGGCGGTGCTGGTGCTGCTGGAGCTGGAGAAATGGGTGCTGCGCCAGCGCAAGGCAGGGTAGGTACGGTGCCTATCCTTCAGCAACCGCTATCTGCAGGCAAGCCAGAGCGTGCGGATGGCCTTGGTTCACAGCAGCACGATGTCGTACTGCTCCTGCCCCATCGCGGCCTCCGTCTGGAGCGAGATGGGCTTGCCGATGAAGTCTGACAGCCCGGCCAGGTGCGGGCTTTCCTCGTCGAGCAGCAGCTCCACCACCTGGGGCGAGGCCACCACGCGGAATTCGCGCGGGTTGAACTGGCGGGCCTCGCGCAGGATCTCGCGCAGGATGTCGTAGGCCACGCTGCGCGCGGTGCGCACGGCACCCCGGCCCTGGCAGGCGGCGCAGGGTTCGCACAGCATGTGGGCCAGCGATTCGCGCGTGCGCTTGCGCGTCATCTCCACCAGGCCCAGCTGCGAGAACCCGCCGGCCATGGTCTTGACGCGGTCGCGCGCGAGTTGTTTGCGGAATTCGGTCAGCACGGCGTCCTGGTGGGCATCGCGCGCCATGTCGATGAAGTCCACGATGATGATGCCGCCCAGGTTGCGCAGACGCAGCTGGCGCGCGATGGCACCGGCCGCCTCCAGGTTGGTCTTGAAAATGGTGTCGTCGAAATTGCGCGCGCCGACGTAACCGCCGGTGTTCACGTCGATGGTGGTGAGCGCCTCGGTCTGGTCGATGATGAGGTAGCCGCCCGACTTGAGATCGACGCGCCGGCCCAGCGCGCGGGCGATTTCCTCGTCGATGGAGTACAGGTCGAAGATGGGGCGCTCGCCCTTGTAATGCTGCAGCTTGGCGGCTGCCTGGGGCATGAATTCCTGGCCGAAGGCGCGCAGGCGGTGAAACTGCTCGGTCGAGTCGATGCGGATGGCCTGGGTGTGCTCGCCCACCAGATCGCGCAACACGCGCTGCAGCAGGTCCAGGTCCTGGTGCAGCAACGAGGTGGGCGGCAGGCGCAGCGAGGCCTCCTTGGTGCGCGCCCAGGTCTTGCGCAGGTAGGCGATGTCCTCGGCCAGCTCGGCGTCGCTCGCGTCCTCGCCATTGGTGCGCAGGATGAAGCCGCCGCCGCCGCCCGAGGCCTTGTCGCCCACCAGGGCCTGCAGGCGGGCGCGCAGCGCGTCGCGCTCGGCCACCGGGATCTTCTGCGAGACGCCCACATGGTCGTCCTGCGGCAGGAACACCAGCAGCCGCCCGGCGATGCTGATCTGCGTGGACAGGCGCGCGCCCTTGCTGCCAATGGGGTCCTTGATGACCTGCACCATGAGCGACTGGCCCTCGAACACCTGTTTCTCGATGGGCAGCTGCGGCTCCTTGCGCGCGAACATCGGGGCCTCGCCACCCTCCTGGCGCTGCCAGACGTCGGCCACATGCAGGAAGGCCGCGCGCTCCAGCCCGATGTCGATGAAGGCCGACTGCATGCCTGGCAGCACGCGCGAGACCTTGCCGAGGTAGACATTGCCCACCAGGCCGCGTTCGAGCGTGCGCTCGATGTGCAGCTCCTGCACCGCGCCGTTCTCCACCACGGCGACGCGGGTTTCCTGGGGCGACCAGTTGATGAGAATGTCTTGTTGCATGGTGGCGGGGGGTTCAGAGGCGCAGGCCTGCGGCGCGCAGCAGTTGCGTGGTTTCGTACAGGGGGAGTCCCATGATGCCCGAATAACTGCCGCTCAGGTGCGGAATGAAGGCCCCCGCATGCCCCTGGATGCCATAGGAACCGGCCTTGCCCAGGGGCTCGCCAGTGTCCACATAGGCGTCGATCTGCCCGGGCGTGAGTTCGGCGAAGGTGACGTGCGAGACCGACAGCGCGGTCAGCCGGTGCCCGCCGGCCTGCACCGCCACGGCGGTGAGCACGCGGTGCGTGCGGCCCGACAGCTCGGCCAGCATGCGCCGGGCATCCTGTGCATCGTCCGGCTTGCCGTAGATGGCGGCGCCCATGGTGACGGTGGTGTCCGAACACAGGATGGGCGCGTCGGGCAGGCCCCGGCGGGCGTGGCGCTGCACCGCCGCGTCGAGCTTGAGGGCCGTGACACGCTCGACGTAGTCGGCCGGTGGCTCGCCCGGCAGAACAGCCTCGATGGCTTCGGCATCTTCCGGCACATCGCCCGCCACGTTGGGCAGCAGCAGTTCATGGCGCACGCCCAACTGGCTGAGCAACTGGCTGCGCCGGGGGCTTTGCGAGGCAAGATAGATGAAGTCGGGCATGGAATATATGGATGAATAACGGGTCCAGGGCTTATCCACAAAGCGCCATTAGCTATGCATTCAATAGCATCTGGCGCACGGCCATGGCGCTATTCGCGGTGGTAAGGATGGCCGGCGTTCACCGACCAGGCGCGGTAGAGCTGCTCGATCAGCAGCACGCGCACCATGGCGTGCGGCAGGGTCAGGTCAGACAGGCGGATGCGCTCATGCGCCGCCTGGCGGAAGGCCGGGTCCAGGCCATCGGGGCCGCCGATGACCAGCGCCACATCATCCCCGCCCAGCTGCCAGCCTTTGAGGCGCTCGGCCAGGGCCTTGGTGGTGAGGCTGGTGCCGCGCTCGTCCAGCGCCACCACACGCGTGCCGCGCGGGATGGCCGCCTCGATGCGCTCGCGCTCTGCGGCGTAGAGGGTTTCGAGGGTCTTGGAGCCGCGCGGCTCGGTCTTGACGGCCTTGAGCTCCACCTTGAGCTCGGGCGGAAAGCGTTTGGCGTAATCGTCGTAGGCGGTTTGCGCCCAGTCGGGCACACGCTGGCCCACGGCAACGATGAGCAGCCGCATGCTGAGTATGGGTCAGCGCTTGTCTGCGCTCTTGCGGGCGGGTGCCTTGCGGGCCGGAGCCTTGGCTGCAACAGCCTCGGGCTTGGCCCGTGCAGTCTTTGCAGGCGCCTTGGTGGCGGTTTTGGCCGCCGTCTTGGCGGGTGCGCGTGGCTTGACCACCACCGTCTTCACGGCGGTTTTGGCGGCGGGTGCCTTGCTGGTCTTGGCGGCGGGCTTGGCCGCCGTTTTGCTCGCGGGGGTGGTGGCAGTGGCCTTGGCGGCTGGCTTGCGAGCCACCTTGGCGGCGGGCTTGCTGGCCGGCTTGGCCGCAGCAGGTGCGGCAGCCGTCTTGGCGGCGGTGGCCTTGGCCACCTTGGCTGCCACCTTGCGGCCGGGCTGCGGCGCTACGCCTTGCTCGGCCGCGGCCTTGGCCGCACGGCGGGCGGCCGTCTTGGCCGGCACCTTGGCCGCAGCCGGGGCCGCGGGCTTGGCGGCGCCCAGCTTGAGGCGCACGGGGGTGTCGCCCCACAGTTCTTCCAGGCGGTAATACTGGCGGATGGTGGGCTGCATGATGTGCGCCACCGCCGAACCGCAGTCCACGATGATCCACTCGCCGTTCTCTTCACCCTCGATGCGGGGCTTGGAGAAACCGGCGTCCTTCACCTTGTCGCGCACGCTGGCGGCCAGGGCCTTGGTCTGGCGGTTGGAGGTGCCCGATGCCACGATGACCCGCTCGAACAGCGGCGACAGATGCTCGGTGTTGAAGACCTGAATGTCTTGCGCCTTGACATCCTCCAGGCCATCGACGATGGCGCGCTGGAGCTTGGTGACGTCTTTCTTGGCGGCGGATTCCGAGGATTTGGTGGTGGTCATCAGGTGGAGGTTCAGAGGTGGTGGGGTCAATATAGCGTGCAATGGTGCAGGTCACCAGCGGGCTGCGCCGCAGGTGTTGCACTTGCGCGCCGCACGGCATTTAGAGTGTTTTTGGCCTTCAGGGCAGGCGGGGAAAGCGCTTCAAGCTACTGAAATTATAGTGGCCCGCTGCCGAGCCAGTCGCGCCGCACCAGGAAGCGCCGTGTCAGCTCGGCCTCGGGCGTGCCTTGGGCGGCCTCGTGGCGGTAGGCCCAGGCCGCCAGCGGCGGCATGGACAGCAGGATGGATTCGGTGCGCCCGCCCGACTGCAGGCCGAAGTGCGTGCCCCGGTCCCAGACCAGGTTGAATTCGACATAGCGGCCGCGCCGGTAGAGCTGGAAGTCGCGCTCGCGCTCGCCGTAGGGCGTGTCCTGGCGCAGCTGCACGATGGGCAGGTAGGCACCCAGAAAGGCGTCGCCCACGGACTGCGTCATCGCCAGGCTCTGCTCGAAGCCCAGTTCGGCAAAGTCGTCGAAGAACACGCCGCCCACGCCGCGCTGTTCGTCACGGTGCTTGAGGTAGAAGTACTCGTCGCACCACCGCTTGAAGCGCGGGTACTTGTCGTCGCCGAACGGCGCCAGCGCGTCGCGGCAGGTGCGGTGGAAGTGCACCGCATCCTCCTCGAAGCCGTAGTACGGCGTGAGGTCCATGCCGCCGCCAAACCAGCAAACGGGCGTCTGGCCGGGCTGCCCAGCAGCGATCATGCGCACGTTCATGTGCACCGTGGGCACGTAGGGGTTGCGCGGGTGGAAGACGAGCGAGACGCCCATGGCCTCGAACGGCGCGCCCGCCAGCTCGGGGCGGTGCTGCGTCGCCGAAGGCGGCAGCCTGGGGCCGCGCACATGCGAGAAACCGCAGCCCGCGCGCTCGAACACGCGCCCGCCCTCAACGATGCGGGTGATGCCGTCGCCCTGCAGCGGTTCGCCGGGCTCTTTGCGCCAGGGGTCGGTGACGGCGCGGGCGCCGCCCTCGCCCTCCACAGCCTCCAGCGCGCCAATGATGCGCGCCTGCAGGCCGGTCAGGTAGCCGCGCACGCGGGCCACATTGCTGTCGCTGTGAAACGCCTCGCTCATGGGGTTTTGATCGCGCGGTGACCGATGTCGCGGCGGTACTGCGCGCCATCGAAATGGATGCCGCGCGCCACGTCGTAGGCACGCTGCTGGGCCAGCTTCACGCTGTCGGCCAGCGCGGTCACGCACAGCACGCGGCCTCCGCTGGTGTGCGGCACACCGTCCACCAGTTCGGTGCCGGCATGGAAGACCATGGCATCGTCCGCATCCTGCGGCAGGCCGGTGATGGCGTC
>JANJVX010000060.1 GCA_024709845.1 Burkholderiaceae bacterium | reverse complement strand
CCAGTAGCCTTTCATGACGATGGGGCCGCGCACCTGCAGCTCGCGGTTCTCGCCGATGCGCACCTCCACGCCGGGCAGGGCGCGGCCCACGCTGGCGGGGCGGTTGTCCTTGGGCGTGTTGACCGACACCACGGGCGCCGTCTCGGTCATGCCGTAGCCTTGCAGCAGCGGCAAGCCCAGGCCCAGGAAACAGCGCGCGATGGCGGGCGAGAGCGGTGCGCCGCCGCTGACGGCCACGCGCACGCGGCCGCCAAACTGCTCCAGCAGCGGGCGGGCCACCAGCGGCTCCAGCACGATCCAGGGCAGCCTGGCCCAGGCTCCGGCGGCGCGTTCCTCGTCCGCGCCGGGCGTGGGCAGGCCATGCACCAGGCTAAAGCGCCGCCAGCCCACGGCCACCGCGGCCTCGAACAGCCGCGTCTTGAGGCGCGAGGACGCCAGCTTTTCCAGCACCTTGGCGTGCACGCGCTCATAGATGCGCGGCACCGAGATCAGCACCGTGGGGCGCACGGTGTGCAGGTCTTCCGCCAGCAGCGCCACCGAGCGCGCGTAGGCCACGCAGCTCCCCGCCGCCATGGGCAGGTAGTAGCCGGCGGTGCGCTCGAAGGTGTGTGACAGCGGCAGGAAGGACAGGAACACGTCCTCCACCGTGGGCTGGATGCGCTGCAGCACGGCCTTGACGTCGGAGATGACGTTGCGGTGCGTCAGCATCACCCCCTTGGGTTTGCCGGTGGTGCCCGAGGTGTAGACGATGGCCGCCAGGTCGGCCGCGCAGGGCGGCGTCTGCATGGGCGGGTGCTTTGTGGCCCGGGCCAGCCAGTCGGCCAGCGCGACCACGGGCACGGAGGCGGCCGCATCGCCCTTGGCGTCCGGCCGCGTGAGCACCACGGCCCGCAGCTGGGGCAGGGGTGTGCCCACGGCCTGGATGCGCTGCCACTGCTCCAGGTCTTCCAGCACGAGCAGTGAGGCTTCGCAGTCCGCGAGGATGTAGGCGATGCTGCCCGGGTTGTCGATGGCGTGCAGCGGCACCGGCACGCAGGCGTGTGCCAGCGCAGCCTGGTCGATGCTCATGGCATCCAGCCCGTTGGGCAGCAGGATGGCCACGCGCGCACCCGTGGGCAGGCCCATGGCGGCCAGTGCACGGGTCCAGAGGCCCACGCGCTCGCGCGCCTGCGCCCAGCTGAGGCTGCTCCACGCCTGCGTGGCGTTGTCGTAGGCGCGGTAGGCCTCTGCGTCGGGGGTGCTGGCGGCGCGATAGGCCAGCAACTGGGGCAGGGTGTGGACGTTGGCGAGGTCGGCGGGAGCAGAGGTCATCGGATCAAGGGAAAGGGAAGCGAGGCGCGCAGTAAAAGCGGTGTACCAGGGTAAACCCTTAAGATCATACCGACAGCGTTACGGGTACGGGCTTGATGCCGGAGCATGCACGGCCCGGGCAACAGCATGTTTACCGTGCAGACACCTTGGCAACCATATCGTTTGACGAAGAGTGCCTACAGTGGACCCATGTTCTTCGGGTGGATGAAATGCACAACATCAAACGCTTCTACGGGGTCTATCTTGGCACGCTCACCGGCTTGTGGCTGCTGGCCGAAATGATGGCGTGGTCGGCGCCCGCCAACTTTTTTGCATGGCGGACGGTGGGGATGCAATACAGCGGGGTGCTGGGCATCGGTGTCATGAGCGCGGCAATGGTGCTGGCCGTGCGCCCGGTGGTGTTCGAGCCGTATCTGGGCGGGCTCGACAAGATGTACCGCCTGCACAAATGGCTGGGCATCTCCGGCCTGGTGATTTCTGTCAGCCACTGGCTCCTGGCGCAGGGACCCAAGTGGATGGTGGGCTGGGGCTGGCTGCAGCGCCCGGCGCGCGGCCCGCGCCCTCAATTGCTCGACGCTCCGGTGCAGCAGTTCTTTCTGGGCCAGCGCGGCCTGGCCGAGGGCATTGGTGAATGGGCGTTTTATGCTGCGGCGCTGCTGATGGTGATGGCGCTGGTCAAGCGCTTTCCCTACCGGCATTTTTTCAAGACGCACCACCTGCTGGCCGTGGCTTATCTGGCGCTGGTGTGGCATTCGGTGGTGTTGCTCAAGTTTGACTACTGGCGCGGCCTGCTGGGCCCGGTGATGGGGGTGCTGATGGGCGCCGGCACCGTGGCGGCACTCATGGTGCTTTTCCGGCGCGTGGCGGTGGGCCGGCAGGTGGTGGGTGAGGTGGCGTCCCTTCGGCACCATGCCTCACTCGATGTGATGGAGGTGGATGTTCTGTGCAAAGGCCGCTGGTCGGGGCACGTGCCAGGCCAGTTCGCCTTTGTCACCCTGCATGAGGACGAGGGGCCGCACCCCTACACCATCTCTTCGGCCTGGACGGGCGACGGGCACATCCTCTTCATCATCAAGGCGCTGGGCGACTACACCCGCACCCTGAGCGAGCGCTTGCGCATCGGCGATGTGGTCAAGATCGAAGGCCCCTACGGTCAGTTCAATTTTCAGGGTGCGCAAAAGCGGCAGATCTGGGTGGGTGCCGGTATCGGTATCACGCCGTTCATTGCCCGCATGAAGGCGCTGGCGGGTACGCCCGATGGCAAGACCATCGATCTGTTTCACCCTACGGCGGTGTATGACGAGCACGCCATCGGCCTGATAAGCCGCGATGCGGATGCCGCGGGCGTTCGCCTGCATGTGCTCTGGAGCGAGCGCGACGGCCTGCTGAATGCGGCGCGCATCGCCGATCAGGTGCCCGACTGGCGGGATGCGGATGTCTGGTTTTGCGGGCCTGCGCCTTTTGGCCAGTCGCTCAAGACAGAACTGGTCGCGCAGGGTCTGCCGGCCTCACGCTTTCACCAGGAACTGTTCCAGATGCGCTGACCACGGGGCTCAGGTAGCCGCTTCGAGCCCCTGCGCGAAGTGTTCCTGCATGGCGCGGACCGTGGCGTCCGCGTCGCGCGCCTGCAGTGCCGCCATGATGGCGCGGTGCTCGGCCAGTGAATCCTCGATGCGCCCCTGTTTAAGCAGCGAGTTGTGGCGGTTGAGTTTCATGACCTTGCGCAGGTCGGCCACCATCTGGCTGCGCCAGCGGTTGCGCGAGAGTTCGAGCAACTGCATGTGAAAGCGCTCGTTCACGGCAAAGAAGCGGTCACGCTCGCTGGTTGCGGCCTCCAGTTCTGCGTGCAGGTCTTTGAGCGCGCGCAACTCCTCATCGGTGGCGGTGCGCGCCACCACGCCCGCTGCATCGCTCTCCAGCAGGCTGAGCAGGTGGTAGACGTCGCGCAGGTCCTTCTCGGACATCTCGGTCACGTAGGCGCCGCGCCGCACCTTCATGGTGACCAGGCCCTCGGCGGCCAGCACCTTCAGCGCCTCGCGCAGCGGCGTGCGGCTGATGCCGAATTCCTCCGCGATCTTCAGCTCGTCGATCCAGCTCCCGGGCTCCAGCTCGCGGCGGAAGATGCGCTGGCGCAGCAGCTCGGCCACTTCTTCATACAGTGCGCGGGGCGTGAGGGTGAGGGCAGACATGGAGCGGATTGTAAGCTGCAAAGAATATTTTGAATGAATAATTATGAATGATGTAAACTCGCCGTTACAACAGGGAATGCCCTGAAGACGTACAAAGCCAACTGTCGGAGAACCCCGCGCCATGAGTGACCACCCCAACCAAACCGCGTCCGAATTTGCCCCCGCGAGCCTCGACGCCTGGGCCAAAGCCGCCGCCAAATCGGCTCCGGGCGGGGACGTGAATGCCCTGAACTGGGTCACGCCAGACGGCATCACCGTCAAGCCGCTCTACACCGCGCAGGACACGAAAGACCTGCCCTACGCTGACACGCTGCCGGGCTTCGAGCCCTTCCTGCGCGGCCCGCAGGCCACCATGTATGCGGTGCGCCCCTGGACCATCCGCCAGTACGCAGGCTTTTCCACCGCCGAGGAATCCAACGCCTTCTACCGCAAGGCGCTGGCCGCCGGCGGGCAGGGCGTGAGCGTGGCGTTTGACCTGGCCACACACCGGGGCTATGACAGCGACCACCCCCGCGTGACGGGCGACGTGGGCAAGGCCGGCGTGGCCATCGATTCGGTGGAGGACATGAAGATCCTGTTCAACGAGATCCCGCTCGACAAGGTGAGCGTCTCCATGACCATGAACGGCGCCGTGCTGCCCGTGCTGGCAGGCTACGTGGTGGCGGCGGAAGAGCAGGGCGTGTCGCAAGACAAGCTCAGCGGCACCATCCAGAACGACATCCTCAAGGAGTTCATGGTCCGCAACACCTACATCTACCCGCCGAAGCCGAGCATGCGCATCATCGGCGACATCATCGAGTACACGGCCAAGAACATGCCGAAGTTCAACTCGATCTCGATCAGCGGCTATCACATGCAGGAAGCCGGCGCCAACCAGGCGCTGGAACTGGCCTTCACCCTGGCCGACGGCAAGGAATACGTGAAGACCGCCATCGCCAAGGGCATGGACGTGGACGAATTCGCCGGGCGCCTCTCCTTCTTCTGGGCCATCGGCATGAACTTCTACCTGGAAGTGGCCAAGATGCGCGCGGCGCGCCTGCTGTGGTGCCGCATCATGAAGGGCTTCAACGCCAAGAACCCCAAGAGCCTGATGCTGCGCACCCACTGCCAGACCAGCGGCTGGAGCCTGACCGAGCAGGACCCCTACAACAACGTGGTGCGCACCACCATCGAGGCCATGGCAGCCGTGTTCGGCGGCACGCAGAGCCTGCATACCAACGCGCTCGACGAAGCCATCGCGCTGCCCACCGAGTTCTCCGCCCGCATCGCGCGCAACACCCAGCTCATCATTCAGGAAGAGACGCACATCACCAACGTGATCGACCCCTGGGCCGGCAGCTACATGATGGAGAAGCTGACGCAGGACATGATGGACGCCGCCTGGAAGATCATTGAGGAGGTCGAGGCCATGGGCGGCATGACCCAGGCCGTGGACAGCGGCTGGGCCAAGTTGAAAATCGAGGCCGCCGCCGCCGAAAAGCAGGCGCGCATCGACTCCGGCAAGGACGTGATCGTCGGCGTGAACAAGTACAAGCTGGCCAAGGAAGATCCCGTGGACATCCTGGAGGTGGACAACCTCAAGGTGCGCGACGGCCAGATCGAACGCCTGAAGAATATCCGGGCAAAACGCGATGCAGCCCAGGTGGAGCAAGCGCTGGCTGCTCTCACTTCTGCAGCAGAATCCGGCCAGGGCAACCTGCTTGACCTGGCCATCAAGGCCGTGCGCCTACGCGCCACGGTGGGTGAAGTTTCCGACGCGCTGGAAAAGGCCTTCGGGCGCCACCGCGCCGACACGCAAAAGGTGACCGGTGTGTACGCTGCTGCCTACGATTCCGCCGAGGGCTGGGACAAGCTCAAGTCCGAGATCGACGCCTTTGCCGCGCAAGAGGGCCGCCGCCCCCGGGTAATGATCGCCAAACTGGGCCAGGACGGCCACGACCGGGGCGCCAAGGTGGTGTCCACCGCCTTCGCCGACCTGGGCTACGACGTGGACATCGGCCCGCTGTTCCAGACCCCCGAGGAATGCGCGCGCCAGGCCATCGAGAACGATGTGCACGCCGTGGGCATCTCCACCCTGGCCGCCGGCCACAAAACGCTGGTGCCCGCCATCATCCAGGCGCTCAGGGAGCAGGGCGCGGACGACATCATCGTGTTTGTGGGCGGCGTGATCCCGGTGCAGGACTATGACTATCTCTACGAAGCGGGCGTCAAGGGCATCTACGGCCCCGGCACCCCCATCCCGGCCAGCGCCAAGGACGTGCTGGAGCAGATTCGCAAGGCGCGCTTGACCAACTGATAGATTCGATATATATCTATTGGTATATATCAGTCATTTGGAGAAACCGATGTCCGATCTCGCCATTGCCAAGGTCTTCATGAATGGCCGAAGCCAGGCCGTGCGCCTGCCCAAGGAGTTTCGCTTCGACACCGATGAGGTGACGGTCGAGCGGCAGGCGGACGGGGCCGTGGTGCTGCGCCCGGTACCTGTGGATGCGCATGCCGCCTGGATGGCCCGCGTGATGGCCGCCGTCCAGGGGTTTGAAGGCATGCCCGACGAGATTGAGCGCGACAAAACGCCGCCACGCGATGTGCCGGGCTGGGATTGAGGATGCCGCGTTATTTTCTGGACACCAATATCTGCATTTACGCCCTCCACCGGCGCGTACCGCAGGTCTTGAACACTCTGCTGTCGAAGAAGAAGGAAGAACTGGTGATACCCACTCTTGTGGTCGCAGAGCTGGCGGCGGGCGTGATGGGCAGCGGGCGCGCAGACGCCAACCGCGCAGCATTGACCGCTTTTTTGGAGGAGATGACCGTGGAGCCCTGGCCTGGAGCGGCTGCTTGGCACTACGCACGCGAATCGCGCCGACTCAAGGCGCTGGGGCGCCCTATCGGCATGTTCGATCTTCTGATCGGATGCCAGGCGCTGGCCGATTCGGAAGGCATCCTGGTCACCCACAACGTGCGAGAGTTCGAGCGCATCGAGGGCTTGCGCATCGAGGACTGGATGGAGGCCACTGGTGCTTGACGCCATCCTTCACGGCACTCCCGCGCAGCAGCGGCGCGCCATGGCCAAGGCTATCACGCTGCTCGAATCGACCCGCGCGGACCACCGCGCGCAGGGCGATGCACTGCTCACCGCTTTGCTGCCGCACACCGGCAAGTCGTTTCGCCTCGGCATCAGCGGCGTGCCCGGCGTGGGCAAGAGCACCTTCATCGAGGCGCTGGGCCTGTACCTGATCGCACAGGGCCTGCGCGTGGCGGTGCTGGCGGTGGACCCGTCCAGCAGCGTCTCGGGCGGCTCCATCCTGGGCGACAAGACGCGCATGGAGCACCTCTCGATGAACGAGCGCGCCTACATCCGCCCCAGCCCCAGCAGTGGCACGCTGGGCGGCGTGGCCGAGAAGACGCGCGAGAGCATGCTGGTCTGCGAGGCGGCGGGCTACGACGTGGTGATCGTCGAGACTGTGGGCGTGGGCCAGAGCGAGACGGCCGTGGCCAACATGACCGACATGTTCGTGCTGCTGCAGCTGCCCAACGCGGGTGACGACCTGCAGGCCATCAAGAAGGGCGTGATGGAGATCGCCGACCTCGTGGTCATCAACAAGGCCGACATCGACAAGAACGCCGCCACGCGCGCCGAGGCGCAGATTGCGTCGAGCCTGCGCCTTCTGAGCCAGCACGGCAACCCCGAGCACGCCCACCACGACCAGACGCAATGGCACCCGAAGGTGGTGCAGATCAGCGCCCTGCTGGGCCAGGGGGTGGATGCGTTCTGGTCTGCCGTGCAGCAATACCGCCAGTTGCAGACGGCCAATGGCCGCCTGGCCGCGCGGCGTGAAAAGCAGGCCCTGTCCTGGATGTGGGAACGCATCGACGCCGGGCTCAAGCAGGCGTTTCGCCAGCACCCGCAGGTGCAGCACCTGCTGCCGCTGCTGCAGCAGGATGTGGCGGCGGGGCGCATCGCCCCCTCGACTGCGGCAAGAAATCTGCTCTCAGCGCAATACGGGTCTGCGCTGGCAGCTATGAATTAAATAGCAAACAACACCACCACAAGTTCACACAAAGGACGAACCATGCAAGACATCCTGGACCAACTGGAGAAAAAGCGCGAGCTGGCCCGCCTGGGCGGCGGTCAAAAGCGCATCGACGCCCAGCACAAGAAAGGCAAGCTCACCGCGCGCGAGCGCATCGAGCTGCTGCTCGACGACGGCACCTTCGAGGAATGGGACATGTTCGTCGAGCACCGCTGCACCGACTTTGGCATGGAAGGCAACAAGATCCCCGGCGACGGCGTGGTCACCGGCTACGGCATGATCAACGGTCGGCTGGTGTTCGTGTTCAGCCAGGACTTCACGGTGTTCGGCGGCGCCCTGTCTGAGACGCATGCCGAGAAGATCTGCAAGGTCATGGATCAGGCGATGAAGGTGGGCGCACCCGTGATCGGCCTCAACGACTCGGGTGGCGCACGCATCCAGGAAGGCGTGGCCAGCCTGGGTGGCTATGCCGACGTGTTCCAGAAAAACGTGATGGCCAGCGGCGTGGTGCCCCAGATCAGCATGATCATGGGCCCCTGCGCTGGCGGTGCCGTGTATTCGCCCGCCATGACCGACTTCATCTTCATGGTCAAGGATTCGAGCTACATGTTCGTGACCGGCCCCGAAGTGGTCAAGACCGTGACGCACGAGGAAGTGACGGCCGAGGAACTGGGCGGCGCCATCACCCACACCAGCAAGAGCGGCGTGGCCGACATGGCGTTCGACAACGACGTCGAGGCGCTGCTCATGCTGCGCCGCCTGTACAACTACCTGCCGCTGAACAACCGCGAAAAGGCCCCCGTGCGCCCGAGCAACGACCCGGCCGACCGCGCCGACCTGTCGCTCGACACCCTGGTGCCCGACAACCCGAACAAGCCGTACGACATGAAGGAACTCATCGTCAAGACGGTGGACGACGGCGACTTCTTCGAGCTGCAGCCCGAATACGCCAAGAACATCCTCATCGGCTTTGCCCGCATGGAAGGCCAGACCGTGGGCATCGTCGCCAACCAGCCCCTGGTGCTGGCGGGTTGCCTGGACATAAAGTCGAGCATCAAGGCCGCGCGCTTCGTGCGCTTCTGCGATGCGTTCAACATTCCCGTGGTCACCTTTGTGGACGTGCCCGGCTTCATGCCCGGCACCAGCCAGGAGTACGGCGGCATCATCAAGCACGGCGCCAAGCTGCTGTACGCATACGCCGAGTGCACCGTGCCCAAGATCACCGTCATCACGCGCAAGGCCTACGGCGGCGCCTACGACGTGATGAGCTC
>JANJVX010000058.1 GCA_024709845.1 Burkholderiaceae bacterium | reverse complement strand
ATCGCTGGGCATGCGGCTGATGAGGTAGATGTCCTTGGGCAGGAAGCTGGCGCTCAGCAGGCGCTCGATGGCCGGCACGATCACGTCGATGTTGAAGGCAATGCCCAGGCCCAGCACCAGCCCGGCCAGCGTGCCGATGACGCCCACCATCGCACCCTGCACCACGAAAATGCCCATGATGCTGCGCGGGCTCGCGCCCAGTGTGCGCAGGATGGCGATGTCGGCGCGCTTGTCCTGCACCGTCATCACCAGCGTGGACACCAGGTTGAACGCCGCCACGGCCACGATGAGCGTGAGGATGATGAACATCATGCGTTTTTCGAGCTGCACGGCTGCGAACCAGGTGCGGTTCTGCTGCGTCCAGTCGCGGATGCGCAGGTCGCCGCTCAGCGAGTTGGCCAGGTCCTGCGCCACGGCGCGCGCCTGGTGCAGGTCGCGCAGCTTGAGGCGAATGCCCGTGGGCCCTTCGAGGCGGAAGATGCGCTGCGCGTCCTCGTGGTGCAGCAGCACCAGGGTGGAGTCGTATTCATAGTGGCCCGAGTCGAAAGTGCCTGCCACCCGCATCTGCTTGAGGCGCGGCACCACGCCGGCCGGCGTGACCTGGCCGGTGGGCGCGATCAGCGTGACCACATCACCCACGCGCACGCCCAGCATGCGCGCCAGCTCGCCACCCAACACCACGCGGAATTCGCCCGGCACCAGTTGCACCAGCGCCTCGCCACGGCCATTGGCGACCAGATCGGTGACCTCGGGCTCGCGCACCGGGTCGATGCCGCGCACCAGCGCGCCCTTCATGTCCTCGCCGCGCGCCAGCAGCGCCTGTGCCGCGACGAAGGGCGCCGCGCCCACCACCTGCGGGTGCTGGCGCGCCTCCTGCAACGTGAGCGCCACGTCGGGCAGGGCCGCGCCGCCGGGCGCGAAGATCTCGATGTGCGAGACCACGCTGAGCATGCGGTCGCGCACCTCTTTCTGGAAGCCGTTCATCACCGACAGCACGATGATGAGCGCCGCCACCCCGAGCGCGATGCCCAGCATGGACACGCCCGAGATGAACGAGATGAAACCGTTGCGCCGCGTGGCGCGGCCCGCGCGGGTGTAGCGCCAGCCCAGGGCCAGTTCGTAAGGGATTTGCATGTGGGCGCGATTGTGGCATCCCGCAAAATACCCGGCATGCCGGACCCCCTCCACCTGATCATTCCCTATGCCGCCGGCGCCTCCGAGGCCAGCCAGCAGGCCCTGGCAGGCCTGGGCCTGCCCCACCTGGAGCGGCTGCTCGCGCGGCTGACGCTGCAGCACAGCGATGTGGCCGACGACGACGCCCTCTCCGCCCCGCACGAACGCGCCTTGGCGCGCGCGCTGGGCCTGCCCGATGCAGCCGGCCGCATCCCCTGGGCTGCGCACCACCTGCACCAGCAAGGCCGCCACGCCGAGGCGGCCCAGGGTGCCTGGGCCTTCGTCACGCCCTGCCACTGGCGCGTGGGCGCCGACCATGTCACGCTCGAAGACCCGGCCCAGCTGCAACTCAGCGAAGACGACGCGCGCGCCCTGCTCGACGTCATGGCGCCGTGGTTCGCGGAGGACGGCATCACGCTGCATTACGAACAGCCCACGCGCTGGCTGGCCCGGGGCGAACCGCTGGCCGGCCTGGCCACCGCCTCGCCCGAGCGCGTGCTGCACCGCGACGTCTCGCACTGGCTGCCCGGCGAGCAGAAAACCCACCCGCTGCGCCGCCTGCACAGCGAGATGCAGATGCTGCTCTACACGCACGCCTTCAACGAGGCGCGCGAGGCCCGGCGCCAGCCGCCCGTCAATGCCTTCTGGGTGCACGGCGCGGGCCGGCTGCCCCAGGCGCCGCAACCTCCCGGCCCGCCGCCCGTGGTGGAGGACGGCCTGCGCGAAGCCGCGCTGCGCGAGGACTGGGTCGCCTGGGCCGCCGCCTGGCAGGGGCTCGACGCTGGCGCGCTGGCGCGGCTGGCCGAGCATGTGGCGCGCGGCGGCGCGGCGCGGCTCACGCTGTGCGGCGAGCGCGGCGCGCTCACCTGGCACACGGCGCCGCGCTCTCTGGGCCAGAAGATTTCAAGCATTTTCAAGCCCCAGCGCTTTGCGGACGTGCGCGAACAGCTATGAAAATAATAGCAAGAGACATCCCACCCCGCGCCGCCTGGGCGCTGGAGCAGGCCGGCATCCACCCGCTGCTGGCGCGCCTGTACGCCGCGCGCGGCGTGACGGCCAAGGACGACCTGGACGACGGACTGGCACGCCTGCTGCCGCCCGCCGGACTCCAGGGCATCGAGGACGCCGCGCGCCTGCTGGCCGACGCCATCGCGCGCGACCAGCGCCTGTGCATCGTGGCCGACTACGACTGCGACGGCGCCACCGCCTGCGCCGTGGCCGTGCGCGGCCTGCGCCTGCTGGGCGCGCAGCACGTGGACTACCTCGTGCCCGACCGCGTGGTGGACGGCTACGGCCTGACCCCGCCGATCGCGCGGCGCGTGAAGGAGCGCGGCGCCGATGTGCTCATCACCGTGGACAACGGCATCGCCAGCTGCGAGGGCGTGGCCCAGGCCAAGGCGCTGGGCCTGGCGGTGCTCATCACCGACCACCACCTGCCCGGCCTCGAACTGCCGCAGGCCGACGCCATCGTCAACCCCAACCAGCCGGGCTGCGCGTTCGAGAGCAAGTCCATCGCCGGCGTGGGCGTGATGTTCTACGTGCTGCTGGCGCTGCGCTCGGAGCTGCGTGCGCGCGGTGTGTTCGACACCAGCAATCAACCAAAACTAGACCCGCTGCTGCCCCTCGTCGCTCTGGGCACGGTGGCCGACGTGGTACGGCTCGATGCCAACAACCGCCGCCTGGTGGCGCAGGGTCTCAAGCGCATCCGCGCAGGCCAGATGCCGCCCGGCATCGCGGCCCTGCTGCGCGTGGCCGGGCGCCAGCCGCCCCTGGCCAGCACCTTCGACTTCGGCTTCGCGCTGGGCCCGCGCATCAACGCCGCCCGGCGCCTGGCCGACATGACGCTGGGCATCGAATGCCTGCTGACCGACGACACGGCGCGCGCCGACCACCTGGCGCAGCAGCTCGACGCCATCAACCGCGAGCGCCGCGAGATCGAGGGCGGCATGCGCGAGCAGGCGCAACTGCTGGCCGAGGACCTGTTCGAGGACGGCGAAGAACCGCCGCCCGCCATCAGCGTGTTCGATCCCGACTTCCACGAGGGTGTGGTGGGCATCGTGGCCTCGCGCATCAAGGACCGGCTGCACCGCCCCACCTTCGTCTTCGCCGCCAGCGGCGCGCCGGGCAAGGAACATGAGTTGAAAGGCTCGGGCCGCTCCATCCCGGGCTTCCATTTGCGCGACGCGCTCGACCTCGTGGCCAAGCGCCACCCCGGCGTGCTGCTGCGCTTTGGCGGCCATGCCATGGCGGCGGGCTGCACCGTGCCCGAGGACCGCTTCGAGGAATTCGAGCAGGCGCTGGCCCAGGTGGCGCGCGAATGGCTGGACGCCGCCACGCTCACGCGCAAGCTGGAGACCGACGGGCCCCTGGCGCCCGAATACCGCCGCGCCGACCTGGTGGACACGCTGCACCGCGAGGTCTGGGGCCAGGGCTTCGCCCCGCCCACCTTCAGCGAGGAGGTGCAGGTGCTGAGCCAGCGCCTGGTGGGCGAGGCCAAAAACCACCTGTCGATCAAGCTCATCCACCAGGGCCAGCCCGTGGACGCCATCTGGTTCGGCCACACCGAACCGCTCCCCGCGCGCGTGCTGCTGGCCTTCCGCCTCGACGTGAACGAGTGGAAGGGCGAGCGCAAGGTGCAGTTTTTGGTGGAGGGGGCGCAGGTGAAGTAGCCCCCCTGTGGCGCTGCGCGCCTTCCCCCTCAAGGGAGACTTTGCTGAGCGCGGCGGCCGCTGGCATGGGCCGCGCCAGCTTCAGGGAATGCGGGTGAAACCCGGCCCGGGGGGAAACCGGTGCATCCGCACCTGCAAGCGCTCAGTGGTTGGCGCTGGCGGCGGCGTGCGAGGCGCTGAGCAGCCGGTCGGTCAGCGCAATGGCCAGCGCGCTCAGCAGGAAGACCACGTGGATGATGGTCTGCCACATCAGCACCTTGAGGTCGTAGTTCGCGGCGTTGATGAAGGTCTTGAGCAGGTGGATCGAGCTGATGCCGATGATGGCCGTGGCCAGCTTGACCTTGAGCACCGAGGCGTTCACGTGGCTCAACCACTCGGGCTGGTCGGGGTGGCTTTCAAGGTTCATGCGGCTGACGAAGGTTTCGTAGCCGCCGACGATGACCATGATGAGCAGGTTGGAGATCATCACCACGTCGATCAGCGCCAGCACCACCAGCATGATGATGGTCTCGTTCAGGCTGGTGATCTGCACGTCGGTCTTGTAGCCGATGCTGGAGATCAGGGCCTGCAGGGCTTTCTCGCTGCCGAAAACAGCCTCCAGCAGGTGCACCAGCTCCACCCAGAAGTGGAAAACGTACACGGCCTGCGCAGCAATCAGGCCCAGATACAGCGGCAACTGCAGCCAGCGGCTGGCAAAAATCAGGGCTGGCAGGGGGCGCAACGCGGAGCTTTGGGGCGAGGGTGAGGACATGGCGGGCGGAAGGAGGGACGGGGCGCAGATTGTAGAAGAGCCCCGCCCCGCCTGCCGACCGGTGCGCCACGCCGCCTGCGGCGGCGGGTTTTCGGCGCAAATGAATCACGTATGAAAACAGGCCATTACGCTTGCTGAACAAGCGCAAGAAGCTATTGATTCAGTAGCAAAATCAACCCAGAATCCGGGTCAGAAGCTCTCCCAGTCGTCATCGCCTCCCGGGGCCTTGCGCGGGGCCGGTGCGGCAGGCGCGGCAGCGATGCGGGCTGCCGGTGCGGAGCGGGCTGGTTTGGGGGCAGCCTTCTGCGCGGCCGCAGGGGCTGCCACCGCGGGCCGGGCCGCCGGTGCGGCCACCTTGTGCGGAGCGGCCGGAGCGGCCACCGGTGCAGGCCGTGGTGCCTGCATGCGCGGCGGGGCCGACGCCACGGCCCCCACGTTGAACACCGCCACCACGTCGGTCAGGTGGTGTGCCTGGTCGCGCAGCGAGGTGGCGGCAGCGGTCGATTCCTCGACCAGCGCGGCATTCTGCTGCGTCATCTGGTCCAGCTGCGTGACCGCCTGGTTGACCTGGGCGATGCCGTCGCGCTGCTCGGTGGACGAAGCGGTGATTTCGCCGATCAGATCGCTCACGCGCTGCACGCTGGAGACGATCTCGTCCATGCTCTGGCCCGCCTCGGCCACCTGTTGCGAGCCGGTTTCGACGTTCTCGACCGAGGTGCTGATGAGCTGCTTGATCTCCTTGGCCGCCTCGGCGCTGCGCCCGGCAAGGCTGCGCACCTCGCTGGCCACCACGGCGAAGCCCCGGCCCTGCTCGCCCGCCCGGGCGGCCTCCACGGCGGCATTGAGCGCCAGGATGTTGGTCTGGAAGGCAATGCCATCGATCACGCCGATGATGTCGGCGATCTTGCGCGAGCTGTGCGTGATCTCCTGCATGCTGGCCACCACCTGGCCCACCACCTCGCCGCCGCGCGTGGCGGCCTTGGCCGCGTTGGCGGCGAGCTGGTTGGCCTGGCGCGCCGTGTCGGCCGACTGGGTGACGGTGGCCGTGAGCTGCTCCATGCTGGCGGCGGTCTGCTGCAGGCTGGAGGCCGTCTGCTCGGTGCGCGAGGACAGGTCCTGGTTGCCCGTGGCGATCTCGGTGGAGGCGAGCGTCACGGCCTCCACGCCCGTGCGCACCTCGCCCACCAGGCCGCGCAGGCGCACGACCATCTGCCCCAGCGAACCGAGCATGTGGCCGAACTCGTCCTTGCGCGTGGTGTGGATGTCGCGGGTCAGGTCACCGGCGGCGATGGCATCGATGGTGGCCACGGCCTCGTCCAGCGGGCGGGTGATCGAGCGCACCAGCACCCGTGCCATGAGCAGCGCGGCCAGCACCACCAGGGCCGTCACGCCCCAGGCGATGGCGCTGAACTGCGTGCGGCGCGCCTCCGCGCTGGCACGCACCTGCTCCCGGCGCTTTTCGAGCACCTTGACGAAATCGTCCTGCGCCTTCAGGTAGGACGCCACCAGGGGCGTGAGCTGCTCGTCGGCGAAGCGCTGGGTGGCCACCGCGTCGCCCGCGCCCTTGAGCTCCCAGGTCTTGGCCGTGGCATCGAGGGTTTTCTTGCGCTCTGCCGCGATATGGTCGAGCGCCTGCTTTTCATCCGGATCGACGGTGGCCTTGGCGATATCGGCCTGGATCTTGTTGATGCCCCCGATGATCTCCTTCACGCGGCTGCCGTACTGCTCCGCCAGCACGGCATCTGTGGTCACGGCACCACCCATCACCATGGTCACCGCCGTCTCGGTGGCGCCGCGCCAGCGCACGGCCGAGGTGATGCGGTCCTCGATGGTCTGCACGTCCGCCATGGTCTGCTCCATCGAAGCCGCATAGCGGTTGAGCAGGATGCCGGACATGAGAACCATGGCCACCACCACACAGACCAAGGTTCCCCACAGCTTGCGCGATACACGGATATTGTCAAATTGCATGATCTCCCCTCTTGAATCCCGAGAATATACACATATTGTCACATTTATCTGGTATAGAGCGTACGCCCTGCCGAGGCCTGCCGCGCACCAGCGGGCACCGGGACAAACCCGTAGAATGGTTCGGTGACTTCCTACTCCAACGCCGATCTGCACTGCCACTCCGTCGTCTCCGACGGAACCCTGGAACCCGAGGCGCTGGCCGCACGTGCCAAGGCCAACGGGGTCGAACTCTGGGCGCTGACCGATCACGACGAGGTCGGCGGCCAGCAGCGTGCCGCCGCCGCCGCGCGCGCCCAGGGCATGGCCTATCTGACCGGCGCTGAAATCTCCGTCACATTCGCAGGCACCACGGTGCACATCGTCGGTCTGGGGTTCGACGCCCAGGACGAGCGCCTGGTGCAAGGCCTGGCGCGCACACGCGGCGGGCGCGGAGAGCGCGCCCAGGAGATGGCCGAGCAACTGGCGAAGGTGGGCATCCCGGGTGCGTATGAGGGAGCATTGCACTACGTGGGCAACCCCGAACTGATCTCGCGCACCCATTTCGCCCGCTACCTGGTGGAGGCGGGCGTGTGCAAGGACACCTCCGAGGTGTTCCGCAAATTTCTCATCGAGGGCAAACCCGGCTTTGTGCCGCACCGCTGGGCCAGCCTGGGCGACGCCGTGCGCTGGATCCGGGATGCGGGCGGCGTGGCCGTGATTGCCCACCCTGCACGCTACCGGCTCAGCGCCAATGAAGAATTTGCGCTGTTCTCCGAATTCAGGCAGCACGGCGGCCAGGGCGTGGAAGTGGTCACCGGCAGCCACTCGGCGGCCGAAGCCGTGAGCTACGCTGCCATGGCGCAGGAGTTCGGCCTGGCGGCCTCGCGCGGCAGCGACTTCCACAGCCCCGACGAATCCCACACCGACCTGGGCATGCTGCCGCCGCTGCCCGGTCACCTCACTCCCGTGTGGGACCTGCTCGCAGAGCGCATCCAGCACCCAGCCGCCCTGAAAGGCTGAGACCCTGCCATGGCCCAGTATTTCGAAGTTCACCCCGAGAACCCGCAACCCCGGCTGCTCAAACAGGCCGCCGCCCTGCTGCAAAAGGGCGGCGTGGTGGCCGTGCCCACCGACTCCAGCTACGCCCTGGTCTGCCACCTGGACGACAAGAACGCCGCCGACCAGCTGCGCCGCATTCGCCAGGTGGACGACAAGCACCACCTCACGCTGCTGTGCCGCGATCTGTCGGAGCTCTCCAGCTACGCACGCGTGGACAACCGCCAGTACCGTCTGCTCAAGCTGGCCACGCCCGGCGCCTACACCTTCATCCTGGAGGCCACCAAGGAAGTGCCGCGCCGCGTGAGCCACCCCTCGCGCAAGACCATCGGCCTGCGCGTGCCCGAACACAAGGCGCTGCAGGAGCTGCTGGCCCTGCACGGCGCGCCGCTGCTGGCCACCACCCTGATTCCGCCCGGCGAGACCGAGCCATTGAACGACGCGCACGACATCCGCGATCAGTTTGAGCACACCCTGGCCGCCGTGGTGGATGCGGGCGCCTGCCCGTCCGAACCCACGACGGTGATCGACCTCACCCCCATGGGCGCCGGTGGTGACCCCGAGGTGGTGCGCGAAGGACGCGGCAGCCTGCAGGCGCTGGGGCTGTAGCCCCACGGGCGGGGCCACCCCCGTCGTTTGAGAAGGTGCGAACGAACCCGCCATGCCCGCTCATTCCGCCAAAACACACCCGCTCGCCGTTGCAAAGGCGCGCCATAGCACGCGCTTGTGGCTTGCTTTGCGCCTGGATCGGCCGCGTTTTCGCGGCCTGCCCGGGCACGCCGGATTCATTCACACCTTCTGAGACAATCACCCGGTGGACCTCTCCAACATCATCCAAACCGTTCTGATCTACGCCTTGCCGGTGCTGTTCGCCATCACCGTGCACGAGGCGGCCCATGGCTACGCGGCGCGCCACTTCGGCGACAACACCGCCTACATGATGGGGCGCATCACGCTCAACCCCGTCAAGCACATCGACCCGGTGGGCACCATCCTGATGCCGCTGTTGCTGTACTTCGCCACCTCGGGCGCCTTCCTGTTCGGCTACGCCAAGCCGGTGCCGGTGAATTTCGGCAACCTGCGCAACCCCAAACAGCACATGGTCTGGGTCGCGCTGGCCGGGCCCGCGTCGAACTTCGTCCAGGCCGTGCTCTGGGCCGTGGTGCTCGTGGCGCTGGTCGGCATGGGCATCGACGAGCGCTTCTTCATCGAGATGGCGCGCGCCGGGGTGCTGGTCAATCTCGTCATGTGGGCGTTCAACCTGTTTCCGCTGCCGCCGCTCGACGGCGGGCGCATCCTGGTCGGCCTGCTGCCCTGGAGACTGGCGCATATGGTCTCGCGCATCGAACCCTGGGGCTTCTTCATCGTCATGGGCCTGGTGATTGCCGGCGTGGTGGGTGCGCTGTGGCTGCGTCCGCTGATGGGTCTGGGCTACAGCGCCATCAACCTGCTGCTCACGCCCCTGACGGCTTTGTTGCGCTAACCCCGCCTTTCTCTTTCTTCTGCTGATTTCGTTCCCATGAGCACCACGCGCTTTCTCACCGGCATCACCACCACGGGCACACCCCACCTGGGCAACTTTGTCGGCTCGATCCGCCCCTCGGTGCAGGCCAGCCTGCGCCCCGGCGTGCAGAGCTTCTACTTCCTGGCGGACTACCACGCGCTCATCAAGTGCGAGGACCCGGTACGCATCCAGCGCTCCACGCTGGAGATCGCCGCGAGCTGGCTGGCCGCCGGGCTGGACCCGGAGAAGGTCACCTTCTACCGCCAGTCGGACATTCCCGAAATCCCCGAGCTGACCTGGCTGCTCACCTGCGTGACCGGCAAGGGCCTGCTCAACCGCGCCCACGCCTACAAGGCCGCGCAGGACAAGAACCAGGCGGCCGCGCGCGAGCAGGACGATGGCGTGACCGCCGGCCTGTTCATGTACCCCGTGCTCATGGGCGCCGACATCCTGATGTTCAAGGCCCACAAGGTGCCCGTGGGGCGCGACCAGGTGCAGCACATCGAGATGGCGCGCGACATGGGCGCGAGCTTCAACCACCTCTACGGCGAGCACTTCGTGCTGCCCGAGGCGGTGATCGACGACAACGTGGCCACCCTGCCCGGCCTGGACGGCCGCAAGATGAGCAAGAGCTACGACAACACCATCCCGCTGTTCTCCAGCCGCGAGCAGCTGAAGAAGCTCATCGGGGGCATCCTGACCGACTCGCGCGCGCCCGGCGAACCCAAGGACACGGAAGGCTCGGCCCTGTTCCAGATCTACCAGGCATTCGCCACCGAGGCAGGGACCGCCGCCCTGCGCCAGGCCTACGCAGAAGGCATCGCCTGGGGCGATGCCAAGCAGGTGCTGTTCGAGCGCGTGGACCAGATCGTGGCCCCAATGCGCGAGCAGTACGAGGCGCTGATCAACAACCCCGCACGCATCGAGCAGACGCTGCTGGCCGGCGCCGAGCGCGCACGCGCCATGGCGACGCCCTTCATGCGCGAGCTCCGCTCGGCCGCGGGCCTGCGCAGCCTCGTGCAGGCCGCCGCTCCGCAGAAGGCCGCGAAAGCCGCCAAGGCGGCCCTGCCGAGCTTCAAGCAGTACCGCGAGAACGACGGCAGGTTCTACTTCAAGTTCGTCGCGGCCGATGGCCGCCTGCTGCTGCAGAGCACCGGCTTTGACGCGCCCAAGGAGGCGGGCCAGACCATCGCCCGCCTGCAACGCGAAGGGCTGGCTGCGCTGGCCGGGCAGCTCACACCGGCCGAAGGGGTGGCCGAAGCCGACGTGGCAGCGGCACTGAGGGCGCTGGCAGACGCCGCCACCTGAACCTGATCGCTCTTTATTTCATAGCTGCAAGCGCTTACTGGAAAAGCGCTTCAAGCCAAAAACACTCTCAATCCAGACGGTAGCGCACGCTGGTCCACAGGGTGGGCCGCACGGTGCCGTGCAACGGTGTCTGCAGGGTGCCGGTCCAGGCCCACCGGCGGTCCCCGGACTCGCGGAACAGCACCAGGTTGAAATTCCAGCCCGCGCCCTGCGACCCGGTGTTGGCCTCGTCGGCGAAGCGCGATCCCCGGTACACCAGAGACGCCAGCGTCAGATCCCGCCCGCCATGCCGCCAGACGTTGGCCAGCACCGCCGTGTGGCGCGGCACGCCCGGCAGCGCATTGCCCGCATAGAGCGGGCCGGTGTTGCTTGACTGCGCCCAGGTGTAGCTGCCCAGCAGACTCCAGCGCGGCGTGAGCACACGGTTGAGCGCTGCGCCCGCCTGGTGCAGGTGGCCCTGGCTGAAGGAGGGGTTGCCGTTGTAGGCATCGATAACGATCTGCCCCGATGCCGCCACAGGCGCCAGTACGCCGGCGCGGTCCGACACCGAGATGCCGAGGTTCGGCACCGCCAGGCGTCCATCGGCAAACGCCGGGTTGGCGATGTGCTGGCTGCTGAGCATGCCCCAGGCGAAGGTGCGTGCATCCACTTCCCAGTCCAGCTGCAACGCCCGCTTGCGTGCCAGGCTGCCCAGGCGCTGGTACTGGTGGTCGATGGGAATGGCACCTACCGCCACTGGCGCCAGCGTATGCGACGCTGGTGCATGCATGCTCTCGATGTAGGCCGCATGCAGCGCGCGCCCCGGCCCGAAGCGGTACGACAGGCCCGCACGGGGCCGCAAGCGGCGCGCGTGGCCGTTTGCGGCAATATGGGGCGTAAAGAAGTCCTCGCCGCTGGTCTGGTTGAAATACCGGTCCACGTAGCGCGTGCGCAAGCTCGGCCAGGCCGCACCGGCTTCCCAGGCCCAGGGGCCACGCTGCCATTGGCCCGCCACCCAGGGCATGTCAAAGCGCACCGTGGTGCTGCCCTCCGAGGCCTCCCAGGGCTCACCGGGGTCATACAGACCGGAGCGGCCCTGGGCGCGCGCGTTTTCCCAGCCCACGCTGATTCGCTGGTCTGGCGATTGCACGACATGGCGCAGCATCACGCCATCCATGGCGTTCTCCACGCGCGCGTTCTGCAGCCCCCAGCCCATGCGGCCGAGGTCGAGCACGCGGGTGTTGGTGCTGCGCACGTGGTGGAACTTGAACCACGTCTGCGCGTCTGCGGACCAGCGCCACGCACCGCCGCCATCGGTACGCATGGCATGCGTGCGCGCCACGCCATCAAATCGCGCGGCGCCTATGTCGATGCCCCCCGGATAGGCCGAGCGGTCCCACCCCTGGTCGTGCACGATGAACAGGCCCAGCCGGTCCGTGGGGCGCGCTCCCCAGGCCAGAGTGAAGTCCGGCGCGGTCAGCCAGTAGGCACCCGAACCGCCCCGGGGCCACATGCGCAGCCCGTTGGCGCGCCCCAGCCATGCCATGGGCAGCGCGGACGCATCGATCCCGCGCGTGGTCACCCCTGCGGTCAGTGCCGAATGGACCGGATTGCCCTCGGCCGCCCCCGCCCACACCGTTTCACGCCCCTGCGTGCGCAGCACCGGCACCTGGCGCTCACCCAGGCCCAGGGCCAGCGGGTCGGCCAGATAGCCCTGGTACAGCCCGGAGTTGCGGCTGTAGTCGCTCTCGGCCCGGTTCGCCATGAAGAAGTGGCTGCCCGCCCACAGCGGGTCATACGACTGTTGCGCATAGGCGCGCGCCCAGTGCTCCAATCCATAGTCCCCCAGTGCCTTGCCCAGGTTGGCAGAGCCCTGACTGTCGGACGCCAGTGGATTGAGCGACTTGAGATAGGGCAGGCGCGCCAGGGCCTCGCGCGCAGCCGCAATGGCGGCCTCGGGTTCACCACTGTCATTGCGCAAGATGGATTCCACCTGCCACGGCAAGGGATCGTTGGGATCGGCCTGGCGCGCGCGCGCCAGGGAATCCAGTGCTGCGGCAGGTTCGCCCAGCCGGTATTCAGCCACGGCCAGCCACACCTGGGCCCGGGCATAGCGCGGCTCGATCACCAGGGCCTTGAGCAGGTGGTTGCGCGCCGCCTCGGTGTCGCCCTGCTGCAGCGCCAGCAGGCCTGCTCCCGCCAGACTGGCGTAGTCATCACCCGCCAGCGCCAGGGCGGCGCCGAACCCCACGCGCGCCTCTTCCAGACGCAAGGCCTCGGCCGCAGCCGTGGCCTGCTCACCCCGGTAGCCAGGGTTGCCGGGCGCCAGCTCCACGGCGCGCGCCAGCGCAATACGGGCCGCAGCAAGGTCGCCCCGCTCGTGCAGCGCGCGGCCCAGGCCCCATTGGGCAGCAGCCTGCTGCGCCCTCCCCTCGGCGCGCACCACCGCCTCGCGGTACCGCGCGAGCGCAGCATCGCCATGCCCCTCCAGCCGGTGCCAGTCGGCGTCGGCCAGCAGCAGGTCGGCCGACGCGGGTGCCATCGCCCGGGCCGCATCGATCCATGCGCGCGCATCGGGCCCACGGTCCAGGGCCATCAGCAGTTCGGCCCGGCGGGCGGCCGTGCGCGGGTCCTGGGTGCGCTGCCAGGCGCGCTCCAGCCGGGCCTGCGCGGCATCCAGCCGGCCCTCCAGGACCTCCAGATCGGACAGCACCAGTTCTGCCACGGCGCCCCCCTCGCCCCGGGCTGCAAGCGCCATCAGCCGTTCGCGGGCGCTGACCCATTGGCCGCTGTCGAGGTCTGCACGAACGGCCGCCAGGGGGGCTGCCAGACCATCTTGCCGGAACTCAGCCCAGCGCGCGGCATCCCCAGGGTATGCCGCCACCCATTGCACGCGCTCGCGCGGACGCACCAGCAGGCGCTTGACGGGCGCCTGGCCGGGCTCCACCGTGGCCTGCTCGGACGGCCCGACCTCGACCGCGCCCTGCGCGTTCGACACGGCAATGCGACCCGAGAGCACCGTGAGCGTGGTGCGGCCGTTCTCTTCCACCTCCACGTCCCAGTCGGTGCCGCGCACCACGGCCAGGGCCGCAGGGGTCTGCAGCTCCAGCGTGGCGGGGGCCTTCCGGGTGCGCGCCCACAGGCGCCCGGCCATCAGCTCCAGCAGCGTCCGGGTGGGCCGGGCCTCGCACAGGCGCAGTTGGGCCTGTGCCGCCATGCGGATCTGCGTGCGGTCTGCCAGCAGCAGCGCCGCCGACGACAGCGCCAGCGTGCGCATGTCGGAGCCTGCGCCCAAGGTTTGCGACAGTGCGGCGGGCTGCCAGGGCGCTGCACCGGCCGTGCGTGTTTCCCCCCGGCCCGACAGCGCAACGACCTGCGCGGCCGGCTCACCCGGTAGCGCCACCACGCCGGCACATTGGGCTGCGGCCTGCGTGGCACACACCAGCCCGGCCGCCCAGGCCAGCAGGGACTTCCAGGAACATGGCACATCCAACATGGCGCTGCCTCCCGTATCAGGGTTTGTCCAGCGAACGCGGCGGGAACCGCCCCTGGGTGATATTGCCCCGGGCCAAAACCTGCAGGCGCTCGAACAGCCTGTCACCCTGCACCAGCCACTGCGGCGCCGCCTGGGCCGCCCGGTCGTGCCACAGCGCACAGCTCTCCAGCGCCTGCGCCCAGCGGCCCGCCCGGGCGTGGTCACGCAGCATCTGGGCGATATCGGCCAGCGGCCCGTCATCACAGGGCGCATAGACATCAATGCCCGCGCTGCGCCCTGCCAGTTGTACGGTATCGAGCCAGAGCAGGCAAGGCCCCTGCCCATCGGGAGCAAGGGCGTCACGCGTGGCCCCGGACACGAGAATCGCCGTGCCGAATGCCTTGTTGGCCCCCTCCAGCCGCGCAGCCGTGTTCACCGCATCACCCACGGCGGTGTAGGTGAAGCGTGCTTGCGAGCCCAGATGCCCCACGGCGGCGTCCCCGGTGTGCAGACCGATGCGCAGCTGCACTGCCGCAAAGGGCGTGTTCTTCCAGCCACCGCGCAATCCTTCCATGGCGGCTTGCATGTCCAGCGCGCAATCAATCGCCCGGCGTGCATGGGCAGGCTCAGGCAGCGGGGCGTTCCAGAACGCCATGACGGCATCGCCGATGAATTTGTCGAGCGTGCCGCCGTGGCGGTGCACACAATCGGTCATGCGCGTGAAGAACAGGTTCAGCGCCTGTGCCACGGCCTCGGGGGGCAGGCGCTCGCTGGCCGCGGTAAAGCCCGCCAGATCCGCAAACAGCAGCGTCAGCACGCGGCGCTCGCCCCGCACGGCCGCCCCGGCTCCGGCATCGGCCAGCTCGTTGACCACTTCCTCCGGCACGTAGCGTGCAAAATTTTGGCGCAGCTGCTCGCGCCGCCGCCGCTCACGCCAGTAGCTGTCTGCAGCCCCGACATTGAGATGCAGCGCCAGGCCCGCCAGCGTGGGCAGCGCCGTCCACCACAGGCCGGCAACATAGGCTGCCACGCTGCCCAGCAGCGCCCCGGCGGCCAGCAACAGGCTCAGCGCGCTGGCCCGCCAGCCATGCCATCGCCGGGTGAAAAACGCCGCCAGGCCCACAGCCAGCAAGGCCTGCAGCACGGGCCCCAGCGGGTGCGCCGGAACCACCCAGTCACCGGCCAGCCCATTGATCAGGGCCGTGGCATGCAGCAGCACCCCGGCCTGCGGGCCCTCGCCCAGAACGCGCAAGGGCGTCGGAAACCGGTCCACGCCATCCACGGGCGTGTTCTGGCCCAACAGCACCAGACGCCCTTTCAACGCCCCTTCGGGCAAAGACCGCGCTGCATCCAGGGCCTGGGTGTAGTGCACATACGGCAGCGCCACCTCGGTGGCGTAGTGGCGCAACAGCGCACCGGGCGGCGGCGGCGCCACGGTGCGGCCCGCCGCCAGCGCCAGCACGCGCCAGAGCGCATCGTCCTGAAGGGGTGCCGCCCGTGCCACGCCGTCGTCATCCAGCGGCATGCCCACGCTGCCGTGGCGCGCCGCGCCAAACACCGACTCCACCCGCTGCCGGTAGTGCGCCACCTGCGGACTGCGCACCTCCACGTCGGCACTGGCCAGCACCACAGGCAGGCGCCCGTCCAGCGCGCGGGCCAGGGCCGCATCGTCCCCAGGGGACTGGGGGGATGCAAAAAGCAGGTCCACACCCAGCGCCTCCGCCCCCGCACGCGACAGCGCAGCAATCAGTTCAGCATGCAGGCGGCGGGGCAACGGCGGTGCCAGCCCCAGCTCCGCCAGGCTGGGCTCGTCGATTCCGACCACCACCACGGGCACATCGGGGTGGGGTGGAGCCGTCAGACTGGCCAGCAGGTCATGCTCCAGCCGCTGCAGAGGCAGCCACAGCGGCGACACCCCCAGGCCCGCCAGCAGCAGCAGGCTGCCCAGCACACGCAGCGCCCAGGGGCGCCAGGAATCGGCTATTGACCAGGAGCGTTGCATCTCTGTGGAAAGCAAGATCGCGAAAACACCGCGCCTGCGGGCGGCAGCCTGCAGGCACTGTAGCCCAGTTCACCGGCCTGTTTCCGTGGAGGCACTGCACGGCCTGTCACAAAGCTGAAGCACAATGTCACAAATACACCCGGATTTCCCGTCATGGCTTGGGATGGCAGCGAACGCAGCGTGAGCACCCTGGCAGCACCGATGGGGCTCCTGACGCGAGATCCGGGACTGCCGCCACCCATCGCTGCCCTTGCATGAGTGAACCCAACCTGATCCAGCTGGCCACGCCGACGCAACGCACCCTCTGGCACAGCCTTGCAGCAGTCGCATGCACGCTCGCCGGAACCTATCTCGCGTCGCGGTACCTGCAGAACACGGAAGCCCACTCCGACGTGCTGGCCTGGATGGAGCGGGTACTGCTGTCGTTCCTTCCGACCATGATGGGCATGGCTGCCATCCTGGTGTCGTGGCTCAGGAACGACACGCGCACATACGACAAACCGCATTCCTGGATCATCACCACGGGCGTGCTGTCGTGGCTCAGCCTGGGGCTGGCCATGTTTGGCTACCTGTTCCTGACCCGTGCAGGCATGCTGCGCTGGATCGCCATGGCGCAGTTCGCACTGCTGCTCCTGCTGCTGTTCCAGGCGCAGACACTCGGTCTCATACTGTCAACCCATTGACACGGCCGCCACGGGGCAGCAGCGACAATCGCACCCATGGAATGGGACTATCCACACCCTTTTACGCTGCCCGCCGCGCCCCAGGAGGCCGACATTGACAGCTACAATCACACCAACAATGCCGTCTACGTGCAGTGGTGCGAGAAAATCGGCTGGGCGCATTCGGAGGCCCTGGGCCTGGGCATGGCCGACTACCAGCGCCTGGACCGGGCCATGGTGATCCGCAAGGGCGAATACGACTATCTGCTGCCATCGGTCCAGGGCGATGCGCTCACGCTGGGAACCTGGATCGTGGCCAGCGACGGAAAGCTCACCATGGAGCGGCGCTTCCAGCTGATCCGCAACCACGATGGTGCCACCATCCTGCGTGGCCGATGGCATCTGGTCTGCATCGAACTGGGCAGCGGCAAGCCCCGGCGCATGCCGCCGGAGTTCTGCAACACTTATCTGGCGGCCATGGCGCCCACAGAACCTGCCCGGCAGAAATGAAAAACGGGCCCCGTGGGGCCCGTTTCTGCTTTTTGGCGGAGAGGGTGGGATTCGAACCCACGGTAGTGTTGCCACTACGCCTGATTTCGAGTCAGGTACATTCGACCACTCTGCCACCTCTCCTGTGTGTCGAAGCCTGCGATTGTAGCAAGATTTTCAGGGCCTCAGCGCCTCCACACCACCCATGTAGGGGCGCAGCACTTCGGGCACGGTCACGCTGCCATCCTCGTTCTGATAGTTCTCCAGCACCGCCACGAGCGTACGGCCCACCGCCAGGCCAGAACCGTTGAGGGTGTGCACCAGTTCGTTCTTGCCCTGGGCGTTCTTGAAGCGGGCCTGCAGGCGGCGCGCCTGGAAGGCCTCGCAGTTGCTCACCGAGCTGATCTCGCGGTAGGTGTTCTGCGCGGGCAGCCACACTTCGAGGTCGTAGGTCTTGGCGGCGCCAAAGCCCATGTCCCCGGTGCACAGGGCCATCACGCGGTAGGGCAGGCCCAGTTGCTGCAGCACGGCCTCGGCGTGGCGGGTCATCTCTTCCAGCGCCTCGTAGCTCTTGTCGGGGTGGGTGATCTGCACCATTTCCACCTTGTCGAACTGGTGCTGGCGGATCATGCCGCGCGTGTCGCGGCCATAGCTGCCGGCCTCGGAGCGAAAGCATGGCGTGTGCGCCGTGAGCCTGATCGGCAGGTCGGACTCCTGCAGCACCACGTCGCGCACGAAGTTGGTCAGCGGCACCTCGCTGGTGGGAATGAGGTAGAGCGCGGCATTGTCGGGCATGGGCTCGCCGTCCTGGCCGCCCTTCTTGGCGGCGAACAGGTCCCCCTCGAACTTGGGCAACTGGCCCGTGCCCTTGAGCGAGTCGGCGTTGACGGCGTAAGGCACGTAGCACTCGGTGTAGCCGTGTTGCTGGGTCTGCACGTCCAGCATGAACTGGCTTAGCGCGCGGTGCAGGCGGGCGATGGGGCCCTTCATCACCGTGAAGCGTGAGCCCGAGAGCTTGACGCCCATATCAAAGTCCAGCCCCAGCGGGGTGCCCACGTCCACATGGTCCTTCACCTCGAAGGCAAAGCAGGCGGGCGTGCCCCAGCGGCGCACTTCGACGTTGCCGCCCTCGTCCGCGCCCACGGGTACGCTTTCGTGCGGCAGGTTGGGAACGGCCATCAGCAGGGACAGCAGTTCGGCCTGGATCTGGTCCAGCCGGGCGGCGGATTGCTCCAGCTCCACCTTGGACGCGGCCACCTGGGCCTTGGCGGCCTCGGCGCCGTCCTTGTCGCCCTTGCCCATGAGCATGCCGATCTGCTTGGACAGCTGGTTGCGCTGGGCCTGCAACTCCTCGGTGCGGGTCTGGAGCGTCTTGCGCTCGGCCTCCAGGGCCTGGAAGGCTTCCACGTTCAGGAAGGTCTGGGGATGTTTGCGGGTTTCCAGACGCTCGATGGCAGTACCAAGGTCTTTGCGGAGAAGAAGAATATCTAGCATGGCGCGATTTTAGAACCTGCCCGCACCGCCCCCGGGGCCGCCAATACACGCGCGCGCCTCTTGCCCATTGAACCATCCACGCCCCTGTGCCGATAACATGGCTGGAACAGCCCCGCCAGGGGCGGCAGGAGGCAGCCATGTTTTTTGTGTTCGGCCCATCGGGGCAGATGTACCGGGGTGGCCCAGAAAACCTCGCGCATATTTCGCCCGTGCGGCGCGTCTCGCGGCCCCAGGCCCTGCGTACCCGGGCGGCAGACGTGGAAGCCTTCGTGCTTGAAACACCGCCGCCGCCCGCCCCAGGCCCGGCACCTGCGGCGGTGAACCTGCGCACGCAGGACGCAGTGAGCGCCTATGCCCAGACCGTGCAGGGTCCCACGCAAGCGCGCCAGCCGCTGTCGCGGGTGCGTGACGTGATGACCACGAACGCGCTGAGCGTGCGGCCCGATGTGGTGGTCAACCACGCCTGGCAGACCCTGGCCGAGCACGGCGTGGCCCAGGCCCCGGTGCTCGATGCGCAAGGGCGCGTGGTGGGCCTGCTGCTGCGCGCCGACATGGCGCCGCTGGACCTGCTGCCCGAGCCGGGCCACATCCAGGCCGCCATTGCCCTGGCACGCCGTCCCGTATCGAGCGTGATGGTGAGCCCGGTCCCCACGGTCGCGCCCGACACCGACCTGCGCCGCGTGGCCACGGTGCTGCTGGACACGGGCCTTCCCGGCCTGCCGGTCACCGACGAGTTCGGCATGCCCGTGGGCTTTATCTCGCGCACCGACATCCTGCGCGCCGTGGCGGCCGATCCCCCCCTGGATCTGTGGAGCTGAGCGGGGTGGCTGCCCCTCGTGCGGCTTCGCCGCCTCCCCGCTTCTCGCAGTTGTCGCCGGGAAAGGGGACGGTGCCTCAGCCCTTCCAGCCGCGGCGCAGCAGCCACTGGCAGGTGGCGCTGGCCAGCACCAGGGCGGCGTAGGTCGCCAGCCTGCCGTCGCGGCCCCAAAACCACAGTCCCGCCAGCAGCACGGCACAGCCCACTACAAAAACAATAGCTATTTGCGCCCACCAGGCAAAGGCTGGTGCCGAATTTCGCACAATAAGGCGACTGCCAGGCACAAGCAACAGGGCCAACGCGGCCGCAGGGGCGGCGAAGTTGAGCAGGTGGTTGAGGGTGGCCAGCAGGTCCATAAAAATGACGTAAATCAAGACTTGTGCACTCGGTGTCACCCCGTACACCTAACAATTTTATAATCCGGCCATGTCTGTCTGGGCCTTGGGCATCAACCACACGACCGCGCCGCTCGATCTGCGCGGCCGTTTCGCGTTCGCGATCGACCAGATCGCGCCCACCCTGCACGGCCTGCGCCAGGCGCTGGGCCAGGCCAGCCAGCACCGCAACGTGGAGACGGCCATCATCTCCACCTGCAACCGCACCGAGATTTACTGCGCGGGCGATCAGCCCGCGCTCGACCACACCCTGGGCTGGCTCGCCCACAGCGGCGGCGTCAGCACCGAGTTGCTGCGCTCGCACTCCTACGTCCTGGAAAACGGCCCCGTGGCCCGCCACGCCTTCCGCGTGGCCAGCGGGCTCGACTCCATGGTGCTGGGCGAGGCCCAGATCCTGGGCCAGATGAAGGACGCCGTGCGCGCCGCCGAAAGCGCGGGCGCGCTGGGCTCCACGCTCAACCAGCTGTTCCAGCGCAGCTTCGCCGTGGCCAAGGAGGTGCGCACCAGCACCGAAATCGGCGCGCACAGCATCAGCATGGCCGCCGCCGCCGTGCGCCTGGCCAGCCAGCTCTTTGAAGACCTGGGCAAGACGCGCGTGCTGTTCGTCGGGGCGGGCGAGATGATCGAGCTGTGCGCCACGCACTTCGCGGCGCGCAACCCCAAACAGATCGCCATCGCCAACCGCACGCTGGAGCGCGGCGAGAAGCTCGCCGTGCGCTTCGGCGGCGAGGTGATGCGCCTGTCCGATCTGCCCGACCGCCTGCATGAGTTCGACATCGTGGTCAGTTGCACCGCCAGCAGCCTGCCCATCGTGGGCCTGGGCGCCGTCGAGCGCGCGCTGAAAAAACGCCGCCACCGCCCCATGTTCATGGTGGACCTGGCCGTACCGCGCGACATCGAGCCCGAGGTCAAGCAGCTTGAGGACGTGTACCTCTACACCGTGGACGACCTGGCCAGCGTGGTGCAGACCGCCCAGGCCAATCGCCAGGCTGCGGTGGCGCAGGCCGAGGCCATCATCGACGCGGGCGTGCAGAGCTTCATGCACTGGATGGACCAGCGCCATCCCGAGCACGGCGTGGTGCCGCTGATCCGCCAGATCCAGGACCAGGCCGACGCCTGGCGCGCCATCGAGATTGACCGCGCGCGCAAGCGCCTGGCCAAGGGCGAGGACATCGACACGGTGCTCGACGCCCTCTCGCGCGGCCTGGCGCAGAAGATGCTGCACGGCACCCTGGCCGAACTGCGCGCGGGCGATGCCGAAACCCGTGAACAGACGGCGCGCACCGCCTCGCGCCTGTTCCTGCGCTCGCAAGGCAAAAGCGCGCTGTAGCGGCGCCGACCGCCGCTTTATCAGGCCAAATTGGCCTCCAGCGCTTACCAGACAAGCGCCAACAGCTACCAATAGCGTAGCAAATCACCCCGGACCATGCCATGAAACCCTTTCTCCGCACCCAGCTGGAGCGCTATGCCCGGCGCCTGGACGAGCTTGATTTCCTGCTCTCGCGCGAGGACATCATGGCCGACATGCAGCAATACCGCGCCATCTCGCGCGAGCACGCCGACGTGACCGCCGTGGCCGGCCGCTACGCGCGCTACCGCCAGCGCGAGGCCGACCTGGAAGGCGCGCGCGAAATGCTCGAAGACCCCGACATGGCCGAAATGGCGCAGGAGGAGATCGCCGCCGCCGAGGCCGAGCTCGCGCAGCTGGAAGACGAGCTGCAGCGCATGCTGCTGCCCAAGGACCCCGACGACGAACGCAACGCCTTCGTCGAGATCCGCGCCGGCACGGGCGGCGACGAATCGGCCCTGTTCGCGGGCGACCTCGCCCGCATGTACACGCGCTACGCCGCCACGCAGGGCTGGAAGGTGGAGGTCATGAGCGCCAACGAGAGCGAGCTCGGCGGCTACAAGGAGGTGGTGCTGCGCATCGAGGGCGACCACGCCTATGGCCGCCTGCGCTTCGAGTCCGGCGGCCACCGCGTG
>JANJVX010000071.1 GCA_024709845.1 Burkholderiaceae bacterium | reverse complement strand
GTCTGCAAGAACTGTGCGGCCGCCGGTTCGAGCAGCACATGGGCGTCGATGGCCCGCCCCTGCAGGGCCTGGTTGGGCTGGCCCTGGCGCTCCGTGGCCCGCTGGCGGGCCTGCGCCACGCGCGCCCGGATGGCCGCCGTGGGTTCGCCCGCAGGGGCGCCAAGCAGGTCCTGCGGCGCCAGGGCGGGCACCTCGACATGGAGGTCGATGCGGTCGAGCAGCGGACCGCTGAGTTTGGCCTGGTAGCGCGCCACCTGGTCGGGCGTGCAGCGGCAGGCGCGCTGCGCCGCGCCCCGGTAGCCGCAGGGGCAGGGGTTCATGGCGGCGATCATCTGGAAGCGCGCCGGAAACTCGGCGCGCTGGGCCGCGCGGGCAATGGTGATGTGGCCCGTCTCCAGCGGCTCGCGCAGCGCCTCCAAGGCGGCGCGGGGAAACTCGGGCAGCTCATCGAGAAACAGCACCCCGTGGTGCGCCAGCGAGATTTCGCCCGGGCGCGGCGGCGAGCCGCCACCCACCAGCGCCACCGCGCTGGCCGTATGGTGCGGGCTGCAGGTGGGGCGCACGGCCCAGCGCTCCAGCGCAAAACGCCCCGCCAGGCTGGCCACGGCGGCGCTTTCCAGGGCTTCGTCCACCGTCATGGCGGGCAGCACCCCGGCAAAGCGCTGCGCCAGCATGGATTTGCCCGAGCCCGGCGGGCCCATGAGCAGCAGGCTGTGCCCCCCGGCGGCGGCAATCTCCAGCGCGCGCTTGGCGGCGGCCTGGCCTTTCACGTCGGCCAGGTCGGCCTGCACGCCGCCCGGCGGCAGGGGGACGGCCTCCATGCGCGCCCAGCCCCCATCGTCGCCCACGGGGGCCTGGCCATCCGCAGCCGTGCCGGGCGGCAGAAACTGCTGCACCACGTCCAGCAGATGGCGCGCGCGCCAGACCTGGGCATCGGGCACCAGCGCGGCCTCTTCGGCGCTGCCCGGCGGCAGCACCAGGCGCACGCCCTGGGGCAGGGCGCGCAGCGCCAGGCTGGTGGCCAGCGCACCACGCACCGGGCGCAGCTCGCCCGAGAGCGAAAGCTCCCCCGCAAACTCGTACCCGGCCAGGCGGGCCGCGTCGATCTGGCTGCTGGCCGCCAGGATGCCCAGCGCGATCGGCAGATCAAACCGCCCCGAGTCCTTGGGCAGGTCGGCCGGGGCCAGGTTGACGGTGATGCGCTTGTTGTGCGGAAACTCCAGCCCCGCGTTCTGCAGCGCCGAGCGCACGCGCTCGCGGGCCTCTTTCACCTCCACCTCGGCCAGGCCCACCAGCGTGAAGCTCGGCAGGCCATTGGCCAGATGCACTTCGACGGTGACCGGGGGCGCCTGCAGCCCCAGCAGGGCGCGGCTTTGCACCAAAGCAAGACTCATGAACGTGATTCTCCCCAGACAAGTGCGGTGTGCGGGCTGCGCCAGCCCGGGCCCGGGGGCTTGCACCAGTGCGGTGCATGGCAACACCCCCACGCCCCGTGAAATGTAGCGGCGATTGGCCTGCAGGCCCTTGCGGTGGTGCATGGACGTGGTGTGGCACGGTCCGTGCTTAAGGGGGTGCATCCCTTGTTTTTTTCTGACTGGAGGAACCATGAACCACGTATCCCTCAAGGCCCTGGGCGTTGCCCTGGCAGCCGCCATGCCCCTGATGGCCAGCGCCGAACTGAGCGGCAACCTGAGCCTGACCACGAACTACAAGTACCGTGGCCAGGACCAGGACGCCAGCAAGGCCAAGGCCGTCAAGCCCGCGCTGCAGGGCGGCTTCGACTATGCCTTTGGCGACACCGGCTGGTACGTGGGCAACTGGAACTCCAGCGTGAACTGGCTGACCGGCAACTCGGTCGAGATGGACCTGTACGGCGGCTACAAGTTCAAGGCCGGCGAGTTCGACCTGGACCTGGGCGCGCTGACCTACCTCTACCCCGGCAACACCTCGGGCAACACGACCGAGCTGTACGGTGCGGCCACCTGGGGCCCGCTGACGGCAAAGTACTCGCACACCGTCTCCAAGGACTATTTCGGCTGGGCCGGTGCCAAGGCAGGCTCGGGCCGCAAGGGCACGAACACGGGCTACCTGGGCTTCTCGTTCGCCCACGAAGTGGCGCCCTCGGTCACGCTCAAGGCTTCGGTGGGCTTCACGCGCTTTGCCAGCGACATCAAGGACACGGGCGTGCCCAACTACATGGATTACAGCCTCGGCGCGGCCTACGACTTTGGCGGCGGCCTCTCGCTGGGCGCTGCCGTGGTGGGCGCCAACAAGAAGGCCTATTTCGGCCCGGCCAACAAGTCGCGCCTGCTCGTCACGCTGACCAAAACCCTTTAAACCGCAGCGGGCGCCCCCGGCGCCCCATCAGGAGGTACTGAAAATGAAAATGGTGACTGCCATCATCAAGCCGTTCAAGCTCGACGAAGTGCGCGAGGCGCTCTCCGACATCGGGGTGCAAGGCATCACGGTGACCGAAGTGAAGGGCTTTGGCCGCCAGAAGGGCCATACCGAGCTCTACCGCGGCGCCGAGTACGTGGTGGACTTCCTGCCCAAGGTGAAGATCGAGGCCGCCGTCGCTGACGACCTGGTGGACCGCGTCATCGAGGCCATCGAAGGCGCCGCCCGCACCGGCAAGATCGGCGACGGAAAGATTTTCGTCTCCGCCCTCGAACAGGTGGTGCGCATCCGGACCGGCGAGACCGGCCAGGACGCCCTGTAAGCCACCCCTTCCACAGAACGCGAGAAACTGCCATGAAAAAACTGCTTGCCTCCCTCCTGCTGGGGCTGGGCCTGCTGGCCACCGGCCCGCTCGCCCTGGCCCAGGCACCGGCCGCCACCGAACCGGCCGCCGTGACGGCCCCGGCCGAACCCGCCGCTGCTGCAGCCACAGACACCGCTGCGGCACCGGCGCCCGAAGCCGCCGCCACGGCCGCCCCCGAAGCCGAGGCCCCCGCGCCGAAGCTCGATTCGGGCGACACCGCCTGGATGCTCACCTCCACGCTGCTGGTCATTCTGATGACCATTCCCGGCCTGGCCCTGTTCTACGGCGGCCTGGCGCGCTCGAAGAACATGCTGTCCGTGCTGGTGCAGGTGTTCGTGATCTTCTCCCTCATCTCGGTGCTGTGGTCGATCTATGGCTACAGCCTGACCTTCGCGGGCGAGGGCAAGTTCTTCGGCGGCCTGGACAAGCTGTTCCTCAAGGGCATCACCCCCGACACGCTGTCGGGCCTGCTGCCCACGATCCCGGAATACGTGTTCGTCGCCTTCCAGTCCACCTTCGCCGCCATCACCGTGGCGCTGATCGTGGGTTCGTTCGCCGAGCGCATCAAGTTCTCGGCCGTGCTGATCTTCTCCGTGCTGTGGTTCACCTTCAGCTACATCCCCATGGCCCACATGGTGTGGGGCGGCGGCCTGCTGGCAGCCGATGGTGCCCTCGACTTTGCCGGTGGCACCGTGGTGCACATCAACGCCGGTATCGCCGCGCTGGTGGGTGCCTACCTGGTGGGCAAGCGCATCGGCTACGGCAAAGAGGCGCTGACCCCGCACAGCCTGACGCTGACCATGGTGGGCGCCTCGCTGCTGTGGGTGGGCTGGTTCGGCTTCAACGCCGGCTCGGCCGGTGCCGCCAACGGCACGGCCGGTCTGGCCTTCATCAACACCGTGCTGGCCACGGCGGCCGCCACCCTGTCGTGGCTGGCGGGTGAATCGCTGCACAAGGGCAAGGCCTCCATGCTGGGCGCCGCCTCGGGTGCCGTCGCCGGCCTCGTGGCCATCACCCCGGCGGCGGGCTTCGTGGGCCCCATGGGCTCCATCGTGATGGGCCTGGTGGCCGGTATCGTCTGCCTCTGGGGCGTGGGTGGCCTCAAGCGCATGCTGGGTGCCGACGATGCATTCGACGTGTTCGGCGTGCATGGCGTGGGCGGCATCGTCGGCGCCATCCTGACCGGCGTGTTTGCCTCGCAAAGCCTGGGCGGCACGGGCGGCCTGACCCCCGACACCTTCGCCATGGGCACCCAGGTGTGGGTGCAGACCAAGAGCGTGCTGATCACGATGGTCTGGTCCGGCGTGGTGGCCGTCGTGGCCTACAAGGTGGCCGATGTGCTGGTGGGCCTGCGTGTGAGCGAAGAGGCCGAGCGCGAAGGCCTGGACATCACCTCGCACGGCGAAACCGCCTACAGCCGCTGACCCCCGTGCGTCTGCCCTGGCGTCTGGTGGCGCCAGGGCAGACCGGTTCGCGCAAGAATCCTCCATGGTGTTTGGGCCCGCCCGCAAGGCGGGCTTTTTTTCGTCCGGAGACAAGCAAAATAGGCCTCTGGCGCATACCTGGCAAGCGCTGCAAGCTATTAAATTGAGAGCATTTGGATGCATGGCCTGCAGCCCGCCAGGCGCCCCGCAGGAAAACGCTCACGCGGCCCGTGCAGAAAATTCACGCCGCTGCGGGCTGGCCCGCAGTGCGCTGGGAGGCACCAACGCGTACCATGCAAGGCTATGGAAAGCGCCCTTCACACCCTGACCGAACAGGTGCGCGCCGCAGCGGCGCGCCAGGCCCCGCTGCGCATCTGTGGCGGCGGCAGCAAAGACTTTCATGGCAGCCTGCCGCAGGGGGAGCGGCTCGACACCCGGGCCTTCCACGGCATCGTCAGCTACGAGCCCAGTGAGCTGGTGGTCACCGCACGCGCAGGCACGCCGCTGGCCACGCTGGAGGCCGTGTTGGCCGAGAAGCACCAGTGCCTGCCCTTCGAGCCGCCGCATTTCGGCCCGGGCAGCACCGTGGGCGGCATGGTGGCGGCGGGCCTGTCGGGCCCGGCCCGCGCCAGCGTGGGCGCGGTGCGCGACTACGTGCTGGGCCTGAAACTCCTCAACGGCCGGGCCGAGCACCTGGCGTTTGGCGGCCAGGTCATGAAGAACGTGGCCGGGTACGACGTTTCTCGCCTCATGGCGGGCGCCTGGGGCACCTTGGGCGTGATCACCGAGGTCAGCCTCAAGGTGCTGCCCGTGGCCCCGGCCGAGGCCACGCTGCGCTTTGAGTGCAGCCAGGCCGAGGCCCTGCGCCGCCTGCACGCCTGGGGCGGCCAGCCGCTGCCGCTCAACGCCAGCTGCTGGGTGCACGATGCGGGTATGGACACGCTTTACGTACGCCTGCGCGGCGCCGTGGCCGCCGTCGAGGCCGCCTGCCGCAGCATGGGCGGCGAGCGCCAGAACAACGCCGCCGTGGCCGCCGACTGGGCGGCCTGCCGCGACCAGACCTTGCCCTGGTTCGCCGCAGGCGCGGCGCAGGGCCTGGACCTGTGGCGCCTGTCGCTGCCCGCCACCACACCGGTGATGGCCCTGCCGGACGGCGTGGCCCCGCCGCTGGTCGAGTGGCACGGTGCGCTGCGCTGGGTGCAGGCCGCCCCCCACCACGCCCAGGCGCTGCACGACCTGGCCCGCAAGGCGGGCGGGAGCGCTTCGCTTTTCAGAGCGCATGGCGCAGACACAGCAAGCGCTGCAACCCGTTTTGACTCCATCTCTCCCGCACTGCGCGCCATCCACGCGCGGCTGCGCCAGAGCTTCGACCCCGCCGGCATCTTCAACCCCGGCCGAATGGGCTGAAGCATGCGGCGCTTTCGCCACCTCACCGGCCAGCACCGCACGGTGGACAGCAACCGGCGGCTGGGCCTGCTGCTGGCCTTCAATGCGGGCGCGGTGAACGCGGGGGGCTTTCTGGTGGTCAAGCTCTACACCTCGCACATGACGGGTTTTGTCTCCATGCTGGCGGACAACCTCATCCTGGGCAACATGGTGCTGGTGCTCAGCGCCGTGGGGGCGCTGCTGGCATTCATCAGCGGCGCGGCCGTCACCGCCATTCTGGTCAACTGGGCGCTGCAGCACCGGCTGCACAGCACCTACGCGCTGCCGTTGCTCATCGTCGCGCTGCTCATGCTGGTGTTCGGGCTGGTCGGCGCGGTCACGCTCGACTGGCACACGCCGTTTGCCGTGCCGGTCACCGTGCTGCTGCTGTCCTTCATCATGGGGCTGCAGAACGCCACGGTGACCAAGATGTCCTCCTCGCAGATCCGCACCACGCACATGACCGGCGTGGTCACCGACCTGGGCATCGAGCTGGGCAAGATGCTTTACTGGAACCGCAGCGGCCGCGCGCCCGAGCAGCAGGTGCGCGCCAACCGCCAGCGCCTGCGCCTGTTCGCCGGGCTGCTGGGCATGTTCCTGGTGGGCGGCATTGCCGGTGCGGCCGGGTTCAAGTACGTGGGCTTCGTGTTTGTCGTGCCGCTGGCGCTGGTGCTGTTTGCGCTGTCGCTGCCGCCGCTGTGGATCGACCGCGCCCGCCTGCGCCCGCCAGGCCGCCGACGCCCCGAGACCGGCAACGACACCCCGGCACCGCCGCCGCCCGCGCGGCCATCGCCCCCCTGATCTTTCGCAGCTTTTTCCCGGACGCCCCATGCAAACCCAACTGGCCCCTGAATTCCAAGGCACGCCCGACGGCATCGAGGCCGAAGCCATCCTGCGCAAATGCGTGCACTGCGGCTTCTGCACCGCCACCTGCCCCACCTACCAGCTGCTGGGCGACGAGCTGGACGGCCCGCGCGGCCGCATCTACCTCATCAAGCAGGTGCTCGAAGGCGCCGAGCCCACCCGCGCCACGCAGCTGCACCTGGACCGGTGCCTGACCTGCCGCAACTGCGAAAGCACCTGCCCCAGCGGCGTGCAGTACGGCCACCTGGTGGACATCGGCCGCAAGATCGTGGACGAAAAAGTGCCGCGCCCCGTGGGCGAGCGCGCCCTGCGCTGGGCGCTCAAGGAGGGCCTGCCCTCGCCCGTGTTCGGCCCGGCCATGAAGGTGGGGCAGGCGGTGCGCGGCCTGCTGCCCGCCGGCCTGCGCGCCAAGGTGCCCGCGCCCTAGGCGCCGGGTGCGCTGCCCGCGCGCCAGCACGCCCGCAAGGTGCTGATGCTGGAGGGCTGCGTGCAGCCCGCCATGATGCCGGGCATCAACAGCGCCACCGTGCGCGTGCTCGACGCGGCGGGCATCCAGACCGTGGTGGCGCGCGAGGCGGGCTGCTGCGGCGCCGTCAAGTTCCATCTCAACGACCAGGACGGCGGCCTGGCGCAGATGCGCGCCAACATCGACGCCTGGTGGCCCTGGGTGGAAAAGGGCGAGGTCGAGGCCATCGTCATGAACGCCTCGGGCTGCGGTGTCACCGTCAAGGAATACGGCCACCTGCTGCGGCACGACCCTGCCTACGCCGACAAGGCCGAGCGCGTGAGCCAGCTCACGCGCGACCTCTCCGAGCTGCTTCCCGACATCGTGCCTCAGCTCCAGGGCAAGCTGCGCGCCGTGCCCCAGGGCGTGGTGGCCTTCCACCCGCCGTGCACGCTGCAGCACGGCCAGAAGCTGCGCGGCGGCGTCGAGCAGCACCTGCGCGCGCTCGGCTTCGACGTGCGCCTCACCGCGAACGAATCCCACCTGTGCTGCGGCTCGGCCGGCACCTACTCGGTGCTCCAGGCCGAACTCTCAGGCCAGCTGCGCGACCGCAAGCTCGGGCACCTGGGCGCGCTGCAGCCCACGGTCATCACCTCGGCCAACATCGGCTGCATCACGCACCTGCAAAGCGGCACCGACACCCCTGTGCGCCACTGGGTGCAGGTGCTGGACGAGGCGCTGGCGGCGTAGGGTGCGCAAGGCTGGCATGATTGAGGGTTTTGTTGCCTCTACCCGCTACGCCCATGACCGACTCCGTGCCACACCCCGAACAGACCCCAGCGCCCGCCGCCCCTGATGCCGCGGCGCCCGCTGCGGCCGCCGCCGTGGCCCCCATGGTGCCCGGCGAGGGCAGCGCAGAAACGGGCAGCCCCCCGCGCCCCGCAGGCGCCTCGCGCCGGGGCGGGCGCAACCAGCGGGGCCGCAAGCCCGCAGGCCAGACCGCTGCCGCGCCCGAAGGCGATGCACCCGCTGCGGCCGCGCCGCGCCGCGCGCCGCGTGCCATTCCGCCCGCGCTGGAGCAACTGGCCGCGCTCTACCCCAAGCTCTTTGGCGCCCAGTTCCTGCCGCTCAAGCGCGGCATCTTCCAGGACCTGATGGCCGCCCACCCCGAGCAGTTTGAACGCGAGGCGCTCAAGCAGGCGCTGGGCATCCACACCCGCTCCACCCGCTACCTGCAGTGCGTGGCAGCGGGCCAGCCGCGCCACGACCTGCAGGGCCAGCCGGTCGAGGTCATGGCCCCCGAGCATGTGCACCAGGCGCTGCTGGAGGTCTACCGCCGCCGCCAGGGGCGCGGCCCGGACGACCTTTTGCCCAAGCTGCGCGCGCGCATCGTGCGCAACATCGAAGCCAGCGGCCTGACGCGCGACGAATATGCCGAACGCGTGCAGACGCGCGACGCCGCCGCCACGGCCCTGCTCGACGAAGCCCTGGCCGAACTGGCCGCCAAGCAGGCGCGCGAAGAGGCCCTGCTGCGCGCCTTCGAGGCCAGCGGCAAGAGCCTGGCGGAATTCGCCGACATGTATGGCATGGACCAGCGCACGGTGGAGCGCAGCCTGCACGGCGCGCGCCAGCGCGCCGCCACGCCCAGCGCCCCGGCAGCACCTGCGGCAGACGCCTGAGCGCAGGCACCGGCGCCAAAAGCTATCTGTTTGATAGCTGCCAGCGCTTATTGCACAAGCGCTGTGGCCCGTTTTTGCATCAAAATCCTAAAGCCAGCCCGCCCGGCGGAAGCGCCAGTACAGCACGGCCCCGGCGCTGAAGATGACGGCCAGTGCCATCGGGTAGCCCAGGGCCCACTTGAGTTCGGGCATGTGCTCGAAGTTCATGCCCCAGATGCCCGCCAGCGCCGTGGACACGGCAAAGATGGCTGCCCAGGCCGCCAGGCGCTTGGTGGTCTCCGACTCCTCGATGGTCACCATCGACAGGTTGACCTGGATGGCCGTGCCGATGGTGTCGCGGATGGTGTCGATGGCGTTGTTGATGCGCGCCAGGTGGTCGTGCACATCGCGGAAATACTCCTGCACCCCGGTGCAGACCTCGGGCACGCGCCCGCCGTGCAGCTTTCCCGCCACCTCCAGCAGCGGGCCCACCGCGTGGCGCAGCACGGTGGTGCGGCGCTTGAGGTCGTACAGCCGCTCGATGTTTCCGCGCGAGGCGCCGCGCTGGAAGATCTGCTCCTCGATGGCTTCAAGCTCCAGCTCGAAGGCGTCGATCAGCGGGAAGTAGCGGTCCACCACCGCGTCCATCAGCGCATAGAACACAAAGCCCGCGCCCAGGCGCAGCAGCAGCGGCTCGCGCTCGCAGCGCTGGCGCACCCCCAGAAAGCCCTGCTGGCTGCGGCTGCGCACCGAGAGCACGAAGTTGTGGCCGACGAACACCGCCAGCTCACCCACCTGCAGGTCGCTGCCCTCGGGCTCGACCAGGTGCATCACCACGAACAGGGTGTCGCCGTATTCCTCGATCTTGGGCCGCTGCAGGCCCTTGCGCGCGTCTTCCACGGCCAGGTCGTGCAGGCCGAATTCTTCCTGCATCTGCTGCAACTCGATTTCGGACGGGTCTTGCAGCGCCACCCAGACAAAGGCGTCGGGCCGGGCCAGCCAGTCGCTGATGGCGTCCACGTCGATGTGGGCCAGTTTGCGCCCGTTTTCGTAGGCAACACAGTTGATGAGCATGGGAGGGTCCAGGCGCAGGCAGGGGCAAGGAAAAAATCGGAGGCGGCTGCCATCGTACCCCCTGCGCCCGGCCGCGTGGGGCCAGGCTTACGCGCAAGCCGCCCGTGTCCTATCATGGCCGGTTTTCTCTCCGAGCCTGCCCGTGACCCGACCTGTTGATGATGACGCCCGCCTGTCCGCTGACGGCACCTACCTCGCCCGCGCCCTGCGCGAGCAGCGCATCAGCATTCGCGGCGCGCGCACGCACAACCTCAAGAACATCGACCTGGACATTCCGCGCAACCAGCTGGTGGTGATCACCGGGCTGTCGGGTTCGGGGAAATCCAGCCTGGCGTTCGACACGCTGTACGCCGAAGGCCAGCGGCGCTACGTGGAAAGTCTCTCGGCCTACGCGCGCCAGTTCCTCGGGCGGCTGGACAAGCCCGACGTGGACCTGATCGAGGGCCTGTCGCCCGCGATCTCCATCGAGCAGAAGGCCACCAGCCACAACCCGCGCTCCACCGTGGGCACGGTGACCGAGATCCATGACTACCTGCGCCTGCTGTATGCCCGCGCAGGCACGCCGTTCTGCCCCGACCACGGCCTTGCGCTGACTGCGCAGACGGTGAGCCAGATGGTGGACGCCATGCTGGCCCTGCCCGAAGACACCAAGCTGATGGTGCTGGCCCCGGTGGCGCGCGGCAAGAAGGGCGAGTTCACCGAGCTGTTCGCCCAGATGCAGGCGCAGGGCTATGTGCGCTTTCGCGTCGATGGCCAGATTTACGAACACGAGCGCCTGCCCGCGCTCAAGAAAACCGAGAAGCACGACATCGACGTGGTGATTGACCGCGTGAAGGTGCGCCAGGACCTGCAGCAGCGCCTGGCCGAAAGCATCGAAGCGGCCCTGCGCGTGGGCGGGCACGAGGGCCATGGCCGCGTGCTGGCGCTGGAGATGGACAGCGGGCAGGAGCACCTGTTCAGCGCC
>JANJVX010000024.1 GCA_024709845.1 Burkholderiaceae bacterium | reverse complement strand
TGCACCGCGCCGATGGCCTTGGGGTGGCTGAAGATGTAGAACTGGCCCGCCGCCACGGCGTCGAACACCTTCTGCGCCACCTCGGCGGCCGTCACCTTGCCCGAGCTGACGGCCTTGCCGATCATGGCCTGGCCGATGAGCTGGCTCTTGGTCGGCTTGCCGCCAGCCAACTCGCCCGGGCGGTTGCGGTGGCTGTCGTTGATGCCCGTGGCCACGAAGTACGGGCACAGCACGCTGGCGCTGACCTGGTCGGTCACCAGCGAAAGATCCTGGTAGAGCGTCTCGCTCAGGCTCACCACAGCGTGCTTGCTCACGTTGTAGATGCCCATGTTGGGCGGTGCCAGCAGGCCCGCCATGCTGGCGGTGTTGACGATGTGGCCGCGCCAGGCAGGGTCTGCCTTGGCGGCTTCGAGCATCATGGGAGTGAACACGCGCACACCGTGCACCACGCCCATGAGGTTCACGCCCAGCACCCACTCCCAGTCTTTGACCGAGTTCTCCCACACCAGACCACCCGCGCCCACGCCCGCGTTGTTGAACACCAGGTGCGGCGCGCCAAAGCGCTCCAGCACGGCGGCGCCCAAGGCCTCCATCTGCTCGGCGTTCGACACATCCACGCGCTGGGCCAGCACCTCGGCCCCTGCCGCACGCATCTCGGCGGCGGCGGCGTCCAGCGCGTCCTGCTGCACGTCCACCAGCACCAGGTTCATGCCCAGGCGCGCACCGATGCGCGCGCATTCGAGCCCGAAGCCGGAACCCGCGCCGGTCAGCACCGCGGTCTTGCCCGCAAAGTTGTCGATCATGTGTGTGTCTCCTTCAAGTTTGAGATGGGGTGTTGCATATGAGCCGGCGCGGCCCAGGCCAGCGACCGCCGCGCAAGGGCCGTCCCGCCGCGCTGGCGGTGTCCCCCTTCCCGGCGAAGCCGAGAGAAGGGGGAAGCGGCGCAGCCGCTCAGGGGGTTGCCCTCAATACATAACCAATACGGGGGAAATGCACATGGACGGTGCCGGCGCGCGCATCCTCGCGGCGCAGCGTGTAGCGGGTGCGCGTGGCGGCCACCAGTGTGCCTGCCGTGGGTTCCTGGCCAAAGCTTTCGGCCGCCACGGTGACGGGGCTGCCCAGCGCAATGCCGTGCTCGTCCTGGAACACGTCGTCCAGCAGCGGCGCGGGCTCGGCGTTGGCCGCGACGGTGATGGCGTCCTCGGCCTTGAACTTCTCCATGCGGCCGCCGTCCAGCGCAGCGATGCGGTCCATCCATTCCACGACAGCGGGCACGGGCTCGAAGATGCCAGCCATGGAGGGCGTGCACACGCGCGTGAACCACAGCGGGTGGTAGGCGGCAAAGTCGGCCACGCAGGGCTCGGCGCCAAACAGGAAGTCGTGCTCTTCGACCATGTGGGCAATGCGCCGCAGGTACGAGCGGTAGGCCGCCGTGGCGTCCGCCGGGCGCTGGCGCAGCATGCCGGCGCTCATCTCGCGGCGGTCCTCGGCAAAGGCCTTGGCGGCCTCGGGCGGCAGGCGGGCGAACATCTCGGCCGCGCCACGCGCCTGCAGGTTGTAGGCCATGGCGGCCCAGAACAGGGTGCTGTCAGCCCATTGCGCGAACACGCGCGAGACGCCCTTGAGGTGGGGCGGAAACAGCACCGGCTCGGGCTGCTCGTGCTCCAGCACGTTGCAGATCAGGGCGGTGTCGCAATAGATGTCGGCACCGATCTGCAGGATGGGCGTCTTGCGGTAGCCGCCCGTGAGGGCCACCACGTCGGGCTTGGGCATCACGCTGGGGATGATGACCGACTTCCAGGCCAGGTTCTTGAAGCCCAGCACGCGGCGAATTTTCTCGGCAAACGGTGAGGCCGGGTAGTGGTGCAGGATCAGCTTGGTCATGGCGGGCTCCTTAGGTTGCTTGCCACACCATTTCGATGTGGGGAATATCGTCTTCGAGGTACACATCCGACGCAGCCACAAAGCCCAGCGCGCCGTAGAACGGTTGCAGGTGCGCCTGCGCACTGATGCGCACCGCCCTGCCCGGCCAGGCCTGGCGGCAGTGCGCCATGCCCTCCTGCATGAGCACGCGGCCCAGGCCCTGGCCACGCGCCTCGGGCGCGGTGACCACGCGGCCAATGGCGGGCTCGGCAAACTTCACGCCCGGGTCCGCCACGCGCAGGCAGGCCATCAGCCGGCCCGCATCGTCGTAACCCAGCAGGTGCCAGGAATGCTTGTCGGCGTCGTCCGGGTCCTGGTAAGGGCCCTGTTCCAGGATGAAGACGCGGCAGCGCAGGGCCAGCGCGTCGTGCAGGGCATGCACGCCCAGGTCGTCGAAACGCTTCCAGGTCCAGTGCAGCGCAAGGGACATCGCCGACCCGGTTCAGATCAGCTTGACGAGCTGCTTGCCGAAGTTCTTGCCCTTGAGCAGACCCAGGAAGGCCTCGGGCGCGGCGGCAATGCCCTGGGCAATGCTCTCGCGCGGGCGCAGCTTGCCGGTGCCCACCAAGGTGCCCAGTTCGGTCAGAGCGTCGGGCCAGACTTCCATGTGCTCGCTGACGATGAAGCCTTCGATCTTCATGCGGTTGATGAGAATCAGCGCCGGGTTGGCCATGGGCAGGGGCGCACCGTCATAGCCAGCGATCATGCCGCACACGGCGATGCGGCTGAAGGCGTTCATGCGCAGCATCACGGCGTCCATGATCCAGCCGCCCACGTTCTCGAAGTAGCCGTCGATGCCGTCGGGGCAGGCGTCCTTGAGGGCCCTAGACATGGCCTTGACGTCGCTGTGCTCCTTGTAATCAATGCAGGCGTCAAAGCCCAGCTCTTCCACGGCGTAGCGGCACTTGTCCGGCCCGCCGGCAATGCCCACGGCACGGCAGCCGCGCGCCTTGGCCAGTGCGGCAAACGCGCTGCCCACGGCGCCGGTGGCGGCGCTCACCACCACGGTGTCGCCCGCCTTGGGGGCAATGATTTTGACCAGGCCATACCAGGCCGTCACGCCGGGCATGCCCACAGCGCCCAGGTAGTGCGACAGCGGCACATGGGTGGTGTCCACCTTGCGCAGCGCGCCCACGGCATTGCCGTCGACCACGCTGTATTCCTGCCAGCCGCCCATGCCCACCACCTTGTCGCCCACGGCGTACTTGGGGTGGCGGCTCTCGGCCACCTCGCCCACGGTGCCGCCGATCATCACCTCGCCCAGCGCCTGGCTGGCGGCGTAGCTCTTGCTGTCGTTCATGCGGCCGCGCATGTACGGGTCCAGGCTCAGGAAGTGGTGGCGCACCAGCACCTGGCCGTCCTGCAGCGCGGGGGTGTCGGTGGCAACAAGGCGGAAGTTGTCCACCGTGGCTTCGCCCTGGGGGCGGTTGTCGAGCAGGATTTGCTGATTGCGGGGCATGGATGTCTCCTTTTGCTATATTTTCAATAGCTGCTTGCGCTTTACCATCAAGCGCTGCAGCCACTTTTCATCTAAAACTACGGGGTCAGTCTGTGGAGATGACCCGAAGCTGGTGCACATTGCGGCCATCGACCGGCAGGCGGCGCACATACTTGAAGGTGCCCGTGGCATGGCTGCACACGCGGCCCTCGGCGTCGTACACCGTGCCTTCGGTGAAGGCCATGGTGGCGGTGCGGTGGATGAGGCGGCCCTTGGCCACCAGCGGGCCGCGCGCGGCCTGCATGAAGCTGGTCTTCATCTCGATGGTGACCACGCCCATGTCGGGCGTA
>JANJVX010000020.1 GCA_024709845.1 Burkholderiaceae bacterium | reverse complement strand
GCGTGGTGCACCAGCCGCGCGGGCAGCACCGCACCTGGCTCGACATGGCACGCCAGAACGCCGACCTGCAGCTCGCCCGCCTGTTGGCCGAGGAAGGCTCGCAGCAGGCGCGCACGCGCGCATTGGCCGAGGCGCTGGACCTGCCGCAGGAAGACCTCGACAGCCTCACGATCGAGTGTTTCGACATCTCGCACACGGCAGGCGAGTCCACGCAGGCCTCGTGCGTGGTGTTCCACCACCACAAGATGCAGGGCGGTGAGTACCGCCGGTACAAGATCGAGGGCATCACCGGCGGCGACGACTACGCCGCCATGCGCCAGGTGCTGCAGCGCCGCTACAGCAAGGTGGCCGAGGCGCAGCGCGAGGCTGGTGGCGCAGAGCCTGCGGTCGGCCAGGCGCGCCTGCCCGACCTGGTGCTGGTCGATGGCGGCAAGGGCCAGGTGGCCATGGCGCGCGAGGTGTTCACCGAGCTGGGCCTGGACCTTGCGCGCATCGTCGGCGTGGAAAAGGGCGAGGGGCGCAAGGTCGGGCTGGAGGAGCTGGTGTTTGCCGACGGGCGCGAGAAGGTCTACCTCGGCAAGGATTCGGCCGCGCTCATGCTGGTGGCGCAGATCCGTGACGAGGCCCACCGCTTCGCCATCACTGGCATGCGCGCGGCGCGTGCCAAGGTGCGCGTGGGCGGAAGTCGGCTGGAGGACATCCCCGGCATCGGGCCGAAGAAGCGCGCGCGTCTGCTGCAGCGTTTTGGCGGCGTGCGCGGCGTGCAGGACGCCAGTGTGGAAGATCTGGTGGGCGTGGAGGGCATTTCGCGCGAGCTGGCCGGGGAGATCTATCGCGCGCTGCGCTGACCCGCATGCCATCCTTTGCGTCCAGGGCGGTTTGGGCGTGACACAATCGCAGCCATGTTCTGGACCATTCCCACCATCATGACCTGGACGCGCATCGTCGCGATACCCTTGATCGTGGGGGTGTTCTATGCGCCCATCGATCCGGCAACGCGCAATCTCGTGGCGGCGTTGATGTTCATCGTCTTTGCGGCCACCGACTGGCTTGACGGTTTCCTGGCGCGCAAGCTCAACCAGACTTCGTCGTTCGGCGCCTTTCTTGACCCGGTGGCCGACAAGTTCCTTGTCTGCGCCTCGCTGCTGGTGCTGGTGCATCTGCAGCGCGCCGACGTGTTTGTGGCGCTCATCATCATTGGCCGCGAAATCGCCATCTCGGCCCTGCGCGAGTGGATGGCGCAGATCGGCGCGAGCAAGAGCGTGGCCGTGCACATGCTGGGCAAGCTCAAGACCACGGTGCAAATGGTGGCCATTCCCTTCCTGCTCTACGACGGGCGCGTGCTGGGAGTGGTCGACACCGGCGTGTGGGGCACCTGGCTGATCTGGATTGCTGCCGTGCTCACCGTATGGTCCATGGTGTTTTATCTGCAAAAAGCGTTGCCTGAAATCCGCGCACGCGTCAAATGATCCGCAAGGGTTCTCGTGTCTGCGGCAAGGCATGAAATGCTGTGTGGGCGTTGCGTTTTGGCGAATGTCAATCAGGGAAGATGCCCGGCTCCGCAAGGGTGCCAAAAACCCCGGAAGCCCCCTGCGGCCGACGCAAATGCGACTAGAATTACCAGTTGCGCCGTAGCAATCCGGCGTGCTGTATTGACACCCGGAGAGTCGATGGCTTTAATCTGACACGGCAGCACTTGCTGTGCAATCCAGTCAAGCACCCGTCACAATTCCTGCCGTTGCGGGGTCTCTGACGTGTGGTGACCAGATACCCAAGAGACAAACCAAAACCCATTTTCCCGAGAGGCTTCTTGTGAACAAAACCGAACTGATTGAGCACATCGCAAACAACGCCGATATCTCCAAGGCTGCGGCTGCGCGGGCACTGGAATCCACGATCGAGGCGGTCAAGAAGACGCTGAAAAAGGGCGGTACGGTGTCGCTCGTCGGTTTTGGCACCTTCGCGGTGGGCAAGCGCGCCGCACGCACCGGCCGCAATCCCCGCACGGGGGCTGCGATTAAAATCAAGGCAGCTAAAGTTCCCAAGTTCCGTCCGGGCAAGGCATTGAAGGATGCCCTGAACTGACATTGGATCCCGGTGGGGTGCTTAGCTCAGTCGGTAGAGCGGCGCCCTTACAAGGCGTAGGTCGGCGGTTCGACCCCGTCAGCACCCACCACTGATGCAAAGGCGAACGTAAGTTCGCCTTTTGTTTTATGTCACAGAAAGATTGACCATGTTTGAATCCATCCGCAAGCACACCAAGATCGCGATGTTCTTGTTGTTCTTGTTGATCATTCCGTCGTTTGTGCTGGTCGGGATCGATGCCAGCTACTTCTCCGGCAGCAGCCCGGTAGTGGCGCGCGTGGACGGCGCCGACATCACGCAGGCGGATTGGGATAACGCCCACCGGATGGAGTCGGACCGTCGGCGGGCAGAGCAGCCCCAGCTTGATGCCAAGCTTCTCGACACGCCTGAAGCGCGCTACGCGACACTGGAGCGCATGGTGCGCGACCGTGTGCTGCAGGTCGCGTCCAAGAAGATGAATATGCTCACCAGCGACGCCAAGCTGGCCCGCAGTCTGCAGGAAATTCCGCAGATTGCCGCGCTCAGAAAGCCCGACGGTACTCTGGATGGCGAGGGCTACCGCGCGCTGGTCGCCACCCAGGGCATGACGCCCGAGGGGTTTGAGGCCACCATGCGCCGCGACCTCGCGGTCAGCCAGGTGCTGGGCGGGGTGCTTGGCACCAGCTTTGCCACCCCGGCGCTGGCCAACGCGGCCCTGGACCCCTTGTTTCAGCGCCGCGAGGTCCAGATCGCGATGTTCAAGGTGGCCGATTTTGCTGGCAAGGTGCAACCTGCGGACGAAGACCTGCAGGCCTACTACAAGGCGCATCCCGAGCAGTTCCAGCAGGCTGAACAGGCCACCGTGGAATACGTGGTGCTGGACATTGCCAGCCTGCGCGACAGCATCGTCCTCAACGAAGATGATCTGCGCACCTACTACAAGGAAAACGTCGATCGCATGGCCGGCAAGGAAGAACGCCGTGCAAGCCATATCCTGATCACCGCCTCCAAGGATGCTCCGGCCTCCGACCGCGAGAAGGCACAGGCCCGCGCCGCCGAGCTGTTGGCGCAGCTGCGCAAAACCCCCGGTAACTTTGCGGAGCTGGCCAAGAAGAACTCGCAAGACCCTGGGTCGGCCGTTCAGGGCGGCGATCTGGGTTTCTTTGCCCGAGGCGCCATGGTCAAGCCGTTCGAGGACGCAGCCTTTGCACTGAACAAGGGGGAGATCAGCGAAGTGGTGGAAACCGATTTTGGTTACCACATCCTTCAGCTCACCGACATCAAGGCACCCCGCAAGCCCAGCTTTGAAGAGCTGCGCGCTTCGATGGAGGCGGACCTCAAGCAGCAGCAGGCACAGCGCAAGTTTGCCGAGGTGGCGGAAACCTTTGCCAACACCGTGTATGAGCAGGCCGACAGCCTGCAGCCGGTGGTGGACAAGCTTAAACTGAAAATCCAGACCGCCAAGGGCGTGGTGCGCACACCGGCTCCCGGAGCCACCGGTGCGCTGGCGAACCCGAAGTTTCTGGAGGCATTGTTTTCGTCGGATGCTCTTGAAAACAAGCGCAACACCGAAGCGGTTGAATTCGGCACCAGCCAGATGGTGGCAGGCCGGGTGGCCGAGTACACACCTGCCCGCACATTGGCCTATGAAGAGGTACAGGCCAAGGTGCGTCAACGTTACGTGGCAGAAAAGGCTGCCGAGCTGGCGCGCAAGGAAGGTGAGGCCAAGCGCGCGGCCTGGGCGGAGAATGCCGCCAACGCTGCAGGTCTTTCCGCTCCCATGGTCGTGGCGCGGGATCTGTCCCAGAACCAGCCGCGCGCGCTGCTTGACGCTGTTTTGAGCGTCAATACCGATGTGCTGCCGGCATGGGCCGGGGTGGACCTGGGTGACCAGGGGTATGCCGTTGCCAAAGTGAATCGTGTGGTGCCGCATGAGGCTCCGGAGCCTCTGCTGGCGCAGCAACGTCAACAGCAATATGTTCAGTGGTGGTCTACCGCCGAAGGGCTGGCCTACTATGAAACGCTCAAGCAGCGTTTCAAGGTGCAGATGAAGGTGCCTCGTCCCGTGCCGACAGCCAAGTAAAAAAAGGCGACTTTTACCAGGACATGTGTTTTACGGGTTATAATTTAAAGCTACGGTGGCTGTAGCTCAGTTGGTAGAGTCCAGGATTGTGATTCCTGTTGTCGTGGGTTCGAGCCCCATCAGCCACCCCATATAAAAAAACGCGCCAGTGCTGTCATAGGCCTGGCGCGTTTTTCATTTTCTGCCCTTGCGCCGTGCCGTGGCGGCACTTCAATGTTCTGGCAAGAAGATCCGTCAGCACCTGCCAGCGTCCGGCCATCGGGCGCTGGCAGGTGTGTTCAGCGTGCCAGAAAGTCCCGGATTGCGAACAGTGTTTCTTCCGGTGTCTCGGTCATCTGGTGGTGGCCAACAGGCAGGCTGGCCACTTGCACGCTCTTGCCAGCCGCCCGTGCCGCCGCGATGAGGCCCTGCGCGGCCTTGGGTGTAGTCATCTGGTCCTGCGTGCCCAGGGCGAACAGCACGGGGCAGGTAATGCGCGTGATGGCCGTTTCGCCGCCCGCATAGCTGTCGCAGGCCACGAAGCCCCGGTGGAACAGGTTCACCTCGCGGTTGCTGCGCAGC
>JANJVX010000007.1 GCA_024709845.1 Burkholderiaceae bacterium | reverse complement strand
GCGCATGGTGAACAGGCTCTCGGTGAAGGTATCGGCTCCGCGCATGTCTGGCTTGTCTGTCTGGTTGGTGGGGTGCCTCGATTGTCCTGGCAGGGCGTCAACTGAGGAGTGATGGTGGGGAGTATTTCAGCAGCCTGTTAGGGCGACCACATTGCTGAATGGTGAATCTGATTCTTCCCACCCAGCGGATGAAAGTGCTGGTATCAAGCCTGCTTCAAGGATTTCAATTGTTTCTGAAAGGAAAGCACTATTTCCGCGAATGAAATGACGATGCTTCATGATCTCTCTTTGGTTAAAAATAATATATTCCGCAAAACCTGTGAGATACACTGGCCAATGCAGGATATTCTGGAAAATGCTTCCTCTTGAAAGGAGCTTTCAGCCTACGTTTATAACAACCTTGCTACATAAACATCCAGTTATAAATATTCCATGAAACCCGGCAGGCTTGCACTGGGAAACTATAGCTTGCGAAGAGGTGAAATCTGGGCGCTCACCGGTCAAATTCTGGCTGTGGGAGCGCTGGGTAGCTGTCGCATCGCAGACCGCTTTGGGGCGTGATGCCCGCAGTCGGCTTCGGGTCGATTCCAGCCTCTGACCGCTCACGCTCAACCTCGCCCCACCGCGCCGCTTCCCGTCTGAAGCCCCCCGGGGCACCATTGCCCCATGGCTGAATTACATGCTTTTTTAGCCTCTAACGCTTATGAAATAAGCGTCGACAGCTATCAAAAACAAAGCAATCAGGTCACCAGCGCCACCGCCGCAGAGAAGCTGAGAAAGGATGCCGCCGTGGTCACCAGGATGATGCGTGCGATGCGCCCGTTGTCTGCGCCCATGCGCTCGGCCAGCAGCGACACGTTGCTGGCGCTGGGCAGCGCGGCGGTCAGCACCATCACCGTGAGCGTGAACGGGCTCAGCCCCACGCCCCACTGCATGGCGGTGGCCCCTGCCAATAGCACCAGCAGCGGGTGCAGCAGCAGCTTCATCAGCGCCACGGGCAGGTAGTCTGACAGCGGCATGGGGTGGCTGGCCTGGATTTGTGCGCGTGCCAGCACCGCGCCGATGGTGAACAGCGCCACGGGCGATGCCGCATCGGCCAGCAGCCAGGCGGTTTTTTCGACCGGCGCGGGTAGGTGCCATTCCAGATACGAGGCCAGCGCGCCGCCCAGAATGGCCCAGGGCATGGGGTTGCCCACCACACCGCGCAGCGCCTTGCGCGCAGCGTCCAGCATGGCGGCGCGGCCATGGCCCTGGCCGTCGTCCAGGCGCGAGAGGGCCACGCACAGCGAGCTGGTGACCACCATGTCCACCACGATCATCACGATCACCGGCCCGGCCGCCTGCGCGCCCAGCAGCGCCACCAGCAGCGGCACGCCCATGAAGCCCGAGTTGGGAAACGCCGCCACCAGCGCGCCAAAGGCCGCGTCGTTCCAGCGGATGCGCGCGTTGCGCGTCACCGCAATGGCAAAGGCCACCAGCACCAGGCCGCACAGCAGGTACACCGCCGCCACCGACAGATCGAGCAACTGCGCAATCGGCGTGGTCGAGCCAAAGCGGTACAGCATGCACGGCAGCGCAAAGAACAGCACGAAGCCGTTGAGCCCTGGTATGGCCTCCAGCGGCAACATGCGCCGCTGCGCCGCCAGATACCCGGCGAGCACGAGCGCGAAAAAGGGGAAGGTGACGAGCAGGATGGACAGCACAGGGCGCTATTGTGGCGCCCGTCCGCCCGGGCCGACTTGCAGGGGGCTGGCAGCGGGCCGCCGCGGCACATGGCGTGGAGGACCGTGGGCGCATTCCTGGCATCCGGGCGCTGCCTCGCCCGCCCCGCCTGAGCGCGCTGGTGCTACGCCAATGGCGCAGTGCATACTGCGCGGGTTTTGACTTGCTGCACGCCCATGACGTTTACCAATGAGTCTCATCTGTCTCCACTGTGGGCCGCCGCCACGGTCGCCGTGGCGAGCCTGCTGGCCAACTACCTCTGGCAGTCGTGGTTCTCCCAGGCCGACGGCACGACGGCCTTTGTGCTGATGTTTGCCTGCCTCCTCGGCTGGCCGCTGACCACGGGGCTGATCGCGATGCTGCTGGGCGGCGTCATCGGGCTCTGGGAAGACCACCCCGTGCTGCGCCTGGCCGTGCTCTCCGGCGTGGCCGGAGTCACCCTCGCCGTGTACGGCATGCCCCGCCTTTGGAACCTGCTGGTCTGCGCCGCCGTCGCCATCACCGTGGGGCTGCGCCTGCAGCGCGCCGCGCAGGACGAGGCCGACCTGGAGAGCCTCTGAATGGCCACCCGGGAAGCACCGCCGCCGGGGCTGCTCGACAGCTTTTCCGCACCGCTGTGGGAGCGCCTGCGGCTGGACCGGTTGCGGCCGCTGTCGATCGTGCGCGGCCAGCACCGCGGCCATGACTGGATGGCCATCGAACTGGAGCACGATTCCACGGGTCTGTTCTCTACCGGCAGACCATCGACCGACACCACCACCGTGTTCGTGGTGCGCTTGCCCCGCAAGTCTGCCGGGTGGTACCTGCCGGACGACCGCATCACGCCCACGCAGCAGGTTTGTGTGGACGACGGCCATGTCTACGCCGCCGCGTTGGGCCAGCGCCCGCGCGTGCGCGACTGGCGCCACTGGCTGGACACCGCCATCGACGCAGCCCAGGAAGTGGTGCGCACCGAAGGCCAGCGCCCGGCAGAAGACGCCGCGCAAGCCGCACGCCCCTGGAACCCGCATGACCGCCGCTGGGTGCTGGTGTGGGCGGTGCTGACGGTGCCCCTGGCTTTCATGGTGCTGGCGGTGCTGATGCACGCGTTCCAGGAATGGCGCAGTCTGGGCGCCATCGTCTGGTGCGACAACCGCACGCACCTGGGCTCCACGCTGCGCGGCTGGAAGGCGGCGGCCTGCTTCGGCCTGTTGCTGCTGCCGCTGGCGGGCCTGCTGCAGCTCGCGCGGACCAGCGTCGCACACATCCATACACCGGGCTTCGCCCTTCGACTGAACCTGCAGGGCGTGGCGCTGGCCGGTGTGTCGCTGCTGGTGCTCTACGCGTTGCAGGCGCTGATGGCATCGGCGCGCGGCCCGTGCTGAGTGGTCACGTTTTCAAAGAAATTTGGCCATATTGGCCCACACGGCAAGCGCTATTAGCTATCAAATAAATAGCATACAGACCGATGGCGCGCAAGACAGCGCAAAGCCCGTTCAGGCGGGCAGCGGTGTCGAAAATGTTGCAGTGGTGACAAGGTGCGCATGCTTGCGGATGTCCGCACGGGCTTTGCCACGATGCGAAAACGGCCGCCCTGGCACGCCGGTATCATTGCGCGCTCCGTTCCCCCTCCCTCCCGCTTCTCCCCCTCCCCATGTCCGCAGGTCTCAACCTCGCCCAGCTCCAGGCCGTCCATTACACCGAGGGGCCCTGCCTGGTGCTGGCCGGCGCGGGCTCGGGCAAGACGCGGGTGATCACGCACAAGATCGCGCACATGATCGAGCGCGGGCTGGAGCCCAAGCGCATCGCGGCCATCACCTTCACCAACAAGGCGGCGGCCGAAATGCGCGAGCGCGCCAAGGGCCTGATCGGCCGCGCCGCCAAGGACGTGCTGGTGTGCACCTTCCACGCGCTGGGCGTGCGCATGGTGCGCGAGGATGGCAAGGTGCTGGGCCTCAAGCCCCAGTTCAGCATCCTCGACCAGGACGACGTGACCAGCATCCTGAAGGACGCCGCCGGTGGCACCACCGATGCCGCCACGGCGCGCCAGTGGCAGTGGACCATCAGCCTGTGGAAGAACATGGGGCTGAACGGCGCGCAGGCGCTGGCCCAGGCCAAGGACGACCACGAGCGCAGCATCGCGCTCATCATGCAGCGCTACGAGGAGCGCCTGGCGGCCTACCAGAGCGTGGACTTCGACGACCTGATCGGCCTGCCGCTCAAGCTGCTGCGCGACCACCCCGAGGTGCGCGCCAAGTGGCAGCAGCAGCTTGGCCATGTGCTGGTGGACGAGTACCAGGACACCAACGCCACGCAGTACGACCTGCTCAAGCTGCTGGTGGGCGAGCGCGGGCGCTTCACGGCCGTGGGTGATGACGACCAGTCCATTTACGGCTGGCGCGGCGCCACGCTGGACAACCTCAAAAAACTGCCCATCGACTTCCCGCAGCTCAAGGTCATCAAGCTGGAGCAGAACTACCGCTCCACCTCGGCCATCCTGCGCGCGGCCAACAACGTGATCGGGCCCAACCCCAAGCTGTTCCCCAAGACGCTGTTTTCCGAACTCGGCGAGGGCGAGCCCGTGCGCGTGGTCGACGCCGACAGCGAGGAGCACGAGGCCGAGCGCGCCGTGGCGCGCCTGCAGGGCCTGCGCGCCGCCGCCAACCCGCCGCCGGACTGGAAGAGCTTCGCCATCCTGTACCGCGCCAACCACCAGGCCAAGCCGTTCGAGAAGGCCTTGCGCCGCGCCGGCATTCCCTACAAGGTGTCGGGCGGCACGAGCTTCTTCGACCGCGCCGAGATCCGCGACCTGTGCGCCTGGTTCCGCCTGTGGAGCAACCAGGACGACGACCCGGCCTTCCTGCGCGCCATCACCGCGCCGAAGCGCGGCATCGGCCACACGACGCTGGGGCAGCTCGGCGAGTTTGCGACCCAGCACAAGAGCAGCCTGTTCGCCGCGCTGTTCTCCCCCATGCTGCCGGCCGCCCTGCCCCGGCGCGCGCTCGACGGCCTGCACGAGTTCGGCCGCTATGTGAACGACCTGGAATACCGCGCGCGCCAGACCCTGGGCGCCGAGAACGCCCGCGCCTTCCTCACCGAATGGCTGCAGGAGATTGGCTACGAGAAGCACCTCTACGACGGCGAGGACAGCGAGAAGGTGGCGGCCGCGCGCTGGAGCAATGTGCTGGAGTTCTGCGACTGGATGGCGCAGCGCGCGGGTGGCCAGATCGACGACACGGCCGGTGCCACCACGCAGATGGAAACCAAGAGCCTGCTGGAGGTGGCGCAAAACATCGCGCTGCTGTCCACACTGTCGGACCGCGAGAAGGAGCAGGACGTGGTGACGCTGTCCACCCTGCACGCCTCCAAGGGGCTGGAGTGGCCGCACGTCATCCTGGCCGGGGTGACCGAGGGCATGCTGCCCTTCAAGCTCGACGACGATGGTGGCAGGCAGCAGAAGGTGAGCGACGAGACCCTTTCGCGCCTGCAGGAAGAGCGCCGCCTGATGTACGTGGGCATCACGCGCGCGCAGCGCACGCTGGCCGTGAGCTGGACGAAAAAACGCAAGAAGGGCCGCGAGATGGTGGCCGCGCAGCCCAGCCGCTTCATCGCCGAGATGGCGCTGTCTGCCACCACCGCGCGCGAGGACCCGCGCGAAAAGCTCAAGGCCCTGCGCGCCGAGTTCGCGCGCAAGGCCCAGGCCGCGAATGCTGCGCAGCCGACCTGATTTTTTGCTACTGCATTCATAGCTTGCGGCGCTTGACCAGTAAGCTCTGGAGGCCTATTTCATACCAAACCGCAGGTTTCACCATGCCCCTTCGCCCACTGCACCGCCGCGCCGCCTTTCCCGCCGCCCTGGCGCTGACCCTGGCGGCCCCGCTGGTCCAGGGCCAGACCCCGGCCGCGCCCGACGCCGCCTGGCGCCGCTGCGCCGCCCTGGGCGACGACAGCGCGCGCCTGGCCTGCTTCGACCAGTGGGCCGGCCAGCAGGCCTGGCAGGCGCCGGCGGCCCGCAGCGCGGTGGCAACGCAGCAGCCCGCACCGCTGGCCACCGGTGCCTCGGCGCCCGCCACGCCACCGGAGCAGGAGGATCACGCCAGCGGCTGCCGCTCGCCACGGTATTCCAACCTCTCGCGCTTCTGGGAGCTGGAGCCGGGCAGCGACTGCGGCACCTTCAGCTTCCGGGGCTACCGGCCCATCACCGCCTCGGTGGTGGCATCGAGCAGCGTCAACCGCCAGCCCACCTCGGCCACGCCCGGCCACACCCCCGCGCAAGCCACGCCCTACCGCGACACCGAGGCACGGCTGCAGCTGTCGGTGCGCACCAAGATCGCCCAAGGTTTGCTCACGCATTCCGATTCCCGGGGCAAGGATTCGCTGTGGTTCGGCTACACGCAGCAGTCGTACTGGCAGGTGTTCACGCCCGCGCTCTCGCGCCCGTTCCGCAACACCGACCACGAGCCCGAGGTGATCTACGTCTACCCCACGGACGCGCAGCTGCCCTGGGGCTGGCGCTGGCGCTACAGCGGCATCGGCGTGGTGCACCAGTCCAACGGCCAGAGCCTGCCGCTCTCGCGCAGCTGGAACCGCGCCTACCTCATGACCGGCATGGAGCTGGACAACCGCTGGGTGATCGGCGCGCGCCTGTGGAAGCGCATTCCCGAAGGGGCCAGCAGCGACGACAACCCGGGCATCAGCGACACCGTGGGCCGGGGCGAGCTGTCGGTGTTCTGGAACCCGGACAAGGACCACACCCTGGGCGCCACGCTGCGGCATTCGCTGTCGTCCACGGGGCGCGGCTCGGTGCGGCTCGAATGGCTGCAGGCCCTGGGCACCGGCCTGGGTGGCGGCAAGAGCAACCTGCGCCTGCACACCCAGCTCTTCAGCGGCTACGGCGACAGCCTGGTGGACTTCAACCGCCGCCGCACGGTGTTCACCGTGGGCCTGAGCCTGGTCGATTTTTGAGCACGGACAACAAACGGTTACTTAATTCGCACGTCCATTCTTGAACTTGTAACAGGCAGCCGCGACAATGGCAGCCGCACCCCGGTGCAGCAGGTCAACGCCGCGTGCAGCGCCCCCGAATAGGGCCTGTTTCCCGCCGTTTACCCGGCCATTGCGGCCGTGGCATCGCCTCGACAATGCCGCTCAAGAGGAAGACAACCATGGACATGCAATACCAGCTCAAGGCCGGCAGCTACTACCTGTACGACATGCGCGAAGCGCCCAGCGTCGTCACGGGCGAGCGGCGCTTCAAGCTCAAGACCGACACGGTCGCCATTGCATTCGACCTGCACACGGGCGAAGTGCACCAGCACGGCAGCCCCACGCGCATCCAGTCGTGGGCGGCCAACACACGCCGCCGCCTGCGCGCCGCGGGCGCCCAGGACGTGGCCAACGACATCGTCGTGGTGTCTGGCCCGCTGCCCGTGGACGAGCTGAACAAATGCCTGTGGATCAGCGGCTACGTTCGCCGCATGTTCAAGCGCCTGGCCACGCTGCCGCACGGCAAGCTGCAGCGCCCGGCCGAGCCGTTCCGCAAGGCCGCCTGAAGGACAAAACACCCCCCTGTGTCGCTTCGCTCCGTCCCCAGTGCGGCGGGGCGGCCCTTGCACGGTGGCCGCTGGCCTGGGCCACGCCGGTTGCATGCGTCGCGGGTGGCGCAATGACCGCCCGAAAACGGATGCCCGCACAAGGCTGTCGGCTTTTCAGGCAGCCTGTTCTTCGTCGCCCTCGTCATCCGACTCCATCACCTCGGCGTGCTTGACGATGGTCACCGGCACCGGGCTGGCATGCGCGAGCTCCTGCGACACCGAGCCCAGCAGCGCGCTGCTCAGCGCCCCCTGGCCGCGCGCGCCGACCACCACCATGTCGCAGCCCGTGCTTTCGACAATGTCCACCAGCGTGTGCGCGGGGTCGCCCACGCCCACTTCGGTCACGTAGTCCAGCCCGGCTTCGTCGAGCAGGGCGCGGGCCGAAGCCATGAGGTGTTCACCCGCCTCGATGCTGGCGGCGGCGATCAGGTCGGGGTCGCGCGACACCACCAGTTCGTAGAGCGTGGCCGGTTCCTGCACATTGGCCAGCACGAAATCGGCCTGCAGGCCATGGCGGGTCAGTTGCATGGCGTGGTGCACGGCGTCGAGCGAGAGTTCCGAGCCATCGACGGCGATGAGGATTCGGGGCATGGCATTTCCTTTTTATGGTGTGTTGGGTTCAGTGTAGCGGCCCCGGCGCACGCAAGGCCCAGGCGCGCCCATCTGGGACAATCCCCCCATGCTGCAGTTCCAGATCCTCACCACCGACCCCTCCAGCCACGCCCGGCGCGGCACGCTCACGCTCAACCATGGCGTGGTGCAAACCCCGATCTTCATGCCCGTGGGCACCTACGGCACCGTCAAGGGCGTGATGCCGCAGAGCCTGCACGACATGGGCGCGCAAATCATCCTGGGCAACACCTTCCACCTGTGGATGCGCCCGGGGCTGGACATCATGCAGAGCTTCGGCGGCCTGCATGCCTTCGAGCAGTGGAACAAGCCCATCCTCACCGACTCGGGCGGTTTCCAGGTCTGGAGCCTGGGCGACATGCGCAAGATCACCGAGGAAGGTGTGCACTTTGCCAGCCCCGTCAATGGCGACAAGCTCTTCATGTCGCCCGAGGTGAGCATGCAGATCCAGACGGTGCTGAACTCCGACATCGTGATGCAGCTCGACGAGTGCACTCCCTACGAAACCAAGGGGCACCTGACGACGGAACGCGAGGCGCGCCAGTCCATGGAAATGAGCCGCCGCTGGGCTGTGCGCTCCAAGGCCGAGTTCGAGCGCCTGGAGAACCCCAATGCGCTGTTCGGCATCGTGCAGGGCGGCATGTTCGAGAACCTGCGCCAGGAGTCGCTCGAAGCCCTGGTGGAGATGGACTTTCCCGGCTACGCGGTGGGCGGCGTGAGCGTGGGCGAGCCCAAGGAGCAGATGCTGCAGATCATGGCCCACACCCCGCACCGCCTGCCCGCGCACAAGCCGCGCTACCTGATGGGCGTGGGCACGCCGGAAGACCTGGTGGAGGGCGTGGCCTGCGGCGTGGACATGTTCGACTGCGTCATGCCCACCCGCAACGCGCGCAACGGCACGCTGTTCACGCGCTATGGCGACCTGAAGATCCGCAACGCCCGTCACAAAGCCGACCACCAGCCGCTCGACACCAGCTGCACCTGCCACGCCTGCGCCGGCAAGGACGGCGTGGCCTGGGACCAGGGCGGGCGCGGCGGCTTCTCGCGCGCCTACCTGCACCACCTGGACCGCTGCGGCGAAATGCTGGGCCCCATGCTGACCACCGTGCACAACCTGCACTACTACCTGAACCTCATGCTCGAGGTGCGCGAGGCGCTGGAAGCCGGCCGCTTCACCGAATTCCGCGCGCAGTTCAAGGCGGACCGGGCGCGGGGCGTATAGCGCAAACGGCAGTGACCCAGGCCCCGCAGACCCCGGTTCCCCGCCACGTCCTGCCCGTGCTGGTGGCCGCGCAGTTTGCGGGCACCTCGCTGTGGTTTGCGGTCAATGCCGTCATGCCCGACTTGCAGCGCGAACTGGGCTGGCCCGCCACCGCCGTGGGCACGCTGACTTCGGCACTGCAGTTCGGCTTCATTCTGGGCACCCTGGTCTTTGCGCTGCTGGCCATTGCCGACCGGTTCTCGCCCCGGCGCGTGTTTCTGGTCTGCGCCCTGGCCGGTGCGGCCTGCACGGTGGGGGCCTGGGCCATGGTGACGAGTTTTCCGGCCCTGCTGGCGTGGCGCTTTGCCACGGGGTTCTTTCTGGCAGGCATCTACCCCGTGGGCATGAAGATCGCCTCGCAGTGGTACACGCGCGGGCTGGGCCCGGCCCTGGGCCTGCTGATCGGCGCGCTGATTCTGGGCTCGGCCAGCGCCCACGCGCTGCGCGCGCTGGGCGACGCCCTGCCCTGGCCCAGCCTGATGCTGGGTGTGGCGGGGCTGGCGGCTGCGGGCGGGCTGCTGTTGCACGGGTGGCTGCCCGAGCCGCCCGGTGCGGTGGCCCGCGTCACCACGCTGCAGTGGAGGGCCCTGGCCAGCATCGGCACGGATGCACGGGTGCGCAGTTCGGTGCTGGGCTATTTTGGCCACATGTGGGAGCTCTACACCCTGTGGGTGCTGATGCCCCTCATTCTGGCCACGCGCCTGCAGGGCACGGCGCTGTCGTGGGCCGCATTCTGGGTGCTGGGCGCGGGCGCGCTGGGCTGCGTGGTGGGCGGCTGGCTGGCGCCGCGCTGGGGCAGTGCCCGCGTGGCGGCGGTGCAGCTGGCCACCAGCGGCCTGTGCTGCCTGCTGGCGCCCTGGCTCATGCGGGCGCCCGATGCGCTGTTCTATGCCTGGCTGCTGGTGTGGGGCATCACGGTGTCGGGCGATTCACCGCAGTTTTCGGCGCTCACGGCACGCAATGCGCCGCCGCAGGCCGTGGGCAGCGTGCTCACGCTGACCAACAGCATCGGGTTCGGCATCTCCATCGTCAGCATTCTGCTGTTCGTCGAGCTGTCGGAGCATGTCGCGCTCGGCCCGCTGCTCACGGGGCTGGCCCTGGGCCCGGCACTGGGGCTGCTGGCGCTGCGCCCCCTGCTGCGCACGGGCGAGTGAGCACGCCCTGAAGCCAACAGCCAGGCCCACGCCAGCGCAAGCAGGTAGTTTCCCCATACCCCCATCCGGGCCACCCTGGGGGAGAATCAGCCGCCATGAACCCGACCTCCGAACTGCAGCACACGCTGGAACTGGCCTTCAACCTGGCACCGGTGGGCATGTGCGTGTCGCGCAACCGGACGATCGAGATCTGCAACGAGGCCTTTGCGCAGATGTTCGGCCATGCGCAGTCTGACCTCATGGGCCACTCCATGGCCCAGCTCTATCCCTCGTTCGAGGAGTTCACCCACATCGGCAACCTGGGCCTTCCCGTGATGAAGGCCACCGGCACCTACAGCGACGAGCGCATCATGGCCCGGTCCGACGGTTCGCTGTTCTGGTGCCATGTGGCCGGACGGGCCCTGGACCGCTCCGACCCGTTCGCCCATGCCGTGTGGATGTTCGAGGACATCTCGCAGCGCCGCCCGGTGAGCGCCGACCTCACGGTGCGCGAGCGCGAGATCGCGCAGCACATCGTGACCGGCGCCACCAGCAAGCAGATCGCGCGTCTGCTGGACATCAGCCACCGCACCGTCGAGGCGCACCGGGGGCGGCTGATGCGCAAGCTCGGCGCCACCACCACCGGCGAGCTGGTTGCAACGCTGCTGGGCAACACGGCCTGACGGCACGGGCCGCGCTGGCGTGGCTCATTTCATCAGCCGTCCGCTGCGCCCGATGACCGTCACCTCCACATAGCGCGAGCCCACGCGGTTGTTGGGCGCGAAGTTCACGGTAATGCCTCCCAGGTCGTAGCTTCCCAGCGTTTCCAGCGCCTTCACCACCCTGGCGCGCGTGGGTGCGGGCCCCGCACGGCGCAGCGCCTCGACCAGCACCTTGGCCCCCAGAAACTGCTCGAAGCTGGTGTAGTTCACATGCTCCTCGGGGGCATATTTCTTGAGCAGCGCCTGGTATTCGCGCACCACCGGCAGGTTGGGCTGGTAGGGGAAAGGCACCACCTGGCTGATGCCCAGGCCATGCGCATTCTTCAGGCCCGCGAGCTTGACGATCTCGGCCGGGTCCACCACCGAAATGTTGTAGAGCTGCGCGCCGCCCCCCGCTTCGCGGTAGCGTTTGATGAAGGCCGACGCGGGCTTGTTCACCGCGATCATGATCACCGCCTGGGCATCCGACTGCATGATCTTCGCGACCGCTTCGTCCACCTGGTCGGTGTTGCGGTCGTAGGTGGCAACGGCCGACAGTTCCAGGTTGCGCTTGGCCAGCGCCTTCTGCACGCCCTCCAGGCCCGCCTTGCCAAAGCCGTCGTCCTGGTACATGACGCCGATGCGCGTCATGCCCAGCGTGGTCACCTGCTGCACCATGTGCTCGGTTTCATCGGCATAGCCCGCCCGCACATGGAAGATCCAGGGGTTGAACGGGTTGCGCAGCGGCTCGCCCCCGGTGTAGGGCGCCACCAGGGCCGCGCCGCCCTGCTCCAGCACCCCGTCGGTCAGCAGCTTGCCCACGTTGGACGTGCCCGCAAATCCGTACAGCGCCACCAGCTCCGGGTTGGACAGGAACTCGCGCGTCAGGCGCACGGTGTCGTCCACCTTGTAGCCGTCGTCGGCCACCTGCACCACGATCTTCTGGCCATGCACCCCGCCCGTGGCGTTGACATGCTTGAAGTAGATGGTGCCGCCCAGCACCATCTGCTTGCCGGTGCTGGCGAGCACGCCCGACAGAGGGGCCACCTGGCCGATGACGATGTCGGCCGCCTGGGCCGAAGACCACGACAGCGCCAGGGCGCCAGCGGCGCACAGCCCGCGCACAGATCGGGCGGCCTGGCGCAGCCAGGCCACGGGCGCGCGTTCAATGCGGAACATTGACCGAACTCCCGTCAAAGCCGATCTGGTTGCCTGCCTCGGGCGTGGCCGCGATGGCGGGCAGGTTCGCTGCCGTGATCGCGGGCGCCGCACCCGGCAGACCGCCGCGTGGTGTGGCGCGCACCACCTGGCTGGGGGCCAGGGCCACACCTGACTTGAGGTGCGCATACATCGCGCTCATCGCATCGTTGAAGTAGCCATGCAGCGGCACGTAGCGGTTGTCGAAACCGGCCAGCGACAGGAAGGCATCGAAATGCTGGGCGTTGGTCACCTCGTAGTAGCGCAGCTTGCTGGCCGCACCTTCCACGGCGCGGTTGTAGGCCACGTAGGCGCGCGAGGAATGGTTGACCGGCACCAGGGCATCGCTGCGCCCCGCGACGATCAGCGTCGGTTTGCCCTGCAGGTTGCCGTTGAGCTGCACCTGCGCCATGCCGGCGCGCACGGCATCGCTTTGCGCCTTGGTGGGCACCGTTGTGCCACTCAGGGCAGCGCCTGTCACCGTGTCCACGCCGGTCACCAGCGCACGCTGGCACAGGGCAGCGTCCAGCGCAAAGTCCGCCTTGCCGGTGCTGGGCGACACGGCAAACTGCCAGGCCTTGGCGCCGCCCACCGAGTCGTTGTAGACCACCGTGGCCGGTGCGCCGTTGGCCGTGCCGTTGCCGATGGCGAACGACCCGGCCTTGACGGCGGCAGACACCGGCAGCACATCGCCCGTGGCGGGGTTGACCTGCGCGGCGCTCATGCCGCACAGGTTGTCGAGCACCGAGAAGCGCCCCAGCGCGTTGGTGTACATCATGCCGATGATGGGCGAGTTGCCCAGCCCGTAGTGGGCGTTGTGCATGGCGTCATGCTCGGCCGTCCAGCCGTAGGCCCGGAGCTTCTGCAAGGCTTCGGTGGCCTGCGCGGCCGTGTCGGCGCCGCCCAGCAGCCCCTTGGCGGCCAGCGCGGCACAGCGGTTGGCGGCGGCCGGCTTCAGCTGGGCCAGCGCCATGTAGTTGAAGAAGCTGGCCTCGGCCATCGTGACCGAAGGGGCGAGCGCGGCGCACGGCTGGTAGATGTTGCCGATGGTGAAATAGTCAATCAGCGCCCGGCCATACACCTCGACCGGCACACCGCCCTGCTGCACGCCGTAGCCCGCCGTGGTGCGTGGCTGGGCGCTGGGTTCGGAGGCGACCACGCCGTCGATCAGGCGCTCGGTGTCCTGCTCGGCGGCACGCAGCACGGCCGCGCCGCCGTTGGACACCGAGCCCGCAATGACCAGGGTGTTGTCGGCGTTGAAGCGCACCGCGCGTTGCGGGCCGGTTCCCACGGTGGGGGCGTATTCCTGGTTGAGCACGTACATGGCGTAGCGGATGGATGCCAGGGTGTCCGTGCCCCAGTCCTGCTCCGGGTTCTGCTGCGAGTGCGCGTGCTTGAGCGCCAGCCGATTGGGAAAGGCGGTGTTGAACGCCGCACGCGCCGCGTCCGTGATCTGGGCAGCAAAGTGCGACAACATGCCCGCCGCGCCGCGCGAAGCGCGCGTGCCGTCGATGCGGTTCACGCTGTCATCCATCAGGTCGTGCAGGCCCATGCCCTTGCCCGAATCGGTCAGGGCCACTGCGCAGCCCTTCTTGAGACCCCATTCCCCGGCACTGCCGATGGAACCGTACACGCCGCGCGAGCCCGATGACGGACCGGCCACGATGCAGGGGTTGTTGGCGTCGAAATGGGCGGGCACCTGCACGGCGATGGCGACGTTCTTGCGGCCACTGCCATCGTCGAGCCGGGCCAGGTATTCCACGCCCGGGATCAGGCCGTGCCCCAGGGTGTCGCGGCCCGCCAGGTCGATGTTGGGGCCGTACAAGGTGCCATAGCCGCTGCCTGCAGAGGCATCCATGATGCCGCGGTAGTTGCCATGCAGCGCATTGCGGCGCAGTTCGGCGGCCGTGGGGTTGAGCGGATCGGCAAATGCGGGCGCGGCAGCCAGGCCCAGCCCGGCCTTGCCCAGCCCCCCGGTCAGCAAATCCTGCGTGGCCGGGCTGGTGCCCGCACCCGGCTGGGTAGCGGTGTACGCTGTGCGCGACACCTCGGCAATGCCGACGGGCAGGCTGTTGACCGCCGAATCAGAACCCCCGCCACAGCCCGTCAGGATGGCCATGGCCACCGAGGTCAACGTGCCGGGAACAATCCATTTGCGCATGTCTGTCTCCTTGTTTCTAAGGAGCGTGAGACTAGGGCGCCCTCCGGTGCCGCGCCAGTCGTGGAGTTACTTCATCGGGCTTGTC
>JANJVX010000302.1 GCA_024709845.1 Burkholderiaceae bacterium | reverse complement strand
CCGTGGTGCGCTCCATCATGGCGTTGAACAGGTCGGCCTTGTCCTTGAAGTGCCAGTAGATCGCGCCGCGCGTGGCACCGGCGGCGGCGGCAATGTCCTGGAGCGAGGTGCGCGAAACCCCTTTTTCATCGAACAGCCGCTCGGCGGCATCCAGCAGCGCGTGGCGTGTGGCCTGGGCATCGATTTTGGTGCGGCGGGCAGCCATGGCGGGTCTCCGAGGGGCAATGTGCCTACTATACATACATTCACGCATGTATGTATACTTGCCGCTTCACGATCCGTAAACACGGGGTGCGCGCCTGGTTCACCAAAAGTCACTAGACTTTTTGGCTTTCGTGCCCGCCACGGACGGACTATTGCCAAGGACACCCATGCTCTCGCGCCACGCACAGACTGAGACTGCTTCCTCCCTTTCCCCTGCAACCCCCGGGCCGAGGCTGCGGCTGGCCCTGGCGGGCGGCTGCCTGGGCACCGTGTTGCTGCTTGCGGCCTGCGGCAAGGGCGACGCGCCCGCCGCGCCGGCAGGTGGCGGCATGCCGCCGCCCGAGGTGGGCGTGGTCACCGTGCAGCCAGGCGAGCTGGGCCTGCAGACCGAGCTGCCGGGCCGGCTGGAGGCCTCGCGCGTGGCGCAGGTGCGCGCCCGCGCGGCGGGCATTCTGCAGCAGCGCCTGTTCAACGAGGGCAGCGATGTCAAGGCCGGGCAGGTGCTGTTCCGCATCGATGCGGCGCCCTACGAGGCCGCCTTGCAGAGCGCCGAGGCCGCGCTGGCCAAGGGCCAGGCCAACCTGGCGCAAACCGCCGCGCTGGCCGAGCGCTACAAGCCCCTGGCCGCCGCCAATGCCGTGAGCCAGCAGGAATACGCCAACGCCGTGGCCGCGCAGAAACTGGCCGAGGCCGACGTGGCCGCCGGCAAGGCCGCCGTGACGACGGCGCGCATCAACCTCGGCCACGCCCGTGTGACGGCGCCCATTGCCGGGCGCATCGGCCGGGCCCTGGTGACGGAAGGCGCGCTGGTGGGGCAGGGCGAGGCCACGCAACTGGCCGTGGTGCAGCAGATCCACCCCATGTACGTGAACTTCACGCAGTCCGCCGCCGAGGTGATGAAGCTGCGCCGCGCCCTGGAGGCCGGCCAGTTCAAGCGCGCGGCGGGCGGCGACGCAGCCAGCGTGCGCGTGCTGCTGGAGGATGGCAGCGAGTACCCGCTCGCGGGCAAGCTGCTGTTTTCCGACCTGAGCGTGGATGCCTCCACCGGCCAGATCATGCTGCGCGCCCAGGTGCCCAACCCGGACGGCCTGCTGCTGCCGGGCCTGTACGTGCGCGTGCGGCTGGAGCAGGCACAGGCGCAGCAGGCCATTCTGCTGCCGCAGCAGGCGGTGACGCGCTCGGCCCAGGGTGACACGGTGCTGGCCATCGGCGCCGACGGCAAGCCGGCGCAGCGCAGCATCCAGATCGGCGGCCAGCAGGGCGGCCAGTGGGTGGTGCTTGGTGGCCTGCAGGCGGGTGAGCAGGTGATCGTGGACGGTTTCCAGAAGCTGCGTGGCAACCCCGTGGTCAAGCCCGTGCCATGGCAGGGCAACGGCAAGGCGGCCGCGCCGGCCGCCGCTCCGGCCAGTGCACCCGCGCCCGCCGCATCTGCCGCCAGCGCGGCCTGAGGAGCGCCCAGCATGGCGAAATTCTTTATCGAGCGGCCCATCTTTGCGTGGGTGATCGCGCTGTTCATCATGGTGCTGGGCGCGGTGTCCATCACCCAGCTGCCCATCGCGCAGTACCCGCCCGTGGCACCCCCGGCCATCGTGGTCTCGGCCACCTACCCCGGCGCCTCGGCCCAGACGCTGGAGGACAGCGTGCTCTCGGTGATCGAGCGCGAGATGAACGGCTCGCCCGGCCTGATCTACATGGAGTCGGTGGCGCAGGCCAACGGCACGGGCAACATCACGCTGAGCTTCCAGCCTGGCACCAACGCCGACATGGCGCAGGTGGACGTGCAGAACCGCCTGGCGCGCGCCACGCCGCGCCTGCCCGCCGTGGTGACGCAGCAGGGCGTGCGCGTGGACAAGTCGCGCAGCAACTTCCTGCTGTTCTCCATCCTCTCGTCGGACGACCCCGCCTGGGACCCGGTGGCGCTGGGCGACTACGCCTCGCGCAACATCGTGCCCGAGCTGCAGCGCCTGCCCGGCATCGGCCAGGCCCAGCTGTTCGGCACCGAGCGCGCCATGCGCATCTGGATCGACCCGGCCAAGCTGCTGGGCCTGAACCTCAGCGCGGCCGACGTGAACAACGCCATCCGCGCGCAGAACGCCCAGGTGTCGGCGGGCGAGATCGGCAGCCTGCCGAACGTGGCCGGCCAGGGCATCGCGGCGACGGTGATCGTCAACGGCCAGCTCTCCAGCACCGAAGAGTTCGGCCGCATCATCCTGCGCGCCAACCCCGACGGCTCCACCGTGCGCCTCAAGGACGTGGCGCGCATCGAACTGGGCGGCCAGCTTTACGCCACCTCGGCGCGCCTCAACGGCAAGCCCTCGGTGGGCATGGGCGTGCAGCTTTCGCCCACCGGCAACGCGCTGGCGGCCGCCAAGGCGGTGCGCGCGAAGATGACCGAGCTGGAGCGCTATTTCCCGCAGGGCATGAAGTGGTCCATTCCCTACGACAGCTCGCGCTTCGTCGATATCTCCATCACCCAGGTGGCGACCACGCTGGTCGAGGCGGTGGTGCTGGTGTTCCTGGTGATGTTCCTGTTCCTGCAGAACCTGCGCTACACCATCATCCCCACCATCGTCGTGCCGGTGGCGCTGCTGGGCACCTTCGCCACGCTGATGGCGCTGGGCTTCTCGATCAACGTGCTCACCATGTTCGGCATGGTGCTGGTGATCGGCATCGTGGTGGACGACGCCATCGTGGTGGTGGAGAACGTCGAGCGCATCATGAGCGAGGAGGGGCTGCATCCGCTGGAGGCCACGCGCAAGGCCATGGGCCAGATCTCGGGCGCCATCGTCGGCGTGACCGTGGTGCTGATCTCGGTGTTCGTGCCGCTGGCCTTCTTCGCCGGTTCGGTGGGCAACATCTACCGCCAGTTCGCGGCGGTGATGGTGTCGTCCATCGCCTTCTCGGCCTTCCTGGCGCTGTCGCTCACGCCCGCGCTTTGCGCCACGCTGCTCAAGCCCGTGGAGGCAGGCCACCACCATGCCAAGACGGGCTTCTTCGGCTGGTTCAACCGGGGCTTCTCGCGCACCGCCAAGGGCTACGAGGGCGTGGTGGCGCGCATCCTGCGCCGCGCGCCGCGCGCCCTGATCCTCTACGCGGCCATCATCGCCGCCGCCGCCGTGGTCTACATGCGCCTGCCCGCGTCCTTTCTGCCCAACGAAGACCAGGGCACCATGCTGGTGAACGTGCAGCTGCCGCCGGGCGCCACGCAGGAGCGCACGCGCGCCGTGATGGAGCAGGTCGAGGCCTACATGCTCAAGCAACCCGAGGTGCAGAGCATGGTGGGCGTGCTGGGCTTCTCGTTCTCCGGCCAGGGGCAGAATGCGGCACTCGCCTTTGTCACGCTGACCGACTGGGCCCAGCGCGCCGGCCCGGGCAGCAGTGCCGAGGCGGTGGCGGGGCGTGCCTTTGGCGGGCTTTCGGGCATCCGCGATGCGTTCATCTACCCGCTGAGCCCGCCGCCCATTCCCGAGCTGGGCGCCGCCTCGGGCTTCAGCTTCCGCCTGCAGGACCGCGCCGGCCTGGGCCGCGAGGCCCTGCTGACTGCGCGCAACCAGTTGCTGGGCATGGCGATGCAGAGCAAGGTGCTGGCGCAGGTGCGCCCCGACGGCCTGGAGGATGCGCCCCAGCTGCAGCTCGACATCGACCGCGACAAGGCCAGCGCCCTGGGCGTGGGCTACGATGCCATCAACAGCGCCATCGCCACGGCCCTGGGGTCGAGCTACATCAATGACTTCCCCAACGCAGGCCGCCTGCAGCGCGTGGTGGTGCAGGCCGACGCGCCCGCGCGCATGCAGCCCGAGGATCTGCTCCGGCTCAACGTGCTCAACAGCCAGGGCAAGGCGGTGCCGCTGTCGGCTTTTGCCACCACGCGCTGGGTGTCGGGCGCGATGCAGACCGTGCGCTACAACGGCTACCCGTCCATGCGCATCAGCGGCGCGGCTGCGCCAGGCCAGAGCACCGGCGCGGCCATGGCCGAGATGGAGCGGCTCGCAGCGCAGCTGCCGCAGGGCTTCGGTTTTGAATGGACGGGCCAGTCGCGCGAGGAAAAGCTCGCCGGTGCGCAGGCCATCATCGTTTACGCCTTCGCCATCCTGGCGGTGTTCCTGTGCCTGGCGGCGCTGTACGAAAGCTGGTCGATTCCGTTCGCGGTGATCCTGGTGGTGCCGCTGGGGGTGCTGGGGGTGCTGGTGGCCACGCTGCTGCGCGGCTATGCGAACGACGTGTATTTCCAGGTGGGGCTGGTGACCATCATCGGCCTGTCGGCCAAGAACGCCATCCTGATCATCGAGTTTGCCAAGGACCTGCAGGCGCAGGGCAGGAGCGTGATCGAGTCGGCCCTCGCGGCGGCCCACCTGCGTTTCCGGCCCATTGTCATGACCTCGATGGCATTCATGCTGGGCGTGCTGCCGCTTGCCCTGGCCACGGGTGCGGGTTCGGCCAGCCAGCGTGCCATCGGCACCGGCGTGATTGGCGGCATGATCACCGGCACGGCGCTGGCCGTGTTCTTCGTGCCGGTCTTTTTCGTGCTGGTGCGCGGCCTGTTCAAGGGCAGCGCGCGCCAGCGGCAATTCGACGCGCAGCATGCGCACCAGATCAGCACGGGAGAGAACCATGCGTAAGTCACAGCACTCGCCCGCAGGGGGGATGGGCGCCTTCGCGCGTGCCCCGCTGGCCACTGCCTGGGCGGCGCTGGCGCTGGCGGGCTGTTCGCTGATGCCGGTCTATGAGCGCCCGGCCGCGCCGGTGGCCCCGCAATGGCCCGCCGCGAGCGATGCGGCCGCAGACAGCGCGGACCGGCCCAGGCAGGCGCTGCCCTGGCAGGATTTCGTGCAGGATGACCGGCTGCGCGCGCTGATCGCGCATGCTCTGGAGGGCAACCGCGACCTGCGCATGGCGGCGCTGGCCATCGAGCAGGCCCGCGCCCAGTACCAGATCCGCGGCGCCGACCGGACGCCCACGCTCAATCTGGCCGCCACCGGCAACCGCCAGCCCGCCTCGGGCGGGGGGATCAGCAGCACCTATACGGCAGGGCTGGCCATGGCGAGCTGGGAGATCGATTTCTTCGGCCGCATCGCCAGCCTCCAGGAGGCTGCGCTGGCGCAGTACCTGGCCACCGAAGAAGCGCGCCGCGCCGTGCAGACCAGCCTGATCGCTTCGGTGGCGAGCGCCTGGCTGAGCCTGCAGGCCAATGATGAGTTGCTCGCGCTGACGCAGCGCACATTGGCCACGCGTGAAGATTCGCTGCGCCTGATCCGCCTGCGTTTTGACCAGGGCGTGGCTTCGGCGCTGGACCTGCGCCAGGCCGAGTCGCTGGTGGCGGCGGCGCGCGTGGCGCTGGCGCAGCAGCAGCGCCTGCGCGCGATGGACGTGAACGCGCTCACCCTGCTGGCAGGCCAGCCCTTGCCCGCCGGGATGCTGGACACCCAGGCCGCCAGCGGCCCGCTGTTTGCCGAAGTGCCTGCGGGCCTGCCCTCGGACCTGTTGGTGCGCCGCGCCGACGTGCGCCAGGCCGAGCAGCAGCTGAGGGCGGCCAACGCCAGCATTGGCGCGGCGCGCGCGGCCTTTTTCCCGCGCATCGCCCTGACCGCGAGCGCGGGCACGGCCAGCAACGCGCTCTCCGGGCTGTTCAAGGACGGCTCCTGGGGCTGGACCCTGGCGCCCCAGGCGCTGCTGCCCATATTTGACGGGGGGCGCAACCAGGCCGGACTCGACTCCGCGCTGGCCGGGCGTGACATGGCCGTGGCGCAGTACGAAAAGGCCATCCAGACGGCCTTTCGCGAGGTGTCCGACGCACTGGCCGGCCGGGCCACCCTGGGCGACCAGTGGCAGGCCCAGCAGGCCCAGGCCGAAGCCGAGGCCGACCGCTTCCGGCTGGCCGACCTGCGCTACCGCAACGGCGTGGCCAGCTTCCTGGAGGTGCTCGACGCCCAGCGGGCGCTGTTTGCCAGCCAGCAGGCCCTGGCGCAGACCCGGCTGGCCCTGCGCCAGAACCAGGTGCTTTTGTACAAGGCGCTGGGCGGCGGCTGGGAATTGCCCCCAGGGCAGACCGGCCGGGCCGGCGGCTAAGATCCCACCCCGCAAAGACCGCTGCGCGACCCCTGGGAGATCGCAAACACGGTCTAAGCCGTCAGGCTGCCACTGGCTCGCCCGAAGCGCACCGCACGGGTTCCGGGCTGCATGCGGCCCGGCCCGTGGCCGCATCGAGCACCACCATGCCGCAGGCGGCCTGCTTGGCCTCGTGCTTGGCCTGTGCCGCCAGGTTGGCCACTTCTTCGGCGTGGCGCAGCAGGCCCGGCGGAATGCGCGCGGCGCCCATCGACAGCGTGGTGCAGGGGAAAAACCGCTGCACGCCATGCCGGTCCTCGGCATGGATGCCACCGGCCTTGCGTGCCGTTTCGTCGAACAGGCTGAGGGCTTCGAGCGCGAATTCATCCACGATGCTGCGGCAGCGCTGCAGCCAGTCGCTGCTCTGGAACAGGATCAGGAAATCGTCGCCGCCCACATGGCCGACGAAGTCGCGCCGCGCGTCGCAATGGGCCACCACCAGGCGCGCCGCCAGCCGGATCATCTCGTCGCCGCGCCAGTAGCCGTACTGGTCGTTGAAGGGCTTGAAGTGGTTGAGGTCGGCGTAGCAGGCTACGAAGCCGTTGCCGCTTTCGAGCAGGCGCTCGATGTGCATGCTGATGGGAATGTTGCCGGGCAGGAAGGTCAGCGGGTTGGCGTGGCGCGCGGCCTCGATGCGCGCCTCGGTCACCGCGCGCACCAGCTTGTCGCCCGTGCCCAGGCCGATGTAGCGGCCGTTGTCGGTGACGATGAACCCGTCGCTGAGGTAGCGCTGGTCTTGCGATGTCAGGATGCCGATGAGCTGGTCCACGTCGCAGTCCAGCTCGACGATGCGCGGCGCGGGGTTGGCGAAGGCGATGCAGGCCTTGCGGCCATGCACTTCGCGGAAATACAGGGTGGCGTAGTGGTTCACGAACTGCTGGCGGTTGATCAGCGCCACCGGGCGCTCGCCCTGCACCACCGCGATGGCATGCAGCTCGGGATGGTGCATGAACAGCTGGGCCACGGCGTCGTTCGGTGTCTCAGGCGTGGCGGTGGGGGCCTGCACCACCTGCAGGCCGCGCAGAATGCCGGGGCGCGCCGACTGCGTGAGATGGGGCAGCACGGCCACGCGGCGGTCCTGCATCACTTCGAGGGCCGGATCGTTGAGGGCCTGGCGGGCCGCCAGGGCCGGGCGCCCGAGCAGCCAGCCCTGGCCGTAGGGAATGCCCAGGTCGCGCAGCACCCGCAGGTCGTCCTGGGTCTCGATGCCCTCGGCCACCAGCTGCGTGCCGAACATGTCGGCGATGCCCTTGATGGCGCGCAGCATCTGCAGGTTTTCGGGTTGCTCGACGAGGTCGTGGATGAAGTACTTGTCGATCTTCACGTAGTCGGGCTTGACTTCCGACCACAGCCGGAGGCTGGAGCGCCCGTCGCCAAAGTCGTCCAGCGCCAGGCGCATGCCGGCCGCGTGCACCTCCTTGACGGCCTGGCGCAGCGGCGCCATGTCGGTCACGCGGTCATGTTCGGTGATCTCCAGCACCACCATGCGGGGAAGGCCGCCGAAATCGCGCAGCGTGCTGCCCAGCCTGCCTGCGCCGCACAGCGCCACGCCCTGGACCAGTGCGTCCGCACTGATGTTCACGAACAACCGCCCCGGGGCCTCGATGGCGGCCCAGTTCTGCAATGCGGTGTAGACGCACATCAACTCGAAGTCCGGCAGGATGCCTTCGCGGCGGGCCATCTCCAGCAAGGTGTCGGGCCGGTGCCAGGGCGACCCTGCCGGGCCACGGATCAGAGCCTCATGGGCGAACACGGTTCCCGCGCGCAGGTCCCCCAGGGGTTGAAAGACGCAATGCAGCTCCCCTTCACGGAGCAGCTGGGCGAGCGGTCCGGTACCTGTTGCCACCGTGGGTGAGAGGGCAGCGAGCACCTGGTGGCGTTGTTCGGCAGTGGGGCGTTGCATGGTGCGTCGATCAATGGGTGTACCAGGTGTTAACCCTAGGGCCCGTCTGTGACAGGGCCGTTACCGCCTGTCACGTCTCAGGGTCTTCCCTGTGTCTCGGCCCGGAGGTCTGGCCGGGATTTTCTTGATTCAGAGCAAATCGGCGGTGACTGCCGCGGCCGCTAGCCCTGAATTTGATGTGCCTCAAAACCCGGCGGGAATTCGCACTGCAAAGTGCCTTCATATGTTGCCTAACTATTCCCCAGAAATGCCCAAGGAGTGCGAGGTCGTGGCACCTGGCGAGGTGCTGCGCGTACGCCAGGAAAAGCTCACATCGGTGTTGCATCTGGTCAGCGGCCGCGTGCTGTTGGGCATCCGTGAAGACGGCCAGATGCGCCACCAGCTCGGCGTGGTGGAGGGGCCTTTCTGGCTCGATGGCGCTGCGGCCATGCTGGGCCTGCCCTGCGCGGTCGATATGGTGACTGAAACCCGGGTTCAGTTGCGCCGCCAGCCCATCGAGGCCTTTCTCCGCAGCGTGGAAGCCCTGCCGAAATCCGCGCAGTTGCTGCTGCATGACATGGCGGTGGGCTACCGCCAGCAGACGGAGCTGGCAGTGAGCCGGCTGGCCCAGGATGCCGAGGCCCGTTGCGCGCAATGGCTGCTGAGCCATGCGCAGCACGATGGCAATGGCGCCTTGAGCGTCACGCTGAGCCAGCGCAAGCGCCTGATTGCGGCGCAGCTGGGCATTGCCCCGGAAACCTTCTCCCGGGTGCTGCGCAACCTGCGCGACCATGGCCTGATCATGGGGTCGGGCAATGTTCTCAAGCTGCCGGAGCCCGGAGCACTGGAACTCGTGGCCAGCGGCTGCTGAGCGTCTGCCCTGACGGCGCCGTCGGCTCAGGGTTTTTCCCCGTCGTTCACCGAGGGTTCCACCCAAGCCCGGGGGGAATGGGGCTGCGTATATTCAACGCATCCCCTATGTGCACACCTCCGATTTTTTCCGTTTCGCCGATCTTTCGTACCCGCTGGGATGGCAGGGGGCGCGCATGACGCCGCCAACGGATGCGGCTTCGGCCGGGGCCGATGGCGGCGTGCCGTCCTGGTCATGGCCGGGCATGCTGGCCGTGCGCCTGGTGCTGTTGACCGTGCTGGCGGTGGTGCTGTCCGGGGCGGCCGCCGGGTGGCTGGTGGCACAGGCATCGGGCCAGGAAGCGGTGAGGCGCATGGTGGACCAGCAGAACGACGAGGTGGAGGTATTTGCCCGCCTGCTGTCGAGCAAGATCGAGCAGAGCCAGAAGGTGCTGCGCACCGTGGCGTCGGGCATCACGCCGGACATGCTGGATCTGCCTGCCACGCTGGAATGGCTGTTGCAGCAGGGGCTGCCTGCCGTCCAGTTCTTTGATTCGATGCTGGTGGCGCGGCACGATGGCGAGTTGCGGGTGAATCTGCACAACGGCCGTTTTGAAAGATCGGCCCAGCTCGAACCCTCCGCGCGCGATGCCTTGCGCCGCACGCTGGTCGATGGCAAGCCCATGGTGGTGGAGCTGGTGACCGGACGATCCAGCGACGCGCGCATCATGTTCACCATGCCGCTGCACCGGGAGGATGGATCGGTCCTGGGTGCCGTGGCGGGCGTGCTCAGGCTCCAGTCCCAGGGGGTGCTGCCTGTGTCGATGGCGCTGCCGCCGCGCCCGGACACCCGGCTCATGGTCTTCACGCGCGATGGCACCATTCTTTCGCATTCCGACCCGGCCCGTGTCATGGGCCGGGTGGGGGACGAGCCGGGGCTGGGGCCGGTGTTCTCGCAGTGGCTGGCCCAGGACAGCCCGGTCGTGGGGCCGGCCGCCACGCAGGTGCTGCCCGGGCATGTCGTGAGCATGGCCGGCATGCCGCTGCCGCAATGGATGGTGGCGCGCGTGACCGATTCGCAGCCAGTCCTGGCGCCGCTGGACGGTGCCCAGCGCCAGGCATGGGCACAGGTGGCGGGCGCCACGGCGGCGCTGGCGGCGGTGCTGGCCGCGCTGGTGCTGTGGCTGATGCAGCCGCTGGCCCGCTTGCGCGACCGTGCCCAGCTCCAGCTGGCGCCGCCAGGGCATGGCGCCGCCATGCCCTGGCCTGGTGCCAGTGGCGAGGTCGGGGCCCTGGTGCAGGTGTTCGAGGGGCTTGAGCAGCAGCAGGGGCAGCAGCGGTGGCAGCACCAGTCCCTGGAGGGGCAGCTGCAGGCCATCCTGGACAGCGCCCCGGTGGGCATTGTCATCAGCCGTGGCTCCCGGCTGGAGCTGCTGGGCCGCCAGGCCAGCCAGATGCTGGGCTACCAGCCCGAAGAGCTGCGGGGGCAGCACACCGGACTGATCTGTGCGGCAGGAGAGGACTGCGACGCCTTGGGTGCCCGCATGCAGACCGCCTTCGCCGCACAGGGTGTTTTCAATGGCGACCTGTGCCTGCGGCGCAAGGACGGCAGTCCGGTGTGGGCCCGTGCCCAGGGGCGTGCCGTGAACCCTGCGGAACCGAAGGCAGGAACGGTCTGGATGCTGGAGGAGATGACAACCACCCATGAAGAGCGCCGCCAGGACGCCTGGGTGCTGTCGCACGACCCCCTGACCCAACTGGACAACCGCCAGGGCTTCGAGCAGCGCCTGCACCATCTGCTCGATGGTGCAGGCCAGGGGTCCGACAGTGCACCGGCCGCCCTGGATGGGCACGGCGAGAGCATTGCCGGGGTGGTGCTGTTTCTGGACCTGGACCATTTCACGGTGATCAACGATATGGCGGGCCACGATGCGGGCGATGATGTCCTGCGCCATGTGGCGCGTGTGCTGGAGGCCCAGGTGCGCCAGGCTGGCTGGGCCGCGCGCCTGGGTGGCGACGAGTTCGCCGTGGTGCTGCCGGGCTGTTCGGACACGCACGGCATGGCCGTGGCCGAGCAGCTGCGCGCGGCCGTGCAGGCCTGGGAGCCGGTGTACCAGGGGCGCAGTTTCACCCTGGGCGTGAGCATCGGCATGGTGGTGCTGGAACCCGGCCTGCACGATGTCGCCAGCGTGCTGCACGCGGCCGACATGGCCTGCTACGACGCCAAGCGCGCGGGGCGCAACCAGGTGGTGCGGCGTGCGGTGCAGCGCGCCGCGCTGCTGCAATAGCTCACTCCAGCGCGCCAAGCGCGCGCAGCAGGCTCTCTGGCGTGGCCGGAGCATCGAGCCGCACAGGCGCGGCCTGCGCGCTGCCTCGCGTGGCGGCCACCGCGTTGCGCAGCGCTTCGTACACGCTGATGGCCAGCATGAACGGTGGCTCGCCCACGGCCTTGCTGCCGCCCACGTTGTCCTCGCGGTTGGCCTCGGGCCACAGGTCCACCTGGAAGTGCGCGGGGATGTCGCCCGTGGCCGGGATCTTGTAGGTGCTGGGCGCGTGCGTGGCAAGCTGGCCCTGGTCGTTCCACACCAGTTGCTCCGTGGTGAGCCAGCCCATGCCCTGCACAAAGCCGCCCTCGATCTGGCCGATGTCGATCGCCGGGTTGATGCTGTTGCCCACGTCGTGCAGGATGTCCACCTTGAGCACGCGGTTCTCGCCGGTGAGCGTGTCGAGCACCACCTCGGTGCAGGCCGCGCCATAGGCGAAATAGTAGAACGGCCGACCGGTGAGCGTGGTCTTGTCGTAGTGGATTTTGGGCGTGCGATAGAAGCCGTCGCTCCAGAGCTGGATGCGGTTGGCGTAGGCCTCGGCCACCACGTCCTCGAAGCGGCGCACCGCCTTGGGCGAGGTCACCATGCCGCCCTCGAAGCGGATCGCGCCCGCGCCGCAGCTGTCCAGCCCGCAGACGAAGGAGGCCAGGTTGTCGCGCACGTTGCGCGCGGCGTACTGCGCCGCGCGGCCGTTGAGGTCGGTGCCGCTGCTGGCCGCCGTGGCGCTGGCGTTGGGCACCTTGCTGGTGTCGCTGGCCGTCACGCGCACCTGGGCGAGCGGTACGCCCAGCTCGTCGGCCACGATCTGCGCCACCTTGGTGTGCAGGCCCTGGCCCATCTCGGTGCCGCCGTGGTTCACCTGCACGCTGCCGTCGGTGTACACATGCACCAGCGCGCCGGCCTGGTTGAACAGCGTGGCTGTGAAGCTGATGCCGAACTTGACCGGCGTGATGGCGAGGCCGCGCTTGAGCACGGGGTTGGCTGCATTCCAGGCAAAAATAGCTTCCTGGCGGCGCCGGTACTGCGCTGACAGCTCCAGTTTTGGGAGCAGGTCGTGCAGGATGTTGTCCTCCACCGGCATCTGGTAATGCGTGACGTTGCGCTCCGTGGTGCCGTAGAGGTTGGCCAGCCGCACGTCCAGCGCGTCGCGGCCAAGCGCGCGGGCGATGTCGCCGAGGATGGTCTCGATGGCGATCACGCCCTGCGGCCCGCCAAAGCCGCGGAAGGCCGTGTGGCTCTGCAGGTTGGTGCGGCAGCGGTGCGACTCGATCTCGACGTTTTCCAGGTAGTAGGCGTTGTCGGCGTGGAACACGGCGCGGTCGCACACCGGGCCCGACAGGTCTGCCGAGAAGCCGCAGTTGGCCGCCATGTGGAGCTTGAGGCCCAGGATGCGGCCGTTGTCGTCATAGCCCACGTCCCAGCGGTAGGCGAAGGGGTGGCGTTTGCCGGTGACCACGAAATCGTCGTCGCGGTCCAGGCGCAGCTTGACCGGGCAGCCGGTCTTGCGCGCGGCCAGCGCGGCCCACACGGCCAGGTGGCCGGCCTGCGTTTCCTTGCCGCCAAAGCCGCCGCCCATGCGCCGGCACTCCACGCGCACCGCGTGGTTGGCGATGCCCAGCGCGTGCGCCACCCAGTGCTGCACCTCGCCCGGGTGCTGGGTGCTGGAATGGATGTGCCACTGCCCCTGCTCCAGCGGCAGGGCGTAGGCGATCTGGCCCTCCAGGTAGAAATGCTCCTGCCCACCCACCTCCAGCGCGCCCTGCAGCCGGTGCGGTGCCCTGGCCAGCGCCGCCTCGGGTGCGCCCCGGCGCACCGTCTCGGGCGGCAGCACGCGGCTCTGCGCGGCCAGGGCCTGCTCGACGGTGAGGATGGCGGGGAGCGGCGCGATGTCGGGCTTCACGGCGCGCGCGGCGCGGCGCGCCTGCAGCGCGGTGTCGGCCACCACCAGGCCGATGACCTGGCCCGCGAAGTGCACGGTGTCCCGGGCGAAGATGTGTTCGTCGTGCGCGAAGGCGGCCAGGATCGGGTCGCCGGGGATGTCCCGGGCCAGCACCACGGCGCGCACGCCGGGCATCTGCAGGGCCGCGGCGCAGTCCACGCCGTGCAGGCGCCCGTGCGCCACCGGCGAGAGGATGGGCGCGGCGTGCAGTGTGCCCTTCACCTCGGGCAGGTCGTCGATGTAATGGGCGCTGCCCGCCACCTGCGCGCGCGCGCTCTCGTGCGGGTGCGACTGGCCCAGGGCCCGTGCAGCGGTTTTCATGCCAAGGCCTCCATTTGCAAGGTGTCGAGCGAAACATCCGTTTGGCCCTGGCTCTCCAGCCAGAAGCGCCGCACCAGCGTGCCCAGCACGGCGTGCCGGTACTGGCTGCTGGCGCGCAGGTCGGACAGCGGTGTGAATTCGGCCTGCAGCGCCTGGGCGGCCTGCTGCGCGGCGGCCTCGCTCCAGGCCTGGCCCTGCAGCGCGGCCTCGGCCTGGCGCGCGCGCGCGGGCACGGCGGCCACGCCGCCCGCGCCGATGGAGGCGGCCGCTACCAGACCGCCCTCCAGGTGCAGATTCAGCACCAGGCAGACGGCGGAGATGTCATCGTCCTGGCGCTTGGAGACCTTGTAGGCGCGCAGGAATTCGCCCGGTGCCGGGTGCGGCACGAGGATGCGCGCCAGCACCTCGTCGGGCGCCATCACGTTCTGGCGATAGCCGGTGTAGAGGTCTTCGAGCGGCAGTTCACGCTCGCCGCGCAGGCTCGCCAGCACCACGCGGGCGCGCAGCGCGATCAGCAGCGGCATGGAGTCGCCGATCGGCGAGCCGTTGGCCACGTTGCCGCCCAGCGTGCCGGCGTTGCGCACGGGCAGGCCGGCGAAGCGCGCGGCGAAGGTCTGCAGTTGCGGGCGCTGGCGCACCAGGGCCGCGAAGGCGTCCTCCAGGCGAGCGGCGGCGCCGATGGCGGTGTGGTCCGGGGCTTCGTCGATGCGGCACAGCTCGGCCACGCGCGTCACGTCCAGCACCTGGGCGAACGGGCGGTGCTGCTTGGTGACCCACAGGCCCACGTCGGTGCAACCGGCCACGAGCTGGGCCTGGGGGTGGGCGGTGCGTGCCGCCAGCAACTCGGCCAGGGTTGTGGGGGATTTATAAGAAAAATTGGCATCCGACGCTTGCTGGTTGTGCGCAAGCAGCTCTAGTTTTTGTAGCAAAACGGCTTCGTCCACCTGCCAGCGTGGCAACCGGTCCATCTGCTGCGCGGCGTCGAGGATGGGGCGGTAGCCGGTGCAGCGGCACAGGTTGCCCGAAAGGTCCTGCACCGCCTGCGCACGCGAAACGCCACGCCCCTGGCAGACCCCGGTCTGGTACAGCGCGAACAGGCTCATCACAAAGCCCGGCGTGCAGAAGCCGCACTGCGAGCCGTGGTGATCGACCAGCGCCTGCTGCACCGGGTGCAGGTCGCTGGAGGGTGCCGTGGACTCCTGGGGACGGACCAGCGGGTCTTGCGCCAGATCCTCGGCCGTCCACAGCGCCTTGCCGTCGATGGAGTGCGCCAGGGCGATGCAGGCATTGATGGCGCGGTAACGGACGCGGCCGCCCTCGGCCTCGCCCACGACCACGGTGCAGGCGCCGCAGTCGCCCTCGCCGCAGCCTTCCTTGGTGCCGGTGTGGCCCAGGTCCTCGCGCAGGACCTGCAGGAGCGTGCGGTCGGGTGGTACATTGGCCAGCGCCATCGGCTGGCCGCGACGGATGAATTGCAGGGTGCGCATGGTCGAGAGGTTATTCCATTACCGCCGGACTGGCACGCATCGTGCTGTGCCCGGATCAGTGCCGAGGGTAGGGCGCCTGGGGGTGCGCGGCATATGCGTGACCTTATGACGGAAATGCGTCCAAAGCTATGAGAGACCAAGCCCTTTTCGACAAGATAGACCTCCATCTCATCAGGGTCTTGCACACCGTGTTGCTGGAACGCAGCGTATCGAGGGCCGCCGTGCGGCTGGGCATGCACCAGCCGGCGGTGTCGAGCGCGCTCAAGCGGCTGCGCGTGCTGGCCGATGACCCGCTGCTGGTGCGCTCGGGCGGTGCCATGGTGCCCACCGATGCGGCGCTGCGCATGGTCGAACCGGCCGGGGCCATTCTGCGCGCGGCCGAGGCGCTGTTCTCCGACGCGCGCGGCTTTGACCCGCGCAGCGCCACGCGCACCTTCCGCGTGGCGGCGAGCGATTTTCTCGACCCGCTGTTCCTGCCGCGCCTGGTGGCGCGCCTCAAGCAGGAGGCGCCGCTGTGCCCCATCGACATCCTGCCGCTCTCGCCCGACGCGCACTACCACGCGCTGCTGGCGCAGGGCGAGGCCGACGTGGTGGTGGGCAACTGGCCCCAGCCGCCGGGCGACCTGCACCTGGGCCGCCTGTTCTCCGACGAGGTGGTCTGCCTGGTCTCGCGCGAGCACCCGGCCGTGCGCCGGGGCTGGAGCACCGGGGAGTGGCTGGCGGCCGAGCACATCGCCCCCACGCCCACGCACCCGGGTGCGCGCGGCGTGATCGACGGCCACCTCGACAGCCTGGGGCTGCGCCGCCATGTCACGGCGCGCTGCGCGCATTTCAGCCTGATTCCGGAGATCGTGGCCTCCAGCCTGCTGGTGCTGACCACGGGCCGGCAGTATTGCGAGCGCTTCACCGCCCACCTGCCCGTGGCCATCCTGCCCAGCCCGGTGGCGTTCCCGGCGCTGATGTACTACCAGCTCTGGCACGAGCGCACGCACCATTCGGCGGCGGTCGCGTGGCTGCGCGACTGCGTGCGGGATGTGGCGGGAACGCTACGAAAACAATAGCTGGAGGCGCTTTCCAGTCCAGTGCCAGGGGCTTTTTTGTGCAAGAAAAAGAAACAAACTGAGAGACAATCGCGCGCATGAATTCCACCGCAACCCCCGACGCCCCCGGGCAGGCCGCGCCGCCGCGGCTGCAGCTATCGGGCATCACCAAGCGCTACCCCGCCGTGGTGGCCAACAGCGGCGTCTCGCTCACCGTGCAACCCGGCGAGGTCCACGCCGTACTGGGCGAGAACGGTGCGGGCAAGTCCACGCTGATGAAGATCATCTACGGCGCGACCCGGCCGGACGAAGGCAGCGTGCAGTTTGATGGCCGGGCCGTGCACATCCGCAACCCGCAAGAGGCGCGGCAACTGGGCATCGCCATGGTGTTCCAGCACTTCAGCCTGTTCGACACGCTGACCGTGGCCGAGAACGTCTGGCTGGGGCTTGACAAAAGCCATGCCCTGGCCGATGTCACCCGCCGCATCACGGCCAAGGCGCAGGAATACGGCCTGGACATCGACCCGCTGCGCCCGGTGCACACCCTGAGCGTGGGCGAGATGCAGCGCGTGGAAATCATCCGCGCGCTGCTCACCGAGCCGCGCCTGCTCATCCTCGACGAACCCACCTCGGTGCTCACGCCGCAGGCGGTGGAGAAGCTCTTCGTGGTGCTGCGCAAGCTGGCCGCCGAGGGCTGCAGCATCCTCTACATCAGCCACAAGCTGCACGAAATCCGGGCGCTGTGCACCGCCTGCACGGTGCTGCGCGGCGGCAAGGTGACGGGCGTGTGCGACCCGCGCCAAGAGTCGAACGCCTCGCTCTCGCGCCTCATGATCGGTGCCGAGCCGCCCGCGCTGGAGCACCGTGCCGTGCACGCGGGCGAGACCGTGCTGTGCGTGGACGGCCTGAGCCTGCCGCGCGCCGACCAGTTTGGCGTCGATCTGGTGGACCTTCAGCTGGAGGTGCGCGCGGGCGAGGTGGTGGGCATTGCCGGTGTTTCGGGCAACGGCCAGAAGGAACTGCTCTACGCGCTGTCGGGCGAGGATCAGCGCGCACAGCCTGGCATGGTGCAGGTGGCCGGGCAGAATGCCGGGCACCTGGGCCCGCGCAGGCGCCGCATGCTGGGCCTGCACTTCGTGCCCGAGGAGCGTCTGGGCCGGGGCGCCGTGCCCAGCATGGGGCTGGCGCACAACCTGCTGCTCACGCGCAGCGACGCGGTGGGCGGCGCGGGCTGGATCCGCATGTCGGTGCTGCAGGCTCAGGCGCGCGGCATCATCGAGCGCTTTGGCGTAAAGGCGGGCGGGCCGAATGCGGCGGCGCAGTCGCTCTCGGGCGGCAATCTGCAGAAATTCATCGTCGGGCGCGAAATCTCGGCCCGGCCGCGCCTGCTCATCGTCTCGCAGCCCACCTGGGGCGTGGACGTGGGCGCGGCGCAACAGATCCGTGGCGAGATCCTGGCCTTGCGCGACGCGGGCTGCGCCGTGCTGGTGCTCAGCGAGGAGCTGGAGGAGCTGTTCGACATCAGCGACCGCATGTATGTGATGGCCAAGGGGCGCATCTCGCCCTCGGTGGACCGTGCCGAGGCCACCGTGGAGCGCATCGGCGAATGGATGAGTGGCCTGTGGCACGGCGACGTGCAGGCCCACCTGGCGCGCAACCGCCAGCAACTGGCGGAACTGGAAGGCGGGGAAAACCCATGATCAAGCTTGAACCCCGGCCGCAGGCCTCGCGCCTGTGGACCTATGGCTCGCCGGTGCTGGCGCTGTGCGTCACGGTGCTGATCGGCGTCGTGCTGTTCGCCGTGCTCGGCAAGGATCCGGTGCGCGGCCTGCAGGTTTTCTTCTGGGAGCCGCTGCGCTCGAAGTACGCGCTGGGCGAACTCATGGTCAAGGCCACGCCGCTGCTGCTCATCGCGCTGGGCCTGGCCGTGTGCTTCCGCTCCAACGTCTGGAACATCGGCGCCGAGGGCCAGTTCGTCGTGGGCGCGATTGCCGCGGGCGGGGTGGCGCTGCTGGCCAGCAAGGACACGGGCGCCTGGATCGTGCCCGCGCTGCTGCTGGCGGGGGTGCTGGGCGGCATGGCCTGGGCGGGCCTCACGGCGTTGCTGCGCGACCGCTTCAACGCCAACGAGATTCTGGTCAGCCTGATGCTGGTCTATGTGGCCACGCTGCTGCTGAGCTACCTGGTGTTCGGCCCCTGGAAGGACCCCATGGGCTACAACTTTCCGCAGACACGCACCTTCGAGAAGGTCACGCAGATTCCGCGCCTCATGGCCGGTTCGCGCGTCCACATCGGCCTGCTGATCGCGCTGGCCGGCGCGGCGGCGCTGTGGGTCTTCCTGTTCCGCTCGCGCGCGGGCTTTGCCCAGCAGGTGGGCGGGCTGGCACCGGCAGCGGCGCGCTATGCGGGCTTTTCATCGCGCCGCGCGCTGTGGACGGCGCTGCTCATCTCGGGTGGCGCGGCCGGCCTGGCGGGCGCTCTGGAGGTGGCGGGCCCCATCGGGCAGCTCACACCCTATGTGCCAGCGGGCTACGGATTCGCGGCCATCATCGTGGCCTTCGTCGGACGCCTGCACCCGGTGGGCATGGTGTTCTCGGCCATCCTCATGAGCATGTTCTACATCGGCGGCGAGCTGGCGCAGTCGCGCCTGGGGCTGCCCAAGTCGCTCACCGGCGTGTTCCAGGGCCTGCTGCTGTTCTCGCTGCTGGCCTGCGACACGCTCATTGCCTACCGCGTGCGCTGGGTGCGCACCGGTGTTGTGAAGGTGGGGGGCTGAGCCATGGAATCCTACGCACTCCTGATCGGCGCCACCCTGAGCGCTGGCACCGTGCTGGCCATCGCGGCCCTGGGCCTGCTGATCAACGAAAAGGCCGGCATCGTCAACCTCGGGGCCGAAGGCATGATGCTGTGCGCCGCCATCGCGGGCTTCGCCACCGTGGTGCACACGGGCAACACCTGGCTGGGCTTCGCCGCCGGCATGGCGGCGGGCGCGGTGCTGGCGGCCATTTTTGGCTGGCTGGTGATCTGGCTGGGCACCAACCAGTACGCCACCGGGCTGGCGCTGAGCCTGTTCGGCGTCGGCTTCTCGGCGTTCGCGGGCATCAGCTACGTGCAGGCCAAGCTGCCCGACCTGCCCAAATACACGCTGCCCGTGCTGGCGGATATCCCGTTGCTGGGCCCGGCGCTGTTCCGCCAGCACCCCATGGTGTATCTGACGATGGCCTTCGTCGCGGCGCTGGTGTGGTTTCTGTACCGCACGCGCACCGGGCTGGTGCTGCGCTCGGTGGGCGAGTCGCCGCAGTCGGCCCATGCGCTGGGCTACCCGGTGCGGCGCATTCGCCTGGCGGCCGTGGTGACGGGTGGCGCGCTGTGCGGCCTGGCCGGGGCCTATATTTCCACGGTCTACACCCCGCTATGGGTCGAGGGCATGGTGGCCGGGCGCGGCTGGATCGCTCTGGCGCTGACCACCTTCGCCACCTGGCGCCCCATGCGCGTTCTGCTCGGCGCCTACCTTTTTGGCGGCGTGACCATGCTGCAGTTTCACCTGCAGGCCTCGGGCGTCGAGGTGGCCAGCCAGTGGCTGAGCATGCTGCCTTACCTGGCCACCATCGTGGTGCTGGCGCTCATTTCGCGCAACCCGGAGTGGATTCGTGTGAACATGCCCGCATCCTTGGGCAAACCTTTTTATCCCGGCTCATAATGGCCGCTTTTCCTTTTTTCAACTCTTCCCCAGAAGGAACCGACATGACCGATCTGCACAAGCGCGCCCTGCTGAAAGTGGCCGCGTTGTCCGCCGTAGCTGCCGCCGCACTCGTGGGCTGTGGCAAGAAGGAGGAGCCGGCGCCTGCCCCCGCGCCCGCGCCAACGCCCGTCACCGAGGCCCCCGCGCCCAAGGTCGAGCCGCTGAAGATCGCGTTTGCCTATGTCGGCCCCGTGGGGGATGGCGGCTGGTCGTTTGCCCATGACAACGGCCGCAAGGCCATCGAGGCGGAGTTTGGCGACAAGGTGGCGACCAGCTTCGTGGAGAGCGTGCCCGAGTCCGCCGACGCCGAGCGCGTGCTGCGTGACCTGGCAGGCCAGGGCAACAAGCTGATTTTCGGCACCACCTTCGGCTACATGGAGTCCATGCTCAAGGTGGCCGCCGACCACGCCGATGTGAAGTTCGAGCATGCCACCGGCTACAAGACCGCCGAGAACATGCGCACCTACGACAGCCGCACCTATGAAGGTGCCTACATGGCCGGCGTGATCGCGGGCGCCATGACCAAGTCGAACACGCTGGGCGTGGTGGGCTCGGTGCCAATTCCCGAGGTGCTGCGCAACATCAACAGCTTCACGATGGGCGCGCAGAGCGTGAACCCCAAGATCAAGACCAAGGTCGTGTGGGTGAACGAATGGTTCAGCCCGCCGAAGGAAACCGAAGCCGCCACCAGCCTGATCAACGGCGGCGCCGACATCCTGTTCCAGAACACCGACTCGCCCGCCGTGCTCAAGACTGCACAGGAAAAGGGCAAGCGCGCCTTCGGCTGGGATTCCGACATGACCGCCTACGGCCCCAAGGCCCACTTGGCGTCGGCCATCATCAACTGGGGTCCGTACTACATCCAGGCCACGCGCGACGCTTTGGAAGGCAAGTGGGCCACGGGCCAGGCCTGGTGGGGCGTGAAGGAGGGGGCGATCGACATCGTCTCCATCGCCGAGGACGTGCCTGCCGAAACCAAGGCCAAGGTCGAGGAGATCAAGAAGGGCCTGGCGGACGGCAGCTTCCACATCTGGAAGGGCCCCATCGTCGGCCAGGACGGCAAGGAAGTGCTGGCCAAGGACGTGGTTGCCGACGACAAGTTCCTCGGTGGGGTGAACTTCTACGTCAAGGGCGTGGAAGGCAAAATCCCGGGTGGCGACAAGAAATAAGCCGCCAGCCCGCGAACCCGCCGAAGGGCCGCCCGTGGGCGGCCCTTTTTTTCAGTGATGGAAGGAGTTGCGATGTTCAAGGTTCCACCCATATCCGCCGACCGCCTGCCCACGCTGCTGCGCGCGATCCCGAAGGCAGAGCTGCACATCCACATCGAAGGTTCTCTGGAGCCCGAGCTGATCTTTGCCCTGGCGCAGCGCAATGGGCTGACGTTGCAGTACCCCAGCGTGGAGGCGCTGCGCGCGGCCTACGCGTTCACCAACCTGCAGAGCTTTCTCGACATCTACTACGCCGGTGCCAGCGTGCTGCTGCATGAGCGGGATTTCTATGACATGGCACGCGCCTATCTGGCGCGGGCCGCGCTTGATAACGTGGTGCACGCGGAGATCTTCTTCGATCCGCAGACGCACACCGCACGCGGCGTGCCGATCGAAACGGTGGTCAACGGCCTGCACCGCGCCTGCGAGGACGCGCGCGGCACGCTTGGCATCAGTGCTTCGCTGATCCTGTGCTTCCTGCGCCACCTCAGCGAGGAAGAGGCCTTCGCCACGCTGGAGCAGGCGCTACCGCTGCAGGACAAGTTCATTGGTGTGGGGCTGGACAGCAGCGAGGTCGGGCACCCGCCGGAGAAGTTCGCGCGCGTGTTCGCGCGTTGTCGCGAACTGGGCCTGCACCTGGTCGCCCATGCGGGCGAGGAGGGGCCGCCCGCCTACATCTGGAGCGCGCTCGATGTGCTCAAGGTCGAGCGCATCGACCACGGCGTGCAGGCGCTCAAGGACGAGGCACTCGTGCGGCGCCTGGCGCAGGAGCGTATTCCGCTCACGGTGTGTCCGCTGTCCAACCAGAAGCTGTGCGTCTTCCCCGATCTCAAGGACCACAACCTGCGCCAGCTGCTCGACGCGGGGCTGTGCGCCACCGTCAATTCCGACGATCCGGCCTACTTTGGCGGCTACATCAACGACAACTTCACGCAGGTGTTCGCCGCCACCGGCATGACGGCGCGCCACGCCTACCAGCTCGCCAGCAACAGCTTCGAGGCCAGCTTCGCCAGCGAGGCTGACAAGCGCCACTGGCAGCACCAGCTCAAGGAAGCGTTTGATCGCTTTGTCGAGCACGATTGACGGCCGCCGTTCAGGCGGCGCGCCGGTGTCATGGGGTCACGGTGTGGGCGCGATGGCTGCTGCCAGGCGGTCGGCGTAGTCTTTCAGCGTGGCGGTATCGGGGTTCTTGCGTGGCCAGGTCAGCGCGATGCCATCGTTGGCATGGCGCGGCACCACATGGATGTGGAAGTGAAAGACCGTCTGGTCACCCTCGCGCCCATTCGCCTGCAGCAGGGTGATGCCGGGTGGGTCGAAGGTTTCCTGGATCGCGCTGGCCACGCGCTGCGCGGTCTGCATCACGGCGGCGGCCTCTTCGGGCGTGATGTCCAGTAGCGTGGCCGCATGGCGTTTGGTGGCCACCAGCACATGGCCGGGGTTGACCTGGCCGATGTCCATGAAGGCGAGGGCCAGCGCGTCCTCGTAGACCCGGGCCGACGGAATTTCGCCCGCCACCAGCCGGCAGAACAGACAGGTGCCGGGGGGCGAGGTATCGACGAACATGGGCATGGGAAGGCTCCTTGGCGCTGGGTGGCAGATATCGCGCCATGGTAGCCCGCCACGGCCGCCGTGGAGTGCCTGCGGTAAAATCGGGCGCAAAGACCGCTGTCCCGGCGGTCTTTTGCTTTTTTGTCTCCGGGACCATGTAGAGGAACACCATGTACAAAAACCTCGCTGCCGCGCTCGCGGCCGCCTGTTTTTTCTCCCCCGTTTTTTCCCAGACCAAGGCGCCTGCCGAACCCGTGAAGGCGGGCTTCGTCTATGTCTCGCCCATCACCGAGGCCGGCTGGACGCGCCAGCACGATGAGGGCCGCAAGGCGGTCGAGGCCGCGCTGGGCGCGGGCGTCAAGACCACCTTTGTCGAGAACGTGCCCGAGGGGCCGGACGCCGAGCGCGTGATCCGAGACCTGGCCGCCACGGGCCACAAGATCATCTTTACGCCGAGCTTTGGCTACATGGAGCCCACGCTCAAGGTGGCGCAGGACTTCCCCGACGTGAAGTTCGAATCCATCACCGGCTACAAGCAGGCGGCCAACGTGGCCACGGCCAACGCGCGCTACTACGAGGGCCGCTACCTCGCGGGCATCGCGGCGGGCCGCATGAGCAAGACCGGCGTGGCGGGGTACGTGGCGGGCTTCCCCATCCCCGAGGTGCTGCAGGGCATCAACGCCTTCACGCTGGGCATGCGCTCGGTGAACGCTAAGGCCCAGGTGAAGGTGGTGTGGCTCAACGTCTGGTTCGACCCGCCCAAGGAGCGCGATGGCGCCATGGCGCTGTTCAACCAGGACGCCGATGTGGTCGCCTTCCACACCGGTTCCACGGCGGTGATGGCGGCCGCGCAGGAGCGCGGCAAGCTGGCCGTGGCCTACCATTCCGACATGCGCCGCGTGGGGCCGGACGCGCAGATCGTGGCGGTCACGCACCAGTGGGGCGACTACTACACGGCCCGCGTGCGCGCCGCGCAGAACGGCACCTGGAAGAGCGGCAACGTCTGGGGCGGTGTCAAGGAGGGAATGATCCGCGTGGGCGACTTCGGCAGCAAGGTGCCGCAGGCCGTGCAGCAGGAAGTGCTGGCGCGCCAGAAGGACATCGCCGCAGGCAAGCTGCACCCTTTCCAGGCCACCAGGGCCGCTGTGCGTGACAACGAAGGGCATGAAGTGATCGCCAAGGGGCAGACGCTTGGCGATGCCCAGATCCTCGGCATGAACTGGTTGGTCGAGGGCGTGCGGGGCAGGATCACACGCTGACCCTGCTGTCGTCAGGCCCTTAGGCGGGGCTGGCGACCTGGCACTCGCAGGCATAGAATCCACGGCTGCGCTACAGCGCAAAGAGGGGGATGCAACGCCAACACCCCGGTGTTGCATCCCAATCCCAAAACGTAAGCGCGCGACACAATCGCGCGCGGAGACCGTGGATGACATCGCACACAGCCCTTCGGCTGCATGTGCCGGAGCCTACTGGGCGCCCGGGCTGCAAGACCGACTTCTCTTATCTCAGCGTCTCGCCCGCCGGCGCAGTACGCAGACCTCCCCCCGATTCCCCCGCTGCCGAGACCGCCGACCTGGCCAACAGCCTGGTGCGCGTGCTCGATGAAGACGGCCGCGCCGTCGGTCCCTGGGCACCGGCCATCCACCCCGAGCGCCTGCGGCGCGGGCTGCGCGCCATGATGAAGACGCGCATCTTCGACGCCCGCATGCTTGTCGCGCAGCGCCAGAAGAAGCTCTCGTTCTACATGCAGTGCCTGGGCGAGGAGGCCATTGCCGTGGCCCACGCGCAGGCGCTCGAAGAGGGCGACATGTGCTTCCCCACCTACCGCCAGCAGGGCCTGCTGCTCTCGCGCGACGACATTCCCATGTCCGAGCTGATCTGCCAGCTCATGAGCAACGAGCGCGACCCGCTCAAGGGCCGCCAGCTGCCCGTGATGTACTCGTACAAGCGCGCCGGCTTCTTCTCGATTTCCGGCAACCTCGCCACCCAGGTCATCCAGGCCGTGGGCTGGGCCATGGCGTCGGCGATCAAGGGCGACACCAAGATCGCCTCGGCCTGGATCGGCGACGGCGCGTCGGCCGAGTCCGATTTCCACACGGCGCTGACCTTCGCCCATGTGTACCGTGCCCCGGTGATTCTCAACGTGGTCAACAACCAGTGGGCCATCTCAACGTTCCAGGCCATCGCGGGCGGCGAAGGCACGTCCTTCGCCCAGCGCGGCGTGGGCTGCGGCATCGCCTCGCTGCGCGTGGACGGCAACGACTTCCTGGCCATCTACGCCGCCTCGCAGTGGGCGGCGCAGCGCGCGCGCGCCAACAACGGGCCGACGTTGATCGAATGGGTGACCTACCGCGCCGGCCCGCATTCCACCTCGGACGACCCTTCCAAGTACCGCCCCGCCGACGACTGGCAGCGCTTCCCCCTGGGCGACCCGATCGAACGCCTCAAACAGCACCTGATCGCCATCGGCGAGTGGAGCGAGGAGCGCCACGCCCAGGCCCAGAAGGAGCTTGAGGCGGAAGTGATCGCCGCGCAGAAGGAGGCCGAGAGCCACGGCACGCTGCTCGACGGCCGCGTGCCGAGCGCCGCGACGATGTTCGACGATGTGTACAAGGACATGCCGGAGCACCTGCGCCGGCAGCGCCAGCAACTGGGGGTCTGAGCCATGGAAACGCAAGAGAAAGACACGGCGGCCACGGCAGGGACCGTGCCGATGACCATGATCCAGGCGCTGCGCTCGGGCCTGGACGTGATGATGGAACGCGACGATGACGTCATCGTCTACGGCCAGGACGTGGGCTACTTCGGCGGCGTGTTCCGCGTCACCGAAGGCCTGCAGGCCAAGTACGGCACGTCGCGCTGCTTCGACGCGCCGATTTCCGAGGGCGGCATCGTCGGCACGGCCGTCGGCATGGGCGCCTATGGCCTGCGCCCGGTGGTGGAGATCCAGTTCGCCGACTACTTCTACCCGGCCATGGACCAGATCGTCTCCGAGGCGGCGCGCCTGCGCCACCGCTCGGCGGGCGACTTCACCGCGCCCCTCACCATCCGCATGCCCTGCGGCGGTGGCATCTACGGCGGCCAGACGCACAGCCAGAGCCCCGAGGCCATCTTCACCCACGTCTGCGGCCTGCGCACGGTGATGCCGAGCAACCCCTACGACGCCAAGGGCCTGCTGATCGCCTCCATCGAGAACGATGACCCGGTCATCTTCCTGGAGCCCAAGCGCCTCTACAACGGCCCGTTCGACGGCCACCACGACCGCCCGGTCGTGCCCTGGTCCAAGCACGCGATGGGCATGGTGCCCGAGGGTTACTACACGGTGCCGCTCGACAGCGCCGCCGTGTTCCGCCCCGGCAAGGCCGTCACGGTGCTGACCTACGGCACCATGGTCTGGGTGAGCGAATGCGCCGCGCGCGAAGCCGGCATTGACGCCGAGATCATCGACCTGCGCTCCATCTGGCCGCTGGACCTGGAGACCATCGTCCACTCCGTGAAGAAGACCGGCCGCTGCGTCGTGGTGCACGAGGCCACGGGCACCAGCGGCTTTGGCGCCGAACTCACGGCGCTGGTGCAGAAGGAATGCTTCTACCACCTGGAGGCCCCCATTGAGCGCGTGACCGGCTGGGACACCCCTTATCCGCACGCCCAGGAATGGGCCTATTTCCC
>JANJVX010000295.1 GCA_024709845.1 Burkholderiaceae bacterium | reverse complement strand
GCTATTGCCCATGCTGTAACGCCAGTAAAAAGTCACAGCGCCGGTTGCTCCCTTACGAGCCTGGATCGCTCCCATCGGCTTGACCTTTGCCAGAGTCGTGAACACCCCAGGCGGCATTTCGGTGATGATTTGACCGGTCGTTTTCGTTGCCAGATTCGTTGCCCTTTTTAAGTCCGCTTGCCGCGCCGTTGCCAGAATTTTGCCAGAATTTTTCTGGATGGCGTTAGAAGCAGCAAGACTGCATTGGATAGAACATCATTAAAAATCAACGGCTTGCGTGATGTTTTGTGTCCTATGACGTCCAACGAAATCTACCGATTTCTGACTTTTAATCCGTTGGTCACAAGTTCGAATCTTGTACGTCCTACCAGGTTTTTGTGAATCAAGCACTTGTGGCGAAACGCTGCAAGTGCTTTTTTATTGCCCGTGATGCCCTGCGTAGCAGGGCGCAATGCCTTGCATGCGGTGCGGTGGCTGTTGCCATGCGGCTGTCTGCGTCGGCCCGTGTGCTGCGACAATGGGCGCATTGCATTCATTGAAAGACTTTCCCGCCATGCTGCTCGATGCCTCCGAATCCCAACTCGTGCTTGTGGATTTCCAGGAAAAGCTGATGCCTGTCATTTCCGATGGACCGGCTGTTCTTGCGAATGCCCGGCGTCTGGCACAAATTGCCCGGATGGTGGAGGTGCCTGTATGGGGAACGGAGCAGAACCCCTCGCGCCTGGGAGCCAACGATGCGGCTTTGCGTGCGTTGTGCCGCAGGACGCTGTCCAAGATGCACTTCAGCGCTGCTGAGGAAGGCTTGGGTGAATGGCTGCGCCCGCCGGCCAAGCCTCCGGCTGGCAATGCCCGCAGTCTGCCCAAGCACCTGCAGAAAAATGCACAAGGCGGCCCCGAGCGTGCCACCATCGTTGTTGCGGGCTGCGAGGCGCATGTCTGCTTGTTGCAGACGGCGCTGGATCTGATCGAGGATGAGTTTGATGTCTGGGTGGTCACGGATGCCTGCGGTTCACGCACCGAACGCAACCGGGACGCCGCATATGACCGCCTGGCCGGTGCAGGTGCCGAACTGGTGACGACAGAAATGGTGGCCTTTGAATGGCTGCGCTCGTGTGAGCATCCGGCATTCAGGGATATGCTGGCCCTGGTCAAATAGGTTTCGCTGCGGTGTGGCGCTTCGCGGCGGGGTACCCGCTCTTGGTCGCTTGCTTTTGGGGGTGAATGGGCATGTTGGGCTTGGCAACGGTGTTGACGGAGCAGGGCATGGAGGGCATCGTTCCTTTTGTCCCGCCTGCGACCGTCCGCCCGAAGGCGGTGGAGCCCGAGGTGGCCGAACCCGGCGAGGTGGCCTCAGAGATCAGTATGGGGACATGGATCTTGGCGGGTGTCGTGGGGGCCGTGATTCTGGCCTCGGCGCTGGGTTACTGGATCTCCGTGAAGATGTCCGCACCGCCGCGCAATGCGGCTGCCGTGACGCGGCCCATCCAGGAACTTCCCTCTGCACTGCAGGAGGTCGAGGATTCCGCGCCACCCCGTGCCCAGGCCGGTACGGCCTCGGAGTCGGCGCCCATGGCATCGCCGCCCCAGGCGCGGGCCTCCAGGGATGTATCGCCGCCCATGACCCGCAATCCGGCCAGGGCAGCGGCGCGAAAACCGCCGGAAAGTGTTTTTGTCACCAACCCGGAATGGTCCAGCCAGGTTCGCCGCATCGGCGACGTGGATCCGGTGACCGAGCGCTCCACCATGGTGATTCTTGATGCCATCCATGACGTGCAGGAGCGTGAACGCCAGTCCCGTCCCGCAGCATCGAAGGAGGTGACCCATGGGCAATGATGTGGCGGCGGATCTGCGCTGGTCCGTCGTGGAGCCGTGGGATGGGGTGCGTGTGCATGGGTACTTTTTTGTCCAGCACATGTTTGCCACCCATGATGCCGTGCGCAAGACACTGCCCATCTTCAGTGGCCGTCTGCCCGAACCCGTGCATGTGGGCGAGTCGGAATTCCGCTTGGGCCGGCTGGTGGGCGTTCCCGCAGGTATTTACCTGCATGGCAATGGCTTTCTTTGCCTGACCCAGGCGGGCGAGTCAGTAGACCACACCAGCGCCAACTGGCGCGAGTTGCTCAGGCCTCAGGACATCTGGGCCGCTTTGGCCAATGCCATTGCTGTCAGTGCCGCCATGCGCAAGCCGGCCGCGGCCTTGCTCCGGGCGGGCGGGGCGCTGTATTTTTTTGCTCCGACGGATGAGGCCATGCAAAAGCTGCTGCAGGCTTTGACCCCGGTTGAAGAAGGTCAGTCTGTGCTGAGTTCGGCGGATGTTGCACAGCTTTGCCTTTCCGCTCCATAGCGCCCCAATCGGCGCTCCATGCAGGAGGACCGCATGACCATCGATTTTCGTAACCCCAGCCAGGCCATGCAGGGCGTGGATGCGGCAGCGCCCGCGCTCGCACCGCACCAGCGCCTTGTTCTGCTGGCGCTGGGCGTGTGCGGTGCCGGGTTGCTGCTGGCGGGGCTGTGGCTATTGTTGCGGCCGGTGCCGTGGCTGGAGCCCGAGGTGGCGCCGCTGCTCGGGCTGGCATTTTTGCTTTCGTCGGTGGGCGATGCCGGGGCCATCTTGGTTCTGCGCTGGACCTGGACCCGGGCTGCGCCCCGGCCGCGATAGCCCGTCGATTGCTGGCAATGATTGCCAGCGGCTTCACGGCATGCCGTATCCTGTGGGCTTGACTGGCACCGCAGGAGATTCTCGTGACCGTTCCCATTCGACGCATCGCCATCAGTACCGGGGGAGGCGATGCCCCGGGCCTCAACGCGGTGATCCGCGCCACGGTGTCCGCCGCGTTGCGCAGGGGCTGGGAGTGCGTGGGCATTCGCGATGGCTATAACGGGCTCCTGGCCCCAGAGCGCTACCCGCAGGGCGGGCTGGTCGCGCTCACACACGACCGGGTGCGCGGCATCACCCACCTGGGCGGTACCATCCTGGGCACCACCAACAAGGGCGATCCGTTCCATTTCCCGGTGCGCAACCCGGATGGAAGCATGGGCGAACGCGACCGTTCCGATGAGTTGCTGCAGTGCTTCGAGCGCGAGGGCATCGATGCGCTGGTCACGGTGGGCGGCGACGGCTCGCTCTCGATCGCGCATGAACTGTTTCGCAAGGGCCTGCGCGTGGTGGGCGTGCCCAAGACGATCGACAACGATCTGGACAAGACCTTTACGACGTTTGGCTTCGACACGGCCGTGTCGTTCGCCACCGAGTGCCTGGACCGCCTGCACAGCACGGCCGAGAGCCACCAGCGCATCATGGTGGTGGAGATGATGGGGCGCTACGCGGGCTGGATCGCTCTGCACGCGGGCATCGCGGGTGGTGCGCACGCCATTTTGCTGCCCGAGATACCGTTCGATCTGTCGGGTGTGGTGGAGCAGATCCACAAGCGGGATGTGCTGGGCCGCATGTACTCGATCGTGGTGGTGGCCGAGGGGGCTTACCCGTGCCAGGGGCAGCGCGCCCTGACGGCGCCTGCCGAGGCCGGTCACGCCGAGCGGCTGGGCGGCATGGGTGAACAGGTGGCGCGCGAACTGGCGTCCCGCTGCGGCAAGGACAGCCGCGTGGTGGTGCTGGGTCATCTGCTGCGCGGCGGCTCACCCACGTCGTTCGACCGGCTGGCGGCCCTGCGCTTTGGCACGGCGGCGGTGCGTGCGCTTGATGAAGGGCTTTCGGGCGTCATGGTCTCGCTGTCGTTTCCCAATGTGGACTATGTGCCGCTCGCCGATGTAGCGGGGCGCATGAAGGGGGTGCCGCTGGACGGCGACACCTTGCAGACTGCGCGCGACCTGGGCATTTGCCTGGGCGACTGATGACGGCTTTGGCGGTTGAACGGGCGCAGACCCGTCAGATTCCCGCAAGCCCGTCATGAATAATTATGAATTCAAAACCTGCACCACCGGCAGGATTCGAGGCCAAGGAGACACACCCATGAGCAGCTACGCCGAGTTCTACCGCAACTCCATCGATCAACGCGACGCCTTCTGGGCTGAACAGGCGGGCCTGATCGACTGGCAGACCCCGCCCCAGCAGATTTGTGACTACAGCAACCCGCCGTTCGCGCGCTGGTTCGTGGGCGGCACCACCAACCTGTGCCACAACGCCGTGGACCGCCACCTCAAGGACCGCGCCAGCCAGCCGGCCCTGGTGGCCATCTCCACCGAAACCGACACCGAGCGCAGCTACAGCTTCGCCGAACTGCACCAGGAAGTGCAGCGCATGGCCGCCAGCCTGCTGTCGCTGGGCGTGAAGAAGGGCGACCGCGTGCTCATCTACATGCCCATGATCGCCGAGGCGGCCTTCGCCATGCTGGCCTGCGCGCGCATCGGCGCCCTGCATTCCGTGGTGTTCGGCGGCTTTGCCTCGGGCTCGCTGGCCTCGCGCATCGAAGATGCCGAGCCCGTGGCCATCGTCAGTGCCGACGCCGGCTCGCGCGGCGGCAAGGGCGTGCCCTACAAGCCCTTGCTCGATGAGGCCATCCGCCTGTCCAGCCACAAGCCCGCCAGCGTGCTGCTGGTGGACCGGGGCCTGGCGCCCATGGACCTGGTGGCCGGGCGCGACCACCTCTGGGCCACCCTGCGCGAACAGCACCTCAACGCCAGCGTGCCCTGCGAGTGGGTGGAGTCCACGCACCCGAGCTACACGCTCTACACCAGCGGCACCACCGGCAAGCCCAAGGGCGTGCAGCGCGACACTGGCGGCTATGCCGTGGCGCTGGCCGCCAGCATGAAGCACATCTTCGACGCCGAGGCCGGCCAGACCTACTTCGCCACCAGCGACATCGGCTGGGTGGTGGGGCACAGCTACATCATCTACGGTCCGCTGATCGCGGGCATGACGACCATCATGTACGAAGGCCTGCCCATCCGCCCCGACGCGGGCGTGTGGTGGAGCATCGTCGAGAAGTACAAGGTCACGCACATGTTCTCGGCCCCCACGGCGGTGCGCGTGCTGAAGAAGCAGGACGCCTCCTGGCTCAAGAAGTACGACGTCTCCACCCTCAAGGCCCTGTGGCTGGCCGGCGAGCCGCTGGACGAGCCCACGGCCCAGTGGATCAGCGATGCGCTGCAGGTGCCCATCATCGACAACTACTGGCAGACCGAGACCGGCTGGCCCATCCTCACGCTGGCCAACGGCGTGGAGAAGCAGTCCACGCGCTTCGGCAGCCCCGGCAAGGCCATGTACGGCTATGCCGTGAAGCTGATCGACGAGGCCACGGGCGAGGAACTGACGGGTGCCAACCAGAAGGGCGTGGTCGCCATCGAAGGCCCGCTGCCCCCGGGCTGCATGCAGACGGTGTGGCGCGACGACGCGCGCTTCGTCAACACCTACTGGAAGAGCATCCCCGGCCGCCTGATCTACAGCACCTTCGACTGGGGCATCCGCGATGCCGACGGCTACCACTTCATCCTGGGCCGCACCGACGACGTGATCAACGTCGCCGGCCACCGCCTGGGCACGCGGGAGATCGAGGAATCGATCTCGTCCCACCCCAACATCGCCGAAGTGGCCGTGGTGGGCGTGGCCGACCAGCTCAAGGGCCAGGTCGCCATGGCCTTCGCCGTGCCGCGCGACGCCACGGGCCTGGACAGCGACGCCGCGCGCCTCAAGCTCGAAGGCGAAGTGATGAAGGTGGTGGACGGGCAACTGGGCGCCGTGGCCCGGCCCTCGCGCGTGTTCTTCGTCACCACGCTGCCCAAGACGCGCAGCGGCAAGCTGCTGCGCCGCGCCCTGCAGGCCGTGGCCGAACGCCGCGACCCGGGCGACCTGACCACCATGGAAGACCCGGCCGCACTGCAGCAGGTCAAGGCATTGGTCGAGGCGTGACCATGGCAGTGATTTGCTCCTGAAAATATAGCTGCACACGCCCTTTGATTGGTCGTCTGCGGCTATTTTTGCAAGACATGCCCTGCTGACCCGTGCAGGCGCGTGCCGCTGGCTGAAAAGCGCCGCAATTGTGCCGCCCACACCCCGGTAGCATTAGCGACGCGCTTCACGGGGAATCCGCGTTCAACTGCCGTGCTGGCGCACGCCCATGCTGGGGGGCTGCCAGGTTTCCAGCCACTGGATGAACTCGGCCACCGGCATGGGCTTGGCAAAGCAATAGCCCTGCGCCA